>CAUFRO010000006.1 GCA_959027945.1 uncultured Collinsella sp.
TAGCGGATATCCTTGGTGATCTCCATCAGGCAAAGCCTCCTAGATAGACAAAAGAACCCGTCTATCATAACACTCGCCTTTAGAGCCACAGCTATCTACCGGCATCCTTATCGATTGTTATTGATGCGGAATATACCGCTTTTGACCTGCAAAAACTATGCGCGAGGCTCTGCCGTGCTATGTCGAACGATGAGCTGACCGGGGATGCGAATGGCGACGGTTTTGTCCGTTGCCCCCGCCTTGGGAACCGCGTGCTCGAACACCTCGCGTCCACGCTGATGCAAATCAAATCGAACGGTCGTGAGCTCGTTGTGTGCGACAAAATCATCGAGCGAATCGTCGACGCCCACCACGCTCACGTCCTCGGGCACGCGCAAGCCGCTATCGCGCAGCGCTGCAATGGCGCCATTTGCCATCTGATCGTTTGCCGCATAGATCGCCGTCATGGTGCGATCGTGCTCGGCCAGGTACCTACCGGCCTCGTAACCGCTGTTGGCAGACCAGTCGCCTTCGAGCGGCTCTGCCGGCTCGATGTGCTTACGCTCGAGCGCATCCTGCCAGCCGGCGCGACGGAACTGTTCGTCAATCGAAAAGGACGGGCCGCCGATAAAGCGAATCTGTTCATGTCCCAGCTCAAACAGATGATTCATGAGCAACAGCGAGCAGCCGTAATGATCGGAGTCAACCGTAGTCACCCGCGGGTGCGCATACATGGTAACGATGACCGTGCCAATACCCGGCAGTGGATCAAACGTCTCAAAATCGGGAGCCATACGGCTCATGCCGATAATGATGCCGTCCACGGGCAGCGCGGCCATACGACGTGTTGCCTCGGCAAGAGAGAATTCCTCGGTCTTGGACATCTCGACCAGTGTGATGGCGCAATTATGCTCGCGAGCAGCGCTGGCGATGCCGTCGATCATTGAAAGGTTGCCAAACTTGGTGACATCGTTGACGCACAGGCCGACCGAATGGTAACGGCCGTCACGCAACGAACGGCCGGCATAGCTCGGACGGAAGCCGAGCTCTTGCATAGCGGCTTGCACGCGCTGGCGCGTCTGTTCGTTAACGTTGGGCAATCCGTTGGCAACGCGCGAAACCGTCTGTTGCGAAACACCGGCAGCGCGGGCAACGTCGGCCATGGATACCGGACGCGTACCCGTATCGTTGAAAGGGCGCCTTGCCACAAAATCACCTTCGCTCTCGCAAGATCTGAATAGTGCGAATGTCGGCCCGGGCAGAAACACACCCCGCGCCGAAGCCCGCTATCGTCGGACGCATGTTAACGTACTCTACTTTTTCTATCAGCGGTTCTTTTGCTCCATATGTCCATACGGCCACACCGTTCACGGCCGAAAATCTACCGATTACCAGATTCTCAAAAAAGGAGATACATTGTGTTATGAGTACGTTAACATACCCTTTAACGTGCGGCGCCGCGAACGTCTGGTTTGTGGTGCTCAATATTGTTAACGTACTCATAATGACACGGACCAGTCTCTCCGGCGTCAAGGAAAGGACCCGTATGACCGCCCCCGACGAAAAGATACTCGCCACCCTCACCAAGCTGTTTGAGGAGGAGTTTGGCCCCATCGACGAGCGCCAGGTGCTCTACGTGCACGCGCCCGGCCGTTCCGAGATCAGCGGCAACCACACCGACCACGAGGGTGGCCACGTTATCGCTGGCTCGCTCGATGTCGCTGTCGACGGCATCGCCGTGGCAACCGACTCCAACAAGGTCCGCATTGCCGATGAGGGCTACCCTACCTTTGAGATCACGCTCGACACGCTGGATGTTCAGGAGTCCGAGAAGGGCACGTCCGCAAGCCTCGTGCGCGGTATGGCCCACGAGATTGCAGCGCTTGGTGTTGAGCCCCACGGCTTCGACTTCGCCTTCACCTGCTCCGTCCCCTCGGGTGGTGGCCTTTCCAGCTCTGCCGCCGTCGAGGCCGCGTACGGTCGTGCCATGGAGACGCTCTGGGGCGCGCCCGCCATTGAGCCCGTCACGCTCGCTCAGATGAGCCAGCGCACCGAGAACAACTACTACGGCAAGCCCTGCGGTCTGATGGACCAGGCCGCCGTATGTCTGGGCGGCCTTGCCTACATGGACTTTGAGGACCAGGCTCAGCCTAAGACCCAGAAGCTCGAGCTCAACTTTGAGGACCACGGCTATGCGCTCGTGCTCGTTAAGGTCGGCGCCGACCACGTGGCCGCCACCGATGACTACGCGGCCGTTCCGCGCGAAATGCAAGACGTCGCCGCCGAGTTTGGCAAGGCACGCCTGTGCGAGGTAAACGTTGCCGATTTTGACGCCAAGCTCCCCGAGCTGCGCGCCAAGCTGGGCGACCGTGCCTGCCTGCGCGCCGTTCACTACTGGTACGAGAACGGCCTGGTCGATAAACGCTGGGCGGCCCTGAACGCCGGCGACATTGACCAGTTCCTGGTCCTGACGCGCGAGTCCGGCGCCAGCTCTGCCATGTACCTGCAGAATGTTGTTGCCAAACTGGGTGCCGAGCAGCCTTCCATGTACGCGCTTGCTCTTGCCGAGCATGTGCTCGACGGCCGTGGCGCCGTTCGTATTCACGGCGGCGGCTTTGGCGGTACCATCCAGGCTTTCGTGCCGCTCGATCTGGTCGACACCTTCATCACCAAGATGAACAGCTGGCTGGGCGAGGGCTCTGCCCGTCACTACGCCATCTCTGACAAGGGGGCTTACGCGGCATGGCTGTAATGACTGACGTGCGCGAGGCCGCGCAGAACCTGATCGAGTACGCTATTCACCGATCGATGATCGGCCAGGACGATCGCATCTGGGCATACAACACCATTTTGGAGTGCATCGGCGCCACGGGTCCCGCGCTCGACATGGCTTGGGCGCTCAAGACCGAGAAGATTTCGCTCTTGCACCCCGATACACTCCCCGACTTTGACCTGGAGGGCACGCTTGCCGCGCTTTCCGAGGCCGCCGTGGCCAACGGTGCTGCCGAGGACACGGCGTCGGGCCGCGACCGCATCGCCATGCGCATCATGGGCGGGCTCATGCCGAGGCCTTCGGTTGTAAACGAGGAGTTCAACGGACGTATGGGCGTCCACGAACCCCGCGCCGCGACCGACTGGTTCTACGGCCTGTGCTGTGACGCCGGTTACGTGCGCCGCGCCGCCATCGCGCGCAACATCAAATGGAGCACTTCCACCAACTGGGGTGACCTGGAGATCACTATCAACCTGTCCAAGCCTGAGAAGGACCCGCGCGATATCGCCGCGGCAGGTGCAGCCAAGAACACGGGCGAGAAGTATCCCGCCTGCCAGCTCTGCATCGAAAACGAGGGCTATCCCGGACGTTCCGCCGCAGCCGACGGCGGCGCTCACCCCGCCCGCCAGAATCTGCGCGTCATCCCCATCCAGCTCGACGGCGAGCGCTGGGGCTTCCAGTACAGCCCGTATGCGTACTTTAACGAGCACTGCATTGCCATGAGCTCCGAGCATCGCCCGATGCACGTCGACCGTAAGGGACTGACCTGCCTGCTCGACTTTGTGGACCTGTTCCCGCACTACTTTATTGGCTCCAACGCCGACCTGCCCATCGTGGGCGGCTCGATTCTTTCGCACGACCACTTCCAAGGCGGTGCGCACGAGTTCCCCATGATGCATGCCGCCGAGGTCTCGCAGTTTAGCGTACCCGGATTTGACCAGGTCAGCGGCACTGTGCTGCAATGGCCGCTTTCGGTGCTGCGCCTGCGCTCGCATGACCGCGCTCAGCTGCTCGACGCTGCCGAGAAGATTATCCTCGCTTGGCGCGAGTGGACCGATGAGTCGGTTGGCATCGTCGCGCACACAGTCGACGGCGTAGCGCACAACACCGTGACGCCCGTCATCCGCCGCGTCGATTCCCGCGGCAATGCCGGCGGCGAGATCTACGAGGCCTACCTGGCGCTTCGCTGCAATATCACGACCGACGAGCATCCGCTGGGCGTGTTCCACCCGCATGCCGAGTATCACCATATTAAAAAGGAGAACATCGGCCTGATCGAGGTCATGGGCCTGGCCATTTTACCGCCGCGCTTGGTTCCCGAGCTCGGCGCTGTCCGCGAGCACCTGCTGGCGGCCAAGGCCGATGCCAGCTACGATCTCGCCGGCGCGCTCGAGGGCGACGACCTTTGCCGCAGCCACGCCGCATGGGCCGAGGACGTCTTTGTTCGTCGTGCCGATGAGCTTACGGCCGACAACGCCATCGACATCCTGCACGAAGAGGTCGGCGTGGTGTTTGGCCACGTGCTCGACAACGCCGGCGTCTTTAAGTGGGACGAAGCCGGCCGCGCCGCCCAACAGCGCTTTATCGACTCGTTGTAATGATCCCTTGGGGACGGAGGAAAACGGATCATTTCGTCTTCAAGACAACGGCGCCCGCCGGCAACATCGCCGGCGGGCGCCGTTTTTGAGTGTAGTCATTGGGGTCATTCTTAAGGGGCGTTCTTAAACGACTAGTCATTAAAGAGCGTCCCCAATGACTACTTGCGACCAAGGCAACGCCGGTGTCTTGGCAACGACAGCGAAAACGCCCCTAAGCGAGCAAGGTGACGTGAAAGAGGAGGGCATTGACCTTCTGGTCATGCCCGACGATTGAACGTCAGATTGCCGCTTAGGGGCGTTTGTAGCGTCGAGCCGTTTCGGCGTTTGGTAAAACGCCGTAACCCTAGAGTTCAGTCACGACAACGCTGTTGTAGACCTCGTCCCAGCGGTCCATGACCAGGTGGCCGGTCTTGGGATCCATGGCGTTGAGCTTGCCGCAGGTGTTGGCGGTCTTGAGCACGGTGACATCGTCGGCGCCGGCAGCGATGGCATGCGCAAAGCCAGCGATCGTCGAGTCGCCGGAACCCGTCGCGTTGACGGCGGCAATCGCGGGCGTCTTGGCACGGAACGCACGGCCCTCATGGAAGCCCACCGAACCGGCAGCACCCATCGAAACGACAACCCAGGGAATACCGGAAAAGCGGCCGTCGGCGGCAAGCGCCTCACGCAGGGCATCGACATCGTCGGTCGTAAAGGACGTACCCAGCAGGCCGTTAATCTCGGTCAGGTTGGGCTTTACGAGCTCAGGCTTAGCGTCGGACTCCAGCGCGGCCTCCAGCGAAGCGCCCGAGGTGTCGAGCAGTACCTTGGCGCCCGCCTCCTCGGCAATTTTAACCAGCTCGGCATAATAGCCGGCATCGACGCCACGCGGCAGCGAGCCCGAAAGTGTCACGACGTCCGCCTTAGCAGCAAGCTCGGCGAACTTTGCCGTAAAGGCGTCGAGCTCGGCAGGCGCGATCTGCGGACCGCTCTCCAGCAGCTCGGTCTGATTGCCCTCGTGCAGGATGTTCAGGCAAATGCGCGTCTCACCGGCGATGGGCACAAATTCGTTTTTGACGCCGTCGGCATCCATAAGCTCTGCCATATAGGCGCCCATGTGGCCGCCGAGCAGACCGGTTGCGAGCACGTCATCTCCCAGCTGCAACAGCACGCGGCTCACGTTGAGGCCCTTACCGCCAGCGGTCTTTTCGGGCGTCACGCGATTCACGTCGTCGATAATCAGCTTGTCGAGCTGATAGCGCGTATCAATCGACGGGTTCATGGTAACGGTCAGAATCATCTTGAACTCCTGTTTCCGGGGCACGACATGTGCGTCCCCAAACATACGATAGCTCTTTAAAGGATCTCGATCTCAAAGCCGCGGGTGACGGTCTCGCCCGGCTTGGCCACCAGACAGCCGCGCTTGTGCTCCAGGATATCGTCCTCGTCGGAGCAGGTAGACAGGCCGCCCCACGGCTCCACGGCCACAAAGTCGCCCTCGGGCTTGCTCCACACAATCAGGTACGGCATATCGGGGAACGTCAGGCGCACGCCCTTGTCCTCGGTCTTCTTGGTCAGGGTGACCACACGACTCTCGAGCACATCGAAGATAGTCTCGGCAAAGTCAAAGAGCTCGTGGGTAAGCGGGAGGTCGTGGCCAACCATCGGGTTCTTACTGCGATGCTCGACATCAATCAAGCCCGTCGAGGGAACGGCAGTACAGAGCTCGGTGGCCTCACGCTGCTCAAAACGAAGCTCGTAGTCGTCATAGGACTCGCCCTCGTCGAGCGGGCACTCAAAGCCGGGGTGGCCGCCCACAAAGAACGGCATGTCCTCGGTGCCCTCATTGGTCACCTCGTACGACACGGCCACCTTTTCCGAATCGATCGTGTAACGAGCAACGATCTTAAACGGATACGGGTACTGCTCGAGCAACTCGGCATGGTCGGCAGAGCTTAAGCTCAGCGCAACCATGTTGTCGCTCTGTTCCTCGAGTTTCCACTCCTGTTTGCGCGCAAAGCCGTGGCGGGCGAGCTTTACCTCGCGGCCACCCATGGTCATTGCGTGACCGTCACGAAGACCACCGCAGATCGGGAAGCAAATGGGTGCCTGGCCCGACCAGACCGCCGGATCACCCTGCCACAGGTACTCACGGCCGTTGGCCGTAATAGAAGTGAACGACCCACCCGCCGTGCTTAGCGCGATGCGGATAGAACCGTTATCAAGAACAAACTCCATAGGAGCCTTCCCTTTCTTACGACAGCCCGCCAAGTCAATAGGGCTGATAGAAAACCGGCCCGCGCCCCCTCACAGAAACGCGAGCCGTCAACGGACTAGTTAATTACGCCGGATACCCGCTAATCATGGTATTCGCCGCGGTCCCACTTCTCGAGGAACTCGTCAAAGAAGTGCGGGTCAGCCTGAGCCTCGGCGTCGGCCTTATTGCAGGCATCGATCTTGGCGATCAGGGCATCGTGCTCGGGGGTCTTCTCGTAGGGCTCCTCCAGGAAGGCAAGCATGATATCGGCCATCAGGAACTCGCCGGTGATCTTGCCGCCAAAGCCCACGATGTTGGCATTGAGCTCGCGACGGGCATACAGGGCAGAGGTCATGTCGCGGACCAGGGCGCAGCGGGCGCCGGGAACCTTGTTGACGGCGTTGGTGATGCCGATGCCGGTACCGCACAGGGCCACGCCAAAGTCGGCCTTGCCGCTGGCAACAGCCTCGCCCACGGCCTTACCGTAGATGGGATAGTGCGTACGGGTGTGGCTGTAGGTGCCGCAGTCGAGCACCTTGTAGCCAGCCTGCTCCAGGCGGTCGGCCAGATAGATCTTCTCGTCCGTAACGATATGGTCGCAACCGATTGCGATGGTCTTCTTCATCAGAACGTCCTTTCGTCTGAATTCACAAGTTGAGGTAGAAGTTCGAGTTCTCGGTGGCTCTCGTTAGGCCATCTTGTTGAGCATGTCGACACGGATCTGGTGACGGCCGCCGGCGTACTGTGCACGCAGGAACTCGCGGGCGATCTTCTTGGCGACCTCGGTGCCCACAACGCCCGGGCCCATGGTGACCATGCGCGAGCCGTTGTGCTCGCGGGTCATGTAGGCGGAACGCTCGTCGGAAATGTTGGCGACGACCATGCCCTTAATCTTGACGGCGGCCATATAGGAGCCGACGCCGTACTTATCGAATGCGAAGCCCTGGGAATCCTTGTGCTCCAGCAGGTCCTTGGCAACGGCGGTCGCGGAATCGACAAAGTCCGCGGCAGGGGTCTCGGAATAGTCGACGACCTCGTGACCGTCGGCGATGAGCATCTCCTTGATGGACTCCTTCATCGACATACCGTCGGCATCGGAAGCGATTACAACCCTCATGACATCCTCCTTGAGAGATACGCAGGTGCGTAGTTTCTGTTTGGAAGTGTTGAATCGCGTTCAGGTCCGGGCATCTGAATGTGCGGTTCTTCACTGTTCATGTTTATTTGAACACATTCGAACAGTAACTGCAACAACTATTTGTTTATCTTTGTTCTTTTTTGAACAAATACCGTTCACGGATGATTGCTGACCGTTTGAGCCGGGCGCGGACGCAGCGACCATGTGTTCAACAAACAAAAGGGCGACCGAGAACGCGTCTCGGCCGCCCTTCGGCGGTATTCCCCGGTATATACAGCTGTTTTAGCTACTCGGACTGCCCGCCCTTTTTGGCGTGCTTGGAAGGAGCACTCAAGAAACGGCCCGTCAAATAGTTCGCCGGGCCGGAAATATCGATCCCCAGCAGCACGTGTCCTAGCCATAGGAACGCCACGAGCACCAGCAGCGGGATAACGCACGAGGTCACGATCATCACGATGACGCCTTCAATCAGATCGGTCACCTGCCGCACGATCTCATCGGTCATCTGCTTGGCGCCGCTGGTCACCGACGTAACAAGGCTCGATGCCCCATCAGTCAACTGCTCGAGCACGTTTTTGGACTCCGTGGCCTCGGATTTTTTCTTGTTCGATTTTGAGCTGGTCTCGGCTGACTTGTCCGTGGTGTCGGCCGCGTCCGCAGCGTCCGCAGCCTTTTGCTCAGCTTGCTCAATACTTACGCGATACGTTTCATCGACCTTCTGCGACACCCATACGCTCGCGGGCACGAGCGCCATGCCGATCACGGCAACCACCAGCACGCGCGTCGCCACACGGCGCAGGACAGCGCTCGTGCTCCAGCGCCCGTGAATGCCGAGCGACACCGCAAAGAGCACCAACGCAAACGGGATTAAGATGCCCAAGCCAACCGACCACAAAATAGTCAGCAGATATTTCTCTAGGTATAGCACGGCAAGCACGATACCAAGGTTGCCTGAAAGCTGTGCGAGCTGCTCGGCGACCGGCGTTCCCGTATCACCCGGCAGCGCGGTAATGCCCGCAGACAGCGCCACGCACGAGGTCGTGAGCGCCAGTACGTTTCCTTTCTTTTGATCGATGACCTCGATGGTGGAGTCCCAAGTTTTGGTATCGGCGAAATGCGGACGAGCCACAAAGCCCGACAGCAGCGCCAGCACCACGAGCGCAACGATAAAGCCAATCTGCAGCTTTTTGTTTGCGCACACGACATCGGACAGACTGGGCTGCAGCTCGGTTACCGTCGTGTGCTCGGTTATCTGGACAGGACGCCCATGAGCCATCTCGTGCGCGCCTCTTTTTTGTATTGACCCGTTATCCGGCATTTGGATACCTCCTCAGTCCGGCGTTTAATGCGAAAGGAAGTATACCCACCGAGCAAAAATCGAACGGGAGGACGAACGGAGCGCACCAAGACTGTCCCCAATGACTAGTCGTTTAAGAACGTCCCCAATGACTATATTTCACCGCAACTTGGAGGAGGACAGAAAAAGCCCTGCCGCGGGTAGCGGCAGAGCTTTTGGAAGGGGACTTGGTTGTAAGAGTTCGTTAGGCGAGCTTAGCCTCGAGCTCGGCGATGCGCTTGTAGGCATCGATGGTAAAGCGGGTCTGCTTCTCCAGAATCATGGTGGTCATCAGGGTGTCCTGAGCGTGGGCCATGATGAAGGTCATCTCCATCTCGCCGCCGCCGGCCTCCTGCGAAAGCAGCTTGGTCTGCGTGTCGTGAGCGCCGATGAGCGCGTCGCTGGCATCCTTGTGCAGCTGCTCGGCCTTCTCAAAGTCACCCTCGCGGGCGGCATCGAGTGCAGCGAGCAGGTCGGTCTGGGCGTCACCCGCGTATGCGACGATCTCGAATCCAACCATCGAGATTTCTTCTTTGGTTGCCATATTGCGTTCCTTTCACACATGAACCAATGGAGAGCATCGCGTCCGGGCATACGCGCTGCGTTGTGTATGTCAGAAACATTAACATTCAAACAAAAAAGAACAATCCAAAACGCAATATCAGGCTATGAACGGTCGATTTTCACCCGTGAACGGTTTTTAAACCATTTCGAACAATATCAAACACAAAGAAGCTCGACCCAAACAGGCCCGCACCTTAGCGCAGACCGCATACCGTATCGCCCTCGATGAGCACGCCGGGGATCAGCATGTGCTCCACGCTAGGTGCGACGCCCTCGGCGCCGGCAATCTTATCGACCGCCCACATGCCAACGCGCTTGTTATCAAAACGCACCGTAGTCAGGCGACGGTCGGGCACGATATCGCCCAGGCTGTCATCAACACCCACCACACTCACGTCCTCGGGCACGCGCTTTCCGCGCGACTCGAGTCCGCGAATGCAGCCGTAGGCCATGGCATCGTTGGAGGCATAAATGGCCGTGCAGGTCGGATCATCCGCAAGCACCTGGCCGGCGGCATATCCGCTCTGTGCCGTCCAATCGCCACGGACGAGTCGCGGCGGCTCAATACCATGCGCACGCAATGTCTCACGCCAGCCTTCCTCGCGCCGCATGCCCGAAAGCGAGCGCTCGGGGCACGAGATAAAGTGCACGGTCTTGTGCCCCTGCTCCAGCAAGTACTCGACCACCTGGCGCGAGCAATCGAACTGGTCGTTATCGACCGTCGAGCACAGCGGGTGCTCCAGCATGGTAACGAGCACCGTCTGCATACCGGGCAGCGGCTCGAAGGTGCCAAAGTCCGCCGGCATGCGGTTCATAATCACGACTATACCGTCCACCGGCAGTGCGCTCATACGCGACGATGCGCTCTCGAGGGTATAGGGGTGTCCATCTACTTTAGTGAGGGTGATGGCATAGCCGTGTTTGTCGGCCGCGGCGGCAAAGCCCTCCATGCGGTCGAGGTTGCCGGTGCCGGTAATGTTGAACATGGCGACGCCGACGGTCTTAAACTTACCGCGGCGCAGCGATCGACCGGCAAAATTGGGGCGATACCCCAGCTCGCGCATGGCGGCACGCACGCGCTCCTTGGTCTCGGGGCGCACGCTGGGCGAATCGTGCACCGTACGCGAGACTGTCTGCTCCGAGACGCCCGCGAGACGCGCCACATCCTTAACGGAAACCGATTTTTTAACAGCGGCCATAGGTCGATCTTTCTATGTCGACGATGCCATTGGTGGCACCCTACGCAGTCATTTTTAACGCCTTCAAGTATATCCAACGCCTCCCCCACCATACGCTCACCACCCAAAACCTACCGTTCACCGACATTTTTGCTTCCCCAAACGGCTTTTGGCGCCCAAATGTTAACGTTGCCATTGTGCAAACACAGAGCCACCGGGCGGCTCAAACGTTTACGCATAAGGAATCGACGGTTCGCAGGCACAGGAACCACCGGTTCGCGTCTTTTTTTGTGTCGCAAAATGGCAACGTCAACATTTTGGCAACCGAACGCCAAAAGCTACCATCGTTGCTAACCCACCGACTCTTAGGAGCATTGCATGGAGCAACTCATCGCCACCATCGAAAAAGGCCAGCCCTTTTTCAACGCGATCGCCCGCAACAAGTACCTCAAGGCGATCCGCGACGGCTTTATCTCCGTCATCCCCATCATCATCTTCTCGTCCATCTTCTGCCTGGTAGCCTCGGTCCCCAACATCTGGGGTTTCTACTGGCCTGATGACATCAACAACGCCCTGTGGAAGTGCTACAACTACTCTATGGGCATCCTGGCCATCGCCTGCGCCGCCACCACGGCCAAGCACTTCGCCGACGCGCAGAACCGCGACCTGCCCAAGAACAACCAAATCAACTTTATCTCGTGCATGTGCGCGGCCATCATCGGCTTCTTGCTCCTTTCGAGCGACACGATCGCCACGGACGCTGCCAGCGGCTTCAACACCACTTACCTTGGTTCCAAGGGCCTGCTGACCGCCTTCATCGCTGCGTTTGTGACCGGCATCATCTACAAGTTCTTCATTAAGCGCAACATCACCGTCAAGATGCCCGAGCAGGTTCCGCCCAACATCTCGCAGACCTTTAAGGACATCATCCCCTTCTCCGTCTGCATCACCGTCTTTTGGGTCTTTGACATCGCCTTCCGCGCTGCTTTTGGCTTCTGCTTTGCCCAGGGCGTCATCCAGGTGTTCCAGCCCCTGTTCACCGCTGCCGACGGCTACATCGGCCTCGCTGTGATCTACGGCGCTATGAGCCTCTTCTGGTTCGTGGGCGTCCACGGCCCCTCGATCGTCGAGCCCGCCATCGCCGCCGCCCTCGTTGCCAACATGACCGACAACCTGGCTGCGTTCCAGGCCGGCCAGCACGCTTCCGCTGTCCTGACCCAGGGTGCCCAGTACTTCGTCGTCTGCATGGGCGGCACCGGCGCCACGCTCGTCCTGGTCTTTATGTTCTGCTTCCTGGCCAAGTCTCAGGAGATGCGCGCCGTCGGTAAGGCCGCCATCGTCCCCGTCTGCTTTGCCGTCAACGAGCCGCTGCTGTTCGCCGCACCCATCGTGCTCAATCCCGTCTTCTTTGTCCCGTTTGTCTTTGCCCCGATCGCCAACATCTGGATCCTCAAGATCTTTATCGACTTCTTGGGCATGAACGGCTTTATGTACACCCTGCCCTGGACCGTCCCCGGCCCCATCGGCACCATCATGGGCCTGGGCTTCCAGCCGCTCGCCTTTGTGATGCTCGCCCTTATCCTGGTCGTCGACTTCGTTCTGTACTATCCGTTCTTCCGTGCCTATGACGCCCAGAAGTGTGCCGAGGAGGCCGAGATTTCCGAGGAGGAGCTCGCCGCCAAGAACGCCGAGAAGGCCGCCAAGCTCAACGATGCCTTCCAGGGCAAGGCTGACGCCAAGAGCGTTGCCGCCGGCGCTGCTGCCGAGGCCGTGAAGGCCGACTCCCCCGCCGCTTCCGCAGCACCCGCTGCCGAGACAACGACCGCCAGCGACCTCAACGGCAAGCGCGTGCTCGTGCTCTGCCAGGGCGGCGGAACCTCGGGCCTGCTCGCCAACGCGCTGGCCAAGGCCGCCAAGGAGCGCGGCATTAACCTCGAGACCGCTGCCGAGGCCTATGGCAACCACGTGGACATGCTCCCCGACTTTGACCTGGTCGTCCTGGCCCCGCAGGCCGCAAGCTACCTGGCCGACCTGCAGAAGGACTGTGAGCGCGTGGGCAACAAGTGCGTCGCCTGCCGTGGCAAGCAGTACATCGAGCTCTCCCAGAACGGCGACAAGTCTCTCGCCTTCGTGAGTGAGCAACTTTCGAAGTAAGTAACGCCCAGGGCCAGCCGACCATCCAAGACCGGCTGGCCCTTCGATTTAGACGATTGGATCATCATGTCCGTTAATCCTGCTAGCGTCACCAACCCGCCCGCGCAGTTTCCCGAGGACTTTGTCTTTGGCGGCGCCACCGCTGCCTACCAGGTAGAGGGCGAGACCCGCACTCACGGTAAGGGCAAGGTTGCCTGGGACGACTTTCTGGAGGCCCAGGGGCGCTTCTCCCCCGATCCCGCTTCGGACTTCTACAACCAGTACCCCGTCGACCTGGAGCTGTGCGAGGAGTTCGGCATCAACGGCATTCGCCTCTCCATCGCCTGGAGCCGCATCTTCCCCAACGGCACCGGCGAAATCAACCCCGAGGGCGTCCAGTTCTACCACGATCTCTTCGCCGAGTGCCACAAGCACCACGTTGAGCCGTTCGTCACGCTGCATCACTTTGACACGCCGCTTCCCCTCTTTGAGAAGGGCGACTTCCTCAACCGCGAGACCATCGACGCCTTTGTGGACTTTGCCACCTTCTGCTTTAAGGAGTACGCCGACCAGGTGACCTACTGGTTCACCTTTAACGAGATCTGGGCCGACGCCTCCAACACCTACATCGAGGGCACCTTCCCCGGTGGCGTCAAGGCGCATCTGGCCGAGGCCTTCCAGTGCGAGCACAACATGATGCTCGCCCACGCCAAGGCCGTGCTGGCCTTCCACAACGGCGGCTTTAAGGGCAAAATCGGCGTCATCCAGTCGCTGGAGTTTAAGTACCCGCTCAACGAGAACGACCCCGCCGACATCAAAGCCGCCAACAACGAGCACGTGCTGCAAAACCAGTTCTTGCTCGACGCCACCTTCCGAGGCGACTATGCGCCCGACACCCTCGAGTGCGCCAACCGCCTGGCTGCCGTCTCGGGCGGCACCATCGAGATCCTAGACGAGGATCTGGAAATCATGCGCGAGGCCGCGCTCTACAACGACTACCTGGGCGTTAACAACTACCAGTGCCGCTTCTTGAAGGCTTACGACGGCGAGAACGACCTGCACCACAACGGTACGGGCGAGAAGGGCACTGGCCGCTGGCGCGTTAAGGGTATTGGCGAGCATGTGAACAAGCCTGGCATCCCCACCACCGACTGGGACTGGATCATCTATCCCGAGGGCCTGTTCGATCTGCTCGTCTACATTAAGCAGCGCTACCCCAACTACAAGCAGATTTTCATCACCGAGAACGGCATGGGCTACAAGGACCCCTACAAGGACGGTTTTGTGGACGACCAGCCGCGCATCGACTACATCGAGCAGCACCTGCGTTGGCTGCTCAAGGCCATGGAGGTGGGCGTCAACGTGGGCGGCTACTTCCTGTGGAGCCTGCAGGATCAGTTCTCCTGGACCAATGGCTACAACAAGCGTTACGGCTTCTTTTACGTTGACTTTGAAACCCAGAAGCGCACGCCCAAGGCAAGCGCCTACTGGTACAAGCACGTGGCGCAGACCCGTCGTCTGGACTAGTGGCTGGCGGGGTTGCCCGCTCACACAACCTGTCCCCATTTCTCAGCCGGGGGCGGCACGTCACACGGCGCGCCGCCCCCGGTCTTTTTGTTTTTGGGCTGGTCGGGAGCCGTTTGTCTCGATCTGTAACATCTAGCCGAGTTTTTTGGTCCTAGCTGTTACAGATTGAGACGAACAGGATTGCTCTTTCCGAAGAATCTAAATCTGTAACACGTAGCCCGCTTTTGACCGTCTACCTGTTACAAATCGAGACAAACGGAGTAGGACCTAACCCCGTATGTCCCTAACAGTCGAGCGTTCGACCAGCGTACTCGGCACATGAATCGCCTCGATAGACGAGCTCTCTCCAATCGCCGCCTCAAACGCAAGCTTACCGACACCGCGCAAATCAAATCGCAGCGTCGTCAGTCGATTGTGAGGAACAAGTCCCTCGAGTGCGTCGTCGATACCAACCACGCTCACGTCGTCGGGCACGGACAGGCCCGCGTTCTCGAGCGCGGCGATAACGCCCAGCGCCATCTGGTCATTTGCCGCAAGCACGGCAGTCGGCGCCTGCGACCCGCCGGCAAGCACCTCGGCCGCAATCCGCTCGCCCATGGCGTACCCACTGTCCGCACTCCAATCGCCACGCAGCATCGGAGCGGCATCGACATGAGCACGACCCAGCGTATCGCGCCAACCGGCCTCACGAAAACGCGAGGAAATCGAGTTTTCCGGACCCGCCACAAACCGCATATTCGAGTGACCATGTTCCAGCAGATAATTGGTCAACAGCTCGCACGAACCATACTGGTCGGAGTCGATCGTCGTGCAGCGCGGATGCGCATACATGGACAGGATGACCGTTCGCACTCCCGGCTGGGGAACAAACTCCTCAAAATCGGGAGCCATGCGGTTCATGTTGAGAATCATGCCGTCGACGGGTCGCTCGACCATGCGGCGCGAGGCATCGGCAAGTGTATAGGGCTTGTCGCCGCCCATCTCGATCATAGTGACGGCAAAATCGTGCTCGCGCGCCGCTTGCATGATACCCTCGAGCGTCGCCAGGTTACCGACACGTGTGATGTTGTACATGCACAGGCCAATAGAACGATACGACCCGCCGCGCAACGCCGCTCCAGCAAAATTGGGACGAAAGCCCAGCTCTTCCATGGCGGCCAGCACACGCTTGCGCGTCTTTTCCGTCACGTTGGGCATACCGTTGACCACGCGAGACACAGTCTGGCGGCTCACGCCAGCGAGCGCCGCAACCTCTGCCGCGCTCGCCGAATGACCATTCCTTGTCTGCTGAGCCATGCCTTCCACGCTAACCTGCTTCCCAACTATTCCCCGCGCCCATGGCGCATCGTACATACATCGATAACGTGCTCATGATACCCGAGCCATATACCACAACATGAAAACTTCTGTCAATCAAAACCGCTTACCGAACAAATACAACCGTTCGCGGCTGTTTGAAGTTGTTTTGTTTCTATACATCCCAGCCGGATGTTAACGTGCTCATTGTCAAATGTTCACGTGCTCATTTTGGTTCTAATCATTTTAAGATAGTGTTTATCGGGCTTTTTCACCGCTGAACGCTAACCAGGGAGCCTCCTGAGCGCAAACGCACAATATCGAACAGCGAGACGAGAGGGTGTATGCATATGTCTTTGCTAAACCGCGTACAGCAGCTGCCGAAGGGCTTTGTTTGGGGCGCCGCAACCGCCGCGTACCAAACGGAAGGTTCCACGAAGGTGGCAGGCAAGGGTAAGACCATGTGGGACGATTACCTTGTCGCCCAGGGTCGCTTTTTGCCCGACCCGGCCAGTGATTTCTACAACCGCTACGAGGAGGATATCCGCCTTTCTGCCGAGCATGGACTCAACGCCATCCGTGTGTCCATCGCCTGGACCCGCATCTTCCCCAACGGCGACGATGCCGAGCCCCTCGCCGAGGGCGTTAAGCACTACCACGAGCTGTTCGCCTGCTGCAAAAAGTATGGCGTCGAGCCCTATGTGTCCCTGCATCACTTTGACTCCCCCGCCGCCCTGTTCAACCAGGGCGACTGGCTCAACCGCAAGACCGTCGACGCCTATGTGCGCTATGCCGAGTTCTGCTTCCGCGAGTTCCGCGAGGTCAAGAATTGGTTCACCATCAACGAGCTCATCAGCCTCTCGCACTCCCAATACATCCAAGGCAACTTCCCGCCCAACCATCACTTTGATGTGACGAGCGGCATCCAGAGCCAGCACAACGAGCTCGTTGCCCACGCCCGCGCCGTCAACCTGTATAAGGATCTTGACGAGACCGAGCACCTGGGCGGACGCATTGGCATGGTCAACGTCCTGACGCCGGCATATCCTGCCACAGACTCGCCCGCCGACCAGCACGCCGCCGACCTGTACAACGCCTTCTACACCGACTTCATCATGGACGGCGCCTTCCTGGGTCACTACTCCGCGCGCACCCTCTCACTCATCAACGAGATTCTGCGTGCCAACAACGCCACGCTTACGGTTGAGGACAGCGACATGGAGGAGCTCGCCAAGGCGGCGCCCCGCAACGATATGTTCGGCCTCAACTACTATCAGTCGGCGTTTATCGCCGCCTACGATGGCGAGTCCACCAACAGCTTTAACGGCACCGGAGACAAGGGCACCTCGTGCTTTAAGTTTAAGGGCGTCGGGCAGCAGGTCGATATGCCGGGTATCCCCACCACCGACTGGGATTGGCTCATCTACCCGCAAGGCCTCTACGACACGCTCAAGCACATCAGCGCCACCTATCCCAACCTCCCCGTCATCTATATCACCGAAAACGGCCTGGGCCACAAGGACCCCGAGCCCGACGCAAACGGCATCGTCGCCGATCCCGAGCGCATCGACTTTGTCGACCAGCACATGGAGAAGGTGCTCCGGGCGCGCGCCGAGGGCGTCGACGTCCAGGGCTACTTTATCTGGAGCCTGCAGGACCAGTTCTCGTGGGCCAACGGCTATAACAAGCGCTACGGCCTGTTCTACATCGACTTCGACACGCAAAAACGCTACATCAAGCAGTCGGCACTCTGGTACAAGGAGCTCGCCGACACTATGGCGGACGCGCAGTAGCGCATCGCCTTGCTTTCCCCCGAGAGGGGAGCGGCCCTATGCGATACAAACCCAGCCGCTCCCCTCTCTCCCCCTGGGACCGACCCCGCCTGCACCCGGGCTTTTAGCAAGCGGGAGACCATATAGGTTTTCAACGTCCATGCCATTAAGATTTCATGCAAAGAGGAGCGTGAACTATGGAATCGATCGTTAAGTTCTTGGAGAAAGGTCAGCCGTACTTCGACAAGGTCTCTAAGAACATCTACCTTCAGGCCATTAAAGACGGCTTTTTGGCAGCAATGCCCATCATCCTGTCTTCTTCTGTCTTCCTGCTTATTTCGACCCTGCCGGGCGTTGTCGCCACGGTCGGCGGCTTTACGCTGCCCGACTGGTGGAACGTCGACGTCGTGAACTTCTGCAACAAGGTTTACAACTTCACGATGGGCGTCGTGGGCATCATGGTCGCCGGCACCACCGCAAGCGCGCTGACCGGCTCCAAGAACCGCCGCATGCCTGCCGGCAAGGCCATCAACGCCACGAGCACCATGGTCGCCGCCATGTGCGCTATGCTCATCTTGGCCGTTACCCAGACGAGTGCCAAGATCGACGGCGCCGATGTCTCGGTGTTCTTTACCGACAACATGGGCACCAAGGGCCTACTGAGCTCCTTTGTCGCCGCATTTGCCACGGTCAACATCTATGCCTTCTGCATTAAGCGAGACATCACCATCAAGCTGCCCAAAGAAGTCCCCGGCGCCATCGCCCAGAACTTCCGCGACATCTTCGCCTTCAGCTTCTCCATCCTGTTTGTCGCCGTCATCGACGTTATCTGCCGCACCTGCTTGGCCGTCCCGTTTGCCAACGTCATCTCCACGCTGGTGAGCCCGCTGTTCGCCGCTGCCGATTCCTACGCCGGCCTCGCCCTCATCTGGTTCATGATCCCGCTGTTCTGGTTCATGGGCATCCACGGCCCCTCGGTCGTTAAGCCTGCCCTCAACGCCGCGCTGTTTGGCAACATCACCACCAACCTCGCCACGCTGCAGGCCGGCGGTCACCCCGCCCTCGCCCTGACCGAGAACTTCGGTAACTACATCGGCGAACTCGGCGGCACCGGCGCCACGTTCATTGTCCCGATCATCTTCCTGCTCTTTATGCGCTCCAAGCAGCTCAAGGCCGTCGGCAAAGCCTCTGTCGTACCCGTGATGTTCGCCGTCAACGAACCGCTGCTGTTCGCCGCGCCCATCATCCTCAACCCGTACTTCCTGATCCCGTTCCTGTTTGCCCCCGTGGCCAACGTCCTCATTGGTAAGTTCTTCATCGACTTTTTGGGCATGAACGGCTTTATCTATGCCATGCCGTGGGCACTCCCCGGACCGATCGGCACCTTCATCGACACCAACTTCCAGCCGATCTCTCTGGTCCTGGTTGTCGTCCTGCTGGTCGTTGACTTCTTAATCTACTACCCGTTCTGCAAGGCCTACGACAACGTCCTGTGCAAGCAGGAGGCCGAGACCCTGGCCGAAGAAGAGGCCGAGGAGACCAAGGCCGTCAAGACCGCTGCCGCCCCCGCCGTTGAGGCTCCTGTTGTCGAGACCGCTTCTGCCACTGAGGCCTCCGCAGCTCCGTCCGCCCTTAAGGGCAAGGATCTGAGGGTTCTGGTTCTGTGCGCTGGCGCCGGCACCTCTGCACTGCTCGCCAACGCGCTTAAGGAAGGCGCCGACGAGCTGGGCATCGACATTACCGCCAACGCCGGTGCCTACGGCAGCCACTACGCCATCATGGACCAGTACAACGTCATCGTCCTGGCTCCGCAGGTTCGCACCTATTACAACGAGATGAAGGCCGACACCGACCGCCTGGGCATCACGCTGCTGTCGCCCAAGGGCAAACAGTACATCGACCTCACTAAGGATCCCAAGGGTGCCGTCGCCTGGATCGAGGAAAACCTCGAGGCATAAGACGCTGACACCACCTGCCGCTTGCAGACAATAAATGGCCCGTGCATCGATGTGTGATGCGCGGGCCATTTTGTTTAGACCGCACCCGTCCTCCTGTTCATCTCAATCTGTAACATCTAGCCGAGTTTTTGGGTCCCAGCTGTTACGGATCGAGGTGAACGCACAGGCCAAGCCAAAAATCTCAATCTGTAACATGTAGACCGCTTTTGACCGCTTAGATGTTACAGATCGAGACAAACAGATGGGTCAATCCAATCAATCTAGATCTGTAACACCTGGCTGGTCATTTCACTCCTAACTGTTACAGATCGAGACAAACGGAATAAGCCGGGCCGAATTGTCTAAATCTGTAACATCTAGCCGAGTTTTCGGGTCCCACCTGTTACAGATTTAGACGAGCAGGCCGAGCACGTCTACGCCCGCAGATCCCTTACGCTGGAACGCTCGACCAACACGCCCGAGACGAGCGTACGGCTTCTGGAGCTCGGGGCTTCCAGACCTGCGACGACCTCGTTAAGCGCACGGATGCCCAGTTCGCGGTGGCGAAACTTCACCGACGTCAGAATCGAGTTGGGAATCGTCTTGTAGAGCTCATCGTCGAAGCCGATCACGGACACGTCGTCGGGCACATTGAGCCCTTTGTCACGTAGAGCCATCATCACGCCGTTTGCCATGCAGTCGTTAGCAGCGAGGACCGCCGTGCAATCGGGCTTATCGGCAAGCACAAGGCCCGCGGCATAGCCACTATCCGCATTCCAATCGCCTTGCAGAGGCTCGGGCGGCTCAATGCCACGTGCCTCGAGTGCCGCTCGCCAACCTTTCATACGGCACTGGCTCGACAGTGACTCTTTCTTACCAGAGACGAAGTACACGTTCTTGTGCCCGTGGTTCAAGAAGTACTCGCACGCCATGCGCGCGCCGCCCTCTTGGTCGTCACTGACGGTAGAGCAGGTAGGATGTTCCATCGGTGTGATAATCACCGTCTTGAGGTCTTTCGGCGCCTCAAAGGTATCAAAGTCATCGACCATCTGGCGCAGGTTGAAAATCATGCCGTCGACGGGGAGCTGCGACATCCTACGCGCCGCTTCGGCAAGGGTCATCTTCTCCCCCGCCCGCTTTTTGATCATCGTAAGAGCAAAGCCTCGCTCTTCGGCGGCATCGGCGATACCGTCGATCATGTCCACGGCACCGCCCGACAAGTGGAACAGCACGACGCCGATGCACCCGTAACGGCCCAACTTGAGCGAACGCGCGGCAAAGTTGGCTCGAAACCCGAGCGCCTCCATGGCCGAATGAACCTTATCGCGTGTCGACTCTCGCACGCTATCGGGCTCGTTGATCACACGCGAAACCGTCTTGAGAGAAACACCCGCGGCAACTGCCACATCGTTCATCGAGACATTTTTCTTGTCCATCGTTGCCACTGCTTCTCCGCTCGGTTCTCTATCGCTTGTTTTTTGTGTTCTAGCATATACTACCTGCCTGACTGATAAATCAACCGTTTACCGGACAATATCGACCACTCACCCGTATATCCTTGTTGCTCTTCCAAAAATGTCTTACGTTGTCATTAACGAAATGACAACGTTGTCATTTCGCAATGCCTTCCTTAAACAGGAAGGTTTCCGGGCAGTCCTGACCATCCATCGACGACCAGTTCCATCCACATGCATCGCGCATCAAGTAGCAAAGGAGCTTTATGGACGCCATCGTAAAGATGCTCGAAAAGCATCAGCCGTTCTTTGAGAAGATCTCGAGGAACATCTACCTCCAGGCTATTAAGGACGGATTCCTTGGGTGCATGCCCATCGTCCTCACCTCTTCGATCTTTCTGCTGATCGCCACGCTTCCCGGCGTGGTCGGCATCACGCTGCCCCAGCCGCTCATCGACTGGTGCAACAAGCTGTACAACTTCACCATGGGTGTCATGGGCATCATGGTTGCCGGCACCACTGCCAAGAACTTCACGGCATCCATGAACCGTCGCATGCCCGCCGGCAAGGTGCTCAACGACGGCTCCACCATGGTTGCCGCCCAGTGCAGCATGCTGCTGCTCGCTGTTACGCAGTTCACCACCAAGTTCGACGGCTCCGAGCTTTCGGTCTTCGATTGCACCAGCATGGGTACGCGCGGTCTGTTCTCGGCCTATATCGCCGCGTTCATTACCGTGTGGGTTTATAAGTTCTGCGTCTCGCGCGATCTGACCATTAAGCTGCCCAAGGAGGTTCCGGGCGCCATCGCTCAGAACTTCCGCGACATCATCCCCTTTGGCGGCGCTGTCATCATCTGCGGCATCATCGATGTTGTCGTGCGCAACCTCATGGGCGTTCCGTTCTCCGAGCTGCTCATCAAGCTGCTCTCCCCGCTCTTCACTGCGGCAGAA
Organism: uncultured Collinsella sp.; assembly: GCA_959027945.1. Classification (GTDB taxonomy): domain Bacteria; phylum Actinomycetota; class Coriobacteriia; order Coriobacteriales; family Coriobacteriaceae; genus Collinsella. The sequence goes on from CAUFRO010000006.1 coordinate 21,872, forward strand.
ACCTATCCTGGCCTTATCCTTATCCAGGCAGCCACCGCGTTCTTCTGGTTCATCGGTGTCCATGGTCCTTCGATTGTCCAGCCGGGCATCGACCCCATCCGTCTTGCCAACCAGGCTGAGAACCTGCAGGTTCTGCTGGCCGGCGGCCACCCCGCCCACTCCCTCACCTTTAACATGTCGCTCGTGGGTGAGTTCGGCGGCACCGGCGCCACGTTCATCGTGCCGCTTCTGCTGATTCTCTTTATGAAGTCCAAGCAGCTCAAAGCCGTCGGTAAGGCCTCGATCGTTCCTGTTGCCTTCGCCGTCAACGAACCGCTGCTCTTTGGCGCGCCGATGATCCTTAACCCCTACATGCTCATCCCCTTTGTTGCCGCCGGCTGCGTCAACGTAAGTGTTGCCAAGTTCTTTATCGACAACGTGGGCATGAACGGCTTCTCCTTCGTGGTGCCTTGGGCTACCCCTGCCCCCATCGGCATCTTCATCACCACGAACTTCCAGCTTATCGCCCTGGTATTTGTCGCGATCATCATCTTGCTGGACGCCATCATCTACCTGCCATTCTTAAAGGCATACGATAAGCTGCTCTGCGACCAGGAGGCCGAGCGCGCCGCCGAGCTGGGTCTCGAGTCCGATGGTGCTGCCACCATCGCCGCCAGCACCTCTGCGCCCGCTGCCGAGCAGACCACCGCTTCCGTCGAGCCGACCGCCGCTGCCGCCGACAGCAAGCCTGTCGCCGATCAGCCCGAGCCCGCCTCCGACGCATCCGCTAAGAAGGACGTCGACGGTCTGAAGGTCCTCGTCCTGTGCGCCGGCGCCGGCACCTCTGCCATGCTCGCCAACGCCATCAAGGAAGGTGCCGCACAGACCGGAGAGAACATCGCTTCCTCCGCAGGCGCCTATGGTCAGCACACTGCCATCATGGATCAGTACGACGTCATCGTGCTCGCCCCGCAGGTTCGTAGCTACTACAACGACATGAAGGCCGACACCGATCGTCTGGGCATTAAGCTGCTCGCTCCCCGCGGTAAGGAATATATCGACCTTACTCGCGACCCCGCTGGCGCCATCAAGTGGCTCCGCGAGAACCTCGACTAGTTCCTCCCTCTGTTGGTGCCCGGATCCCCAGTTCGGGCACCTCTCCCTATTCGTATCCCACAGAAAGGATGACTCATGACCAACCCCATGCAGTTCCCCGACGGCTTTGTGTTTGGCGGCGCCACCGCCGCTTACCAGGTTGAGGGCGAGACCCGCACGCACGGCAAGGGCAAAGTGCCCTGGGACGATTTCCTGGCAGCCCAGGGTCGCTTCTCCCCCGATCCCGCAAGCGACTTCTACAACAAGTACCCGGTCGATATCGACCTGTGCCAGCGCTTCGGCATCAACGGTATCCGTGTCTCCATCGCTTGGAGCCGTATCTTCCCCAGTGGCACCGGCGAGATTAACCCCGAGGGCGTCGCTTTCTATCACGAGCTCTTTGCCACCTGCAACAAAGCTGGCGTTATCCCCTATGTCACGCTCGATCACTTCGATACGCCCGAGGCCTTTTACCAGAACGGCGGCGAGGGCTTCCTGACGCGCACGACGATCGACGCCTTTGTCGAGTACGCCAAGTTCTGCTTTGCCGAGTTCACCGAGGTCAAGCACTGGTTTACCTTTAACGAGATTCCCGCGACCGCCGAGGGCAGCTTTATCGTCGGCAACTGGCCGCACGGCGAGAAGTACCGCCTGGACAAGGCCTTCCAGCTCATGCACAACATGATGGTGGCCCACGCCAAGGCTGTCGTCGCCTTCCATGAGGGCGGCTTTGAGGGCGAGATCGGCATTGTCCAGAACCTGGAGCCCAAGTATCCCCTCGATCCCAACAACGCCGCCGACTGCGAGGCAGCTCGCATGGCCGACGTCATCAACAACCGCTGGGTACTCGACGCCACCTTCCGCGGCCACTATGCAGCCGACACCATGGAGGCTGCGACCAAGCTGGCCCATATCGCCGGCGGCGAGCTCGACGTCCGCGACGAGGACATCGCCGCGCTGACCGCCGCGCTCCCCTACAACGATTGCTTGGGCGTCAACACCTACAAGTGCCAGTTCCTGCGTGCTGCCGAGGGCGAAAACGACATCAACCACAATGGCACCGGCGACAAGGGCTCCTCGCGCTGGTTCCTCAAGGGCGTGGGCGAGTCATGCGTGCGCGAAGGCGTACCCACCACCGATTGGGACTGGATTATCTATCCCGAGGGCCTCTACGACCTGCTGCTGCGCATTAAGAACGATTACCCCAACTACAAGAAGATCTACATCACCGAGAACGGTATGGGCTATAAGGACGACTTCGAGGACGGCTTTATCGACGATGCCCCTCGTATCGACTACATGCGTCAGCATCTCGCGTGGATCCTCAAGGCGATTGACGGCGGCGTGAACGTCGACGGCTACTTTGTGTGGTCGCTGCAGGACCAGTTCTCCTGGACCAACGGCTATAACAAGCGCTATGGCCTGTTCTACATCGACTTTGAGACCCAGAAGCGCTATCCCAAGGCGAGCGCGTACTGGTACAAGAACGTCTCAGAGACCGGCCTGCTCATGGCCTAACTTTTGCCGCATACCCCCTGTCGGCCGCATGCGAATCCCTCCACGGGTTCGCATGCGGCCTTTTTGTTTTGCCCGGGCCTGAGCGGGCCGTTTGTCTCAATCTGTAACATCTAGCAGGGATTTTCGGCCCTAGCTGTTATAGATTTAGACGAACGAGCAACCAGGGCTAAAAGATCTCAATCTGTAACACGTAGCCCACTTTTAACCGTCTAACTGTTACAGATCGAGACAATAAGATAGTCAAATCCGAACTTTCCAAGCAGTTATAAAGCATGGTTTCTAGTTTTCGGTATCACGAACATACTTTCGGTATCATTTAATGATATTATGATATCGAAAGTATGTTCGTGATACCGAAAGGAGCCGCATGCGCCAGTTCGATTACACCACAGTCCCAGCGGAACTCGAAGCAACTCCAATCACCAACCTCCTCCTCTCGATACGCGAGCATAAAGGCCGTCAGCTTGCTCTGAGTCAAGTCAAACCCGAGCTTCTATCGTCCCTAATGGAGGAGGCTAAGATCCAAAGCACCCGGTCCTCCAACGGACTTGAAGGAATTGTTACCACCCAAAAAAGACTCAAAGCGATCATGGCGTATTCCGCCAAGCCAAGCTCCCGCGCAGAGGAAGAAATTGCTGGATACCGAGATGTGCTGTCGCTTATTCACGAGCAACACGATTCCATTCCCGTAACGCCATCGGTCATTCTGCAGTTGCATCGTGACCTCATGGCGCACACGGCAATCTCGTATGGAGGCCATTGGAAAGATAGCGATAACGAAATCGTCTCCATTGACGATCAAGGAAATCGATTTGTGCGCTTTAGGCCCCCTTCGGCCCTAGCAACCCCGGGACTTATTAAAGAAGCCTGCCAGTCCCTCAACGATGCTTTATCTCGCCAAGTTTGCGATCCCCTCCTTATATCGCTCCGCTTTATCTTCGATTTTGTTAGCATTCATCCCTTCAACGATGGCAATGGCAGGATGAGCCGGCTCCTTACAACGCTGCTGCTCGAAAAGACTGGATACGACGTTGCGCGTTACATCAGCATCGAACGACTTATTGAAGACAACAAAGCGCTTTACTACAACGCTCTCGCTGCAAGCTCCACTGGATGGAATGAAAATCAAAACACCGAAGTACCCTTTATCCGTTTCATGCTCGGAACAACCCTGGCCGCCTACCGACAGCTCGAGCAGCGTACCTTAATTGAATCAAGCACTCGTCCCATGTCGAAGCAAGCGCGCATCGCCGTTCTATTTCAACAGAGACCCGGCGTCATTAAGAAATCCGACATCCGATCCAACTGCCCCGATATCAGCGAGGTCACCGTTAAACGAACCCTCGGTCAGCTTGTTAGTTGCAGCGCAATCGAAAAAACAGGAGCGGGTCGTTCGACAGGCTACATACTCAAAGACGTCCATGCTCTAGAACTATTCTTGCAATCCACAATACCCGATAGCGAGGCCGCAATAACAAAAGAGGCTCCAAAGGATAAGCTCCTTGAACGTATAAACCACGCCGAGGATGAAAGCAAAGAGGGGCTCTATGAAGACTATGATTCATTCTCAAGGGACATAAAGACGAAATACGGAGTCTAGTCATATCTCAGAATAGCCTCATCCTTGTTGCTCAAAGTTATTTGCGCGTCATTGTAAAGCGGTACCCCCGCGCCGGCAGGGGGGGGGCAGATGTATCGCCTGCCGATCCTGCTGGAGTCGGCAATCAGATAGCGCGTATCGACCTTGCTAAAGGCGAGCTGCTGGATGCGGCCCTCGTCCATGTTGGACGTGGACACGTCGCCGTCCAGAATACCGTTGGCGCCGATAAACGCCGCATCGATGCCCAGCGCGCGCAGGGTATCCTCGGCCGTGGGCCCCACAAAGGCGGCGGTGCGGCGGCGGTACATGCCGCCCACCAGGCACAGCTCGCAATCCTCGCGCGCCTCGAGCAGGCTAAAGGCCGAAAGCGAATTGGTCACATAGATGAAAGTCAGCTTGTCGGTGACTCGGAGAGCGCCAATGCGATCTCACGACGGTTGCGCTCATTGTCTCAATTAGATACTCAACGAAATACGGCCCCGCAGCTCAATAAGCTGCAGGGCCGTACTATACACCGACGAATCAACGACGGAGTGCATCCACTATTTGGCCAGCTCCTGAACGATCCAGTCAATTGCACCTTCGGGATCGTTGGTAAGGTCGATATACTCCTTGCCCCTTGTGGTGAGCAGTTTAATTCCAAGGCGATCGGTATCGGCCTTCATAGCGTCATAGTACATGCGTGCCTGGGGTGCCAGAACAATCACGTTGTACTGATCCATCGTCTCATAGTGGCTTCCGTACGCACCGGACTGAGAAACCAGATCGATACCCTTAGCAGCGGCACCTTCGCGAAGAGCATTTGCCAAGAGAGTCGAAGTGCCGGCACCCTGGCAAAGCACAAGCACGCGGATCTGCTCCGCCTTGTCCTTTACCGCCTCGAGAGCTTTTGCGACATTTTCCTGTGCGGCAATAGCATCTGCATCCGAGGTTCCTGCAGTCTCCTTTGCAGACTCTTCCAAACAAAGCTGATGGTCATACGCCTTGCAGAACGGATAGTAAATCACAAAGTCAACGACCAACAGCACTGCCATCAATACGAGAGAACGCAGATCGAGACCCGTGGTGAGGAATGCACCGATTGGGCCGGGAAGCGCCCACGGCATGGTATACATGGGGGCGTTCATTCCAATGACGTCAATGAAAAATTTACCGATAATGGCGTTGACCATAGGAGCCACTAGGAAGGGCAGGAACATATAGGGATTGAGAACAATCGGCATACCGAAGATAACGGGCTCGTTAACTCCAAAAATCACCGGGATAATCGATGCCTTGCCCATGGCTTTAAGCTGCTTGGAGCGCATAAACATGATCAGGATAATAGGAACGATGAACGTGCAGCCAGAACCGCCCAGACCGCCGATGAAGCTTGTAAAGTCCTGCGTGAGAGCAATTGACGGGTGTCCACCTGCTTGGAAAACCTCAAGATTGGTAACGGTATTGCCGTAGAGCGCAGCATTGATCGGACTCATGACAACCGAAGCACCGTGGATACCCATAAATTGGAAAAGCGCGACCGCGCCTTCGATAAGCGCCATGCCAGGATAGGTGTCAACCGCGGAGAACAGCGGCGAGATGAGAGCGGATACCAAATTGGCGAACGGCACAGCAAGCAGCTTGCGGCTCGCAAGATCGATAAAAGCGCACGCAAGGATCGAAAACCCAAATGCAAAGATATCGCGAAAACTCTGCGCAATAGAGCCAGGGACCTCTTTGGGGAGCTTGATCGTCACATTATGGCTAATGCACACCTTATAGATATTAACGGTCAAGAATGCGGCTACGAACGCAGCGAGAAAACCCTTGGTTCCCATATAGCCGGTTTCAAAAACAGATGTATCTGCTCCGCCAATCGAGACAACATCGTTCGTCACCGATAGCAAGAGCATGCCGCACATGGCACAAACCATGCACGAGGTGGGGTTGAGAGATTTACCCGAAGGCATGCGACGGTTCATCGACATGGCAAGTGAGCTCGCCGTGGTGCCGGCCACCATAATGCCAAGAAGTCCCATGGTATATGCATAGATTTTATTGAAGAAATCCAGCACCTCAGACGGAAGCGTGATGCCTACATAGGCAGGGAGCGTCGAAAGAAGAAGGAACAGGCTCGAGAACAGCACAATTGGCATATTCGAGAGAAAGCCATCCTTAATCGCCACCAGATAAATGTTCCTCGAGATTTTGTCGAAGAGGGGCTGGTGTTTTTCAAGGAATTTGACGATAGCGTCCATAACACATCCTTTCATGATTCCCGGGCACACAACGATTTATCCGGACTCAACCGTCGTCGTCCCCGTTTGTATCCACTTATGTAAGTGAATACGTTCTTGTGCGAAATGTAATATCATTTGCGCGATTTGTCATAACCAATTCTTTTTCCGCTTTGTCGATATGTCAAGAATTCAAATACTTATTCGGTGAACGGTAGTTGATTAATATAATGTTTTCCCAGCTAAAGGCTATTTTTTCCGAGCAGTACAATAAGTTTGCAACCGTTCACCGATTGGATATAACATATTGAATATATTGTTGTAACAATATTAGAGACAATGTCACAAGCCTGTCGTTCTAGTCAAAGGAAGTAACAATGCCCAAACGATTACTGAACATGTCCGCATCCGATTTTGCCGCCACGTCACCCATGGATCTAAAACAGGCAATTCTGGCTTCCGAGGGACGTACCATCATGGCGGAAAACGTACCCTCTTCCCAATTTCTCGGCGGCGTTACTAATGCAGAAATCGAACGTGCCGCAGGTGCCGACCTGCTTCTGTTTAACGCGCTCGATGTGTTCGATCCAGTTATTGCCGGTATTCCAGATGATCTCAATGAAAACCCGGTCACTTGGGTGAAGCGAGCATGCGGAAGGCCCATTGGCGTCAATCTGGAGCCAGTTGATAACGAGGCAGAGATGTCTGAATCCCGAACGGAAATCCCCATGGGTCGTCGCGTCTCTCCCAAGACCTTAGAAAAGGCTAACGAACTCGGATTTGATTTTATCTGCCTGACGGGCAACCCTGGAACCGGCGTCTCCAACGATGCAATCGCCCATTCGATTAAACTCTCCAAAGAGCATTTCAATGGCCTGGTCATAGCCGGAAAAATGCATGGAGCGGGCGTTGCGGAACCTGTCATGACGCTCGAAATTGCGCGCAAGTTTGTTGACCTCGGCGTCGATATCCTTCTCGTGCCAGCCCCCTACACCGTCCCTTGCTTCCAAGAAGCAGACCTGCGCGCCATCGTAGACTTTGTACGATCCCACAACGTAGGCAAGTCAATTGAAGAGAAGGTTCTCGTCATGGCGGCGAACGGGACGAGTCAAGACTCCTGCGACAGCGAGACCATTAAGAAAATAGGCCTTGCAGCAAAAGCAGCCGGTGCTGACCTTCAACATATCGGGGACTCCATGAACGGTATTTGCCTGCCCCAGAATATCTTCACGCTCGGACAAGCCCTTCGTGGATACAGGCATCAGATCGTCATGCTGAGCCGCTCTGTGATACGTTAAGGTTACCTTGCCCACGTTACATCCCGACTGAGGCAACCATCAGGTATAACCAACATGCAAACTGAGGCTCTAATGCTCGATACACACGAAAAACGGCCACTCTATTTACAGCTCACCGACGCGCTGCTCAAGCAGATCGTCGATGAATATCAAGCAGACGATAAACTTCCAACAGAAATGGAACTCTGCGACGAATACGCCGTAAGCAGAACAACCGTCCGACTTGCCATGAGTGAGCTGGAGCGTCGTGGAAGTATCTATCGAATCCAAGGTAAGGGGTCGTTTGTTGCACCGAAACGCGTTAGCGAACTCAATTCACTTTTAGACTTTGACTTTGCAAGCCATTGCGATGGCGTTGATCCGGATGCCATCACCAAACATTTCGGCGGCCTCACATCAGGTCGTCCAATTTCCGTAATGATGCTCCAACAATTTGGATGTCAAAGTCGCGATGAAATTCAGCGTCTTGAATTGACCTACGAACTTGAAGGCAGCTTCATAGGCGCTGATACGTTCTTCATTTCAAAGTCGCGCGTTCCGAATAACCAGTTAGATTTTCAGGCATTTAGCAGAATCACGGACGACTTGTCCAAGTCTATCCAATCTGTTAGGGAAAGCTATAGAGCACGTCAGCTTAGCGATTCCGAAGCCAGTAATTATGGTGTTGCAAAACTTCCGGTCATCGAACTGACTCATTATGCTTACGACTCCGGAGGCAAACTAATCTCAATTGTCTGCCGCACCGTCTTAACTGGGCGAATCCCTTATCAAAACTTTATTTTCAAGTCCTAATGTTCTTTTTCTTTTGTCTCGATCTGTAACACGTAGCCGAGTTTTTAAGTCCTAACCGTTACAGATCGAGACAAACAAGGTAGACCCCGCCGAATTGTCTCAATCTGTAACATCTGGTTGGTGGTTTCACCCCTACCTGTTACAGGTTGAGACGATTTGATAGTGGAGTCCTTATTTGCGCGTCAGCGTGAAGCGGTAATCCCCACGCCGGCAGGGGGCAGAAGTATCGCCTGCAGCGCTAGCTAGCAAATGACCTGCGTGTGTTCCTCGATGGCGGCGCGATCCTCGGCGGCAATACCCGGCTCGCACACCACGGCGTCCAAATTGTCCAGGCGGCAGAAGGTGTAGAAGTCGCGCTTGCCGATCTTGCTGGAGTCGGCGATCAGATAGCGCGAGTCTGCTTTGCTAAAAGCGAGCTGCTGGATACGGCCCTCGTCCATGTTGGACGTAGATACGTCACCGTCCAAGATGCCGTTGGCGCCGATAAACGCCGCATCGATGCCCAGCGCACGCAGGGTATCCTCAGCCGTTGGCCCCACAAAAGCGGCGGTGCGGCGACGGTACATACCGCCCACGAGGCACAGGTCGCAATCTTCGCGCGCCTCGAGCAGGTTAAACACCGAAAGCGAATTAGTCACGATGCGCAGGCGAAACGCCGGCAGCATCGAGGCCATCTGCTCAACCGTGGTGCCCGTACCCAAAAAGATGGTCGAGCCCTCCTCGATAAGCTCCACAGCACGGCGCGCGATCTGCAGCTTTTCCTCGGCATGCTTGGTGCGCTTTTCGCTGTGCGAATACTCATGGCGCAGCATAGCGTGGGGGCGACCCTGCGCACTACGGGCTCCACCGTGCACGCGCTCGATCTCGCCCAGGTTCGCAAGTTCCTCAAGGTCGCGACGAATCGTCATGTCCGAGACACCCAACGCATCCGAAATCTCCTTGACCGAGACCGTGCCCTGCTCCTCGAGCAACTGACGAACCTTATCCTGTCGCTCCGCTTTAATCACGATGAGTCCTCGCTGTTCCATGCTTGCGTCAATTCAAACAGTAACGAACAAATTGTATCAGACTCGTGCGCGTCAAAATGAACGCCTGCACAGCTCCAATCATCACTTTTTTGAGAAAAATACCCCCTGCTTTAGTGGGGTGTAGTGATAATCTCGCCTGTTCGCGCTACAGTTTGTCGGAAATACCTCGATGTTAGGAACCAAATGATCACTTCCGAGCTTTTCGGCACCGCGCCGTGCGGTACCCCCGTTCATCGTTACACCCTCAACGGGCCCGAGATCTGCGTTCGCATTATGGACTATGGCGCCACCGTGCTGGGTATCGATGTGCCCGACATTCCCGGCAACGTGCGCGATGTGGTGCTGGGCTTCGATAAGCTCGAGGATTACTTTGACAACCCCGCCTGCTTTGGCGCAACCATCGGCCCTGTGGCCAACCGCACTGCAGGTGCCACGATCACTATCGCTGGCACGGACTGGCATATGCCGGCCAACGAAGGCGCCAACAACCTGCACAGCGACCTTAAGCACGGCCTGCATAAACGCGTGTGGGACGTTGAACTCGACGAGACTCACAACGCCGTTCGCATGACCACCTCGCTTGAGGACGGTGAGCTGGGCCTGCCCGGCAACCGCACCTTTACGGCCGTGTTTACCGTGACACGCACCGGCCGCTTCCGTATCGAATACGGCTGCGAGAGCGACCGCGCCACCTACGTGTCCATGACCAACCACACGTACTTTAACCTTGCCGGCCATAACGCCGGCATGGACTGCGAGCACTTCTTTGTTGCCAACGCTGCCCACTACCTGCCCATCAACGAGCAGAACATCCCCACCGGCGAGATTGCTCCGGTCGAGGGCACGCCGTTTGACTTTCGCGAGCTGCGCCCCGTCGCGCCTGGCATGGAGACCGACGATCCGCAGATTAAGCAGGCCCGTGGCTACGATCACTGTCTGTGCATCGATGGCTATCAGTACGGCCGTAATCTGCGCCGTGCGATGCACGTCGAGGAGATGTGGACCGGCCGCGAGCTGGACTACTACACCACCGCTCCGGGCGTGCAGCTCTACACCGGCAACTGGCTGGGCGACGAGCACGCCAAGGACGACGCCAACTATGGCTGGGGCGCCGGCTTTGCCCTCGAGGCAGAGATGTACCCCGACACGCCGCACCATCCGCTGTTCCCCCAGGGCATCGTGGGCCCCGGTCACCCCTACAGCAATGTGATCGAATACCACTTTATGAGGCACTAAACGCACGGCGTAACATATCGCACAGTAGCGCCCGCCGGCACCGCCGACGGGCGTTTTTCATCTTTTGGGCTCATTTTCGCTGTGACTGTATGAGTGACATATCAAAACTATGCCCATTTACTACGTTTAGTCCGGGATGCTCGACCCTGCACCGGTTTTTGTTAAATTCGCGATCCGTCTACCTGCGGTTTTATTTTTCTCAAATTCGATATGCTCGGCGATAGCCGATCAAACGTAGTAAACGGACATAGTTTTTGACGGGTGGCATCGCGCGCGTCCCTCGCAAGGGCAAAATGATCCGTTTTCCTCCGTCCCCAAGGAATCAGTTGAACAGATTGCCGATGGGGTCGGGATTGGAGCTGGGGAGATAGCGGATTTCTAGCTCTATGCCGAGCGCCTGCAGCTCTTTGAAGGCGGCGACATCTGCGTCGTCTACGGCAACCGCGGGCGTTATGGGGCGCTTGCCCTCCCCTGCCTGCATATGGCCAATGCTGATCTTGGTAATCGGCACACCACCCTTAACCAGCGCGAGCGCATCGGCGGGCGAGGCCATCATGATCAGAATCAACTGGCGCGGCGTTGCGGTATGAATGATGTCGATGGTCCTTTGCACCGAGAAAAACCGCGTCCAAACGCCTTCTGGCGCCGCCACCCTCATGGGTGCCCATTGGCGCGAATCCGCCGCGATCTCATCGTTGACGATTAAGACAAGGTTGGAACCCACGGCTTCGTTCCACAGTTCGACGTCTTGCCCGTAAATAAAACGGTCATCGATACGCGTGAGAAGGATCTTGGGTTGAGCCATGGCTGCCCCATTCTGTTTGAGACCCATAAGAGCAAGACATCACGTCTCCAATATTAGTGCATTTAAAGTGAGAAAAGCCGTCAGAACACTTGCGCGGATTTGCGATGTCCCGTATCATAGACAGCCGTTGACGCCTCAGTTGCGTCATCACATGGTCGCCAGCGTAGCTCAGTTGGTAGAGCACCGCTCTCGTAAAGCGGGGGTCACCGGTTCGAGCCCGGTCGCTGGCTCCATTGCACAAGATAGCCGCCTTCGGGCGGCTTTTTTGTTGCCAATTCGCCCACTCGGTGGACTTCGGGTTTAATGCTTAGGGGCGGGGATTTACCAAAGTGAAATTTTAATGAAAAGAAACCCAGCTGCAACAATTGCCATGGTGAGGGCTCGAATTGGCCATATAGATCTAAAATAGTCACGATATCTTCTCTTTTGCTGGAACGATATATCTATACAAGGTTGTGAGCGGAAAACAAAAATACGTCGATTGCTATCCGACAAACGAGTCTGGAATTGCATTCACCGGCATTTCGGGGCAGATTGATACACATGTACTAAAGGGAACCTATGTGGTGCGTTGGGTTGGAGCTGCTGCAGGCCCGATATGGATTGCGGTCTTGCGCCCCGATGTCCAAATAGGTTTCTCTCTCTAGACGGGAAGTTGCTCATGGACGCCATATATGACGGAGATGACTGGGTCGATCATTATACTTGGCGCCTGGTCGGCTCGGATGACAATGGGGATGTGGTGTTTGATGGACTATGTCCAAAGCATCTCCATCCTTTTGTCTCGTCGTTAATTGAGAGTTCCGCTCGTGTTGCCCCCTACAGCTCGGCATCGCTTCATGATACGGACGTTTTGAAGACCATAAGGGAATCAATTGACGAGGGCACGATGAGCGGCCCGCTGTTTTCTCGGCTTGTGGGGCTAGATGAGATTGGCTCGAAACGACTGCTTGCGGGCGAAAAAGTGGAACTCACTTATCGGTCGATGATTTCAATCCTGCGGCTAGCCGATGTTCTTCGCAAATAAATCCAAGCACAACGCCGTCGGCAACTCCCCTACTCAACAACAAGCCCCGCCAACCGCAATCCCCAAGGGGACCGCGATCAGCGGGGCTCAAACGCGTTCCCCAAGGGGAATCACGCTAGCTCACGAGCAGTTCGTTACTCCTCCCAGTAAGCATCTGCAAGTAGCTTAAAGCAGATCTTCTTGACCGGCTGTGCGCCATCGCCAGGGAACTCGAGCGTGGGCATATGAGGCTCGCCTGCAACGAACAGGGCAAACTTGTCGTCGGCAAGGTCGCCGGCGATCGAGGCGTCGGAATCGACCAGATCGTAGTCGTCCTTCTCGTCAAACTCCTGGACCAGCGTCAGACTGCCCGTGGCAACCTTAAAGGCCTCGCGACCCTCAATGTCGATCTGCAGGTCGTGATAACGCTGATGTGTCTCATAGTGAGCCTCGGCCTCGGGACGCGTCGTGGGGACCATGACGTTCGCAAAGACCCTGTCGCCCAGAATCTGATGGCTGCCGACCTCGAGCTCCGCCGGGTCATTCTCCTCGAGCCAATCGATCAGCACGTCGAGGCCCTTGAGCATGCCACGGTATTCCTCGATATCGCCCAGTGCACCGTAAATCATCTAAATCCCCTCTCGGATCGGTTCTTTGGCAGCTACTCGGTAAACGCGTTACCGACGCTGTTGCCGCCCACATACGTCTCGACCAGGGTTAGGTCGGGATTGAACACGACAAAGTCGGCGTCGCGCCCCGGCATAATGCTACCGCACTTGTCGTCGACATGAGCTAGCAAGCAATGCCGGGGCCGACACCCAAGCTCTTACAGCTCGGTCACGACAACGCCGTTATAAACCTCGTCCCAACGATCCATGACCAAGTGGCCAGTCATGGGATCCATGGCGTTGAGCTTGCCGCAGGTGTTGGCGGTACGCAGCACCGTCTCGTCGTCTGCGCCGGCAGCGATGGCATGTGCGAAGCCTGCGATAGTGGAGTCACCAGAGCCCGTGGCGTTAACGGCAGGGATATCGGGCGTCTTTGCGCGGAACGCACGGCCATTGTGGAAGCCAACGGAGCCGGCAGCGCCCATGGACACGACGACCCAGGGGATATCGGAGAAGCGGGCGTCAGAGGCGAGCGCGGCGCGGAGCTCGTCCACATCGTCGGTGGTAAAGCTCGTGCCCAGAAGGCCGTTGATCTCGGTCAGGTTAGGCTTGACCAGCTCGGGCTTAATTTCGGACTTAAGGGCGGCCTCGAGCGAAGCACCCGAGGTATCGAGCAGCACCTTGGCTCCGGCGTTCTCGGCAATGCCCGTGATCTTGGCATAGTAGTCTGCCTCGACGCCGCGGGGCAGCGAACCCGAAATGGTGACGACGTCGGCCTTGCCCGCAAGCTCGGTAAACTTGGCGGTAAAGGCATCGAGCTCCTCGGGGGCAATTGTCGGGCCACTCTCGAGCAGCTCAGTCTGGTTGCCGGCGTGGAGGATGTTGAGGCAAATGCGAGTCTCGCCCTTGATGGGCACAAAGTCGTTGTTAATACCGTTGGCGTCCATGAGCTCAGCCATGTAGGCGCCCATGTGGCCGCCGAGCAGACCTGTTGCCACAACGTCGTCGCCCAGCTGACCCAGCACACGGGCCACGTTGAGGCCCTTGCCGCCAGCGGTCTTTTCGGGCGTCACGCGGTTGACGTCGTCGATAACGAGCTCATCGAGCTGATAGCGCGTATCGACAGACGGGTTCATCGTAACGGTGAGGATCATTTTTAGCTCCTTATCTCGCAGGCTCCTTGTGCCTCGCGATACGAGTCGACAAAACGGAATTACAGAATCTCAATCGTGAACGAGCGAACGACGGTCTCCTTGGGCTTGGCGACAAGGCAGCCGCGCTTATGCTCAAGCACGTCGTCCTCATCGGAGCAGGTCGAAAGGCCGCCCCAGGGCTCAACCGCCACAAAATCGCCCTCGGGCTTGCTCCACACAATGAGATATGGGAAGCCCTCAAAGCTCAGGCGGACGCCCTTGTCCTCGCCCTTTTTGGAAAGCGTGACCTGACGGCTCTCGAGCACGTCAAAGATGGTCTCCGCAAAATCGAAGAGCTCATGTGACAGAGGCAGCATCTTTCCCACCATGGGGTTCTTGGAGCGATTGGTCACGTCAATCAATCCGGTCGAGGGGACGGCAGTGCAAAGCTCAGCAGCCTCGTCCTTCTCAAAGCGCAGCTCGTAGTCCGTATAGGCCTCGCCCTCATCGAGCGGACACCTAAAGCCGGGATGACCGCCGATAAAGAACGGCATGTCCTCGGTTCCCTCGTTGGTCACCTCATAGGAGACGCGCACGGCGGTATCCTCGAGCGTATAACGGGCGACAAGCTTAAACGGATACGGATAATCGCTCAGCAGCGCGGCGTTATCCTCGGATGCCAGGCACATAGCCAGCTCGTTTGCGCCTTGGCTCAGCAGCTTCCACTCCTGTTTGCGCGCAAACCCATGGCGAGCGAGCTTTACATGATGCCCGGCAAACGTCATGGCGTTGTTATCGCGCAAGCCTCCGCAAATCGGGAAGCAAATCGGTGCCTGGCCGGACCACACGGCGGGATCGCCCTGCCACAGATACTCGCGGCCTCCGGCCTCAATCGAGGTAAACGAACCGCCGGCCGTGGACACCTTAATAGAAATCGAATCGTTGGAGAGAGCGTATTCCATTGCCCATCCTTTCGAACAACTGCTTTTTGCTCGCAAGTACCCGTCTCGGCCCTGACCAAAGGACAAACCCGCACGTTCATCGATGCGTCCGGTATCCCAGCCATGTAACGGGGTACCATACAGACATTGATGCAATTACAGCTGAAAGGCCTTCTTATGCGAACCATCATCCTCTACGCCTCGCGCCATCACGGCAATACGAAAAAGCTCGTGGACGCCATCGTCGAGGCACACCCCGAGATCGATACCCTCGACGTCAAGGCGCTCGGTAAAAACGAGTACCCCGACCTGCACGAATATCATCTGATCGGTGTCGCCACGGGCATCTATTACTCCGAGATCGACAAGGACATGGCACGCGTGCTCACGAACGTGCTGCAGCCGCAGGACAAGGTGTTTGGCCTTATGACCTACGGTGGCAAAAACAAGTGGTACGGCAAGGATATCGATGGCATCTGCCGCATGAGGCAGGCCATCTTTATGGGTGTCTACGGCTGCCCCGGCTTTGATACGTGGGGGCCGTTCAAACTCGCCGGCGGTGTCCAAAAGGGACACCCGACCGCTGAGGAAATTAAGGGCGCCGTCGACTTCTTCGACAAGATCGAAGACGAATATGGCGATATCATCGTCGAAGAGTACGCCAAGCGCGAGAAGCGTCTGGCATACGAGAAGGAGCATCCTGCAGGAGGCCTGGTGGCCGGCGTCAAGCGCACGGCAAAGAAGATCGCTAACAAGCTGTAACTGTGAAGGTGCTTTTGAGCATTTAACCCATACGGCGGGTCCGAGCAGATTCGGGCCCGCCGTCTTTTTCTATCGTTACTCGGTAAAGGCGTTGCCGACGCTCTGGCCGCCAACATACGTCTCGACGAGGGTGAGCTCATGGTCGAACACGACAAAGTCGGCGTCGCGACCCGGCATGATGCTGCCGCACTTATCCTCGATGTGCGCGGAGCGTGCCGGCACCTCGGTTGCCATGCGAATGGCGATATCGGCGCTGGCGATGCCCCAGTCAACGATGTTCTTGACGCCCTGGGCAAGCGTGAGCACCGAGCCGGCAATGCTCTTGCCGTCGGCGAGCCAGCACAGGTTGTCCTTCATGATGACGTCCATGCCACCACTGGTGTAGCTGCCCTCGGGCATGCCGCCGCAGCCCAGGCAGTCAGTGATGAGCACCGTGTGTTGCCAGCCCTTTGCCTGCAGCAGCGCCTTGATGGCGGCAGGGTTAACGTGCTTGCCGTCACAGATGATCTCGGCGTAGGTCTCGGGCGTGGACATGGCAGCGCCCACGACACCGGGCTCACGGTGATGCAGGCCGCGCTGACCGTTATAGGTATGCGTAAAGCAGCTGGCACCGGCGTTGATGGCGGCGATGCACTCATCGTAGGTGGCGTCGGAGTGACCGATGCTGGTCACCACACCCTTGGCGTTCAGGGCAGCAGCGTAGGCAGCGGCGCCGTCGCGCTCAGCGGCCATAGCGCTCTTGACGATACGCCCACCGGCAGCCTCCTGCCACTGGTCGAAGACCTCCTCGGAGGGGTCGATCAGATAAGCGGGGTTCTGTGCGCCCACGTGCTTCATCGTAAAGAAGGGACCCTCAAGGTAGATGCCCTGGATGCGGGCGCCGCAGAAGTCGGGGCCGCGGCCCTCGTCAGCCTGAGCGATAGCCGCGCAGGCGTCCTTGATCTGCTCAACGCCGTCGGTAAACGTCGTGGGCAGCCAGCTGGTAGTACCGCGACGGGCGAGCTCGGTCGAGCTGATATCGATGCCCTCGGGGTCGTTATCGGTAGTCGAGTGGTTATAGAAGCCGTGGATGTGGGTGTCGACCATGCCCGGCGCAATCCACGAACCCGTGTAGTCCTTAATCTCGCAAGAGGGCTCATCGGTCTGCCAGGCGCCAAAGACGCCGTCCTCGACCATGAGGTAGCCGCCCAGCTGCGGGCCTGCCGGCAAGAAGAACTTGTCAGCCTTAATTGCGTATGTGCTCATATGCACTCCTTGCTTCTAAAAGCAGTTGACCATGGTGATGCTTATACCCAGCTCACCTAAAAACAAAAAGCGCCCGCACGCCGTTATGAGCGGACGGGCGCCCTTACAGGGGGACGCGATTAAGCGGTGAAGGGGTGAATCGTCACGCCCTTGACCACGCGGTTGACCGTGCCGGTGGGGCTCGGCGTATCGGGCGTGTTGCCCACGCGCACGGAGTTGAGCAGGCTGATGGCCTGGGCAAACATCACGAACGGCAGAGCAAGGTAGCCCTCGGGGAGCGCCTCGTAGCCCTTGAAGGTGAAGGACTCGCCCTCGTAGACGGTGGCGCCATCCTGCTGAACGGCGACGGTATGCTGAGCGATGTCGTCGCCACCGATCTCGTTGAGGATGTCGATGTCGTACTGACGGGTGTAGGCGTCGTTGTTGACGAACACGAAGACGAGCGTCTTATCGTCGACGAAGGACTTGGGTCCGTGACGGTAACCCATGGAGGTGTCGTAGGAAGTAGCGACCAGACCGTGAGCGAGCTCGAGGATCTTGAGCTGGCTCTCCTGGGCAAGGCCACCGAAGGAGCCAGAACCCAAGTAGGTCACGCGGTTGAAGTCGCCAGCCAGGTAATCGGCGATCTCGGGCTCACGGGAGATGACCTCCTCGCCCATCTTGGCAATCGTCTCGACCCACTCGGCCTTCTGCTCATCAGAGGCAGTGTCGAAAATAAGGGTAGAGAGCAGGGTCATGCAGGAATAAGAACCGGTCATGGCGAAGCCCTTGTCGTTGGCGCGCGGAATGAGCAGCGTCAGCGCGTTGGGATCATCGGCAGACTCGACGGCGAGCTTGCCCTCGGGAGCGCAAGTGATGTTGAGGAACTTGACGTTGTGGACGAGCTCCTTGGCAACGGCAACGGCGGCAAGGCTCTCGGGGCTGTTGCCAGAGCGGGCAAAGGAAACCACGAGCGTGGGATCCTCGGCGCGCAGGAAGTCGCGCGGGGCGCTCACGATGTCGGTCGTGGCGATGGGCTTAAAGTCGTAGAGATCAGTGTTGCCAGCGTGACGCAGGTACGGGGCGCAGGTATCGCCAACGTAGTCGGACGTACCGGCACCGGTGAAGACAACGGACAGACGGCCCTCGCCCATAGCGCGAGCCTCGGCCAGGAAGGCCTCGATGGCCTCCTTGTTCTCGCGATAGACGTTGAGCGTATCACGCCAAAGCTCGGGCTGCTGAGCAATCTCGGCCGTGGTAATCTGGGCGCCGAGCTCGGTGAGCTCCTCGACACTCTTCTCGAACATTTCTAATACCTCTCTCTAGAAGTAATCCTCTGACGTGCAATTATACACTTCGGTTGGTTATCTGGTAGTAACCAGTTAAATGCAAAGAATCACCATATGGAAACGATGCGGACACTAGTTGCTACGCTGGTGGTAAACCTTGTATTTAAACTGATCGGCACGAGCAACCGAGAGTGTATACTCCACAACCTCGTTTGACTCGTTATACGTAGTCCTGACCAAATCGAGCACAGGCGAGCCCTCGACAATTCCCAAAAGGTGGGCATCGGTGGGACGGGCTATGCTCGCATAGAACTCCTCTTCGGCCACGCGAATCTTTTGCTGAAAGTCCTGCTCAATCACATCGTAAAGCGGCTTACGCTCCAGCAGCGGTCGCTTTAGGGACAGAAATTGACGAACCGGTAGATAGCTGCGTTCGACCATCATGGGCATGTTGTCGGCAGAACGAAGGCGCTTGAGCTTAAAAATGCGATCACCGATACGCAATCCCATATGCTCGGCCAGATTCTTATCGGCCTCCATCTCGCAAAAATCGAGAATCGTGGTCTCGGGGTCGCGACCCATCGCGCGCATCTGCTCGGTAAAGCTGTAGGACTGCATAAGATTGGTTGCTTTTGCCGAACGGTCGGTCACAAATGTACCGCGACCGTGCTGCCGAACCACCAGTCCTAAACGCTCCAGTTCCTGCAGAGCCAGGCGCACCGTGGTGCGCGAGAGACCATAGCGCTCCGAAAGTTCGCGCTCGGAAGGAATCATGTCGCCGGCATGATATTCATGGTCAATCTTTTCGGTCAGAATATCGACCAGCTGATCGTAAAGGGGCTGTTTGCGCGCTCCGATCGCCATCCTATCCTCCCTTTTGCTCGAATTCGGCTAACTACCTAGGGTGTTAAGCATTATCTGACTGCTGCACCCGAATCATCAAGAAAACAAAAGCCGCGCGCTCTTTCGAGCACGCGGCTTTAAACATACACATGGCTTAAGGGGTCGGGGTGTGAGCCGCGTAGGGACACACCCCTCAAGCTAGAGCCTTACCAGATGCTCGGCCAGAGACCAAGCGGGCCAGCGCCCAGGATGCCGAGGACGAAGAGCAGCAGAATGCCCTTGGTCGGGGTCCAGCTGTGCTTAGCGAACATGTAGTAAAGCAGCAGCGTAAGCATAAGCGGGACGAGCTTCGGGACGATGGTGTTGAGGGTGTCGGCAACAGAGAAGTTGACCGGATCCTCGGTAACGGTGCCGTAGGTAACGGACTCCATGCCGTTGCCCAGATCGGTGACGCCGCACTCGACAGCGTTGCCGTCGGCATCGGAGGCGGTGAGGGCGTTGCCGTCCTCATCGGTCATGGCGATGGTACCGGCCTCAGCGGTCTCGGTATCGATGCCCTCCATACCGGTGAAGTTCTCGGCCTCCTTCTCGGAGACGATCACGGTAGTAGCGGAGAGGCCACGGGTGGTGCCGTTGGGGATCTGGAGGTTGATCTGGGTGCCACCCATGGTGACGACCAGGCAACCGACGACGAAGACGCCCATGATGGAAGCGGCACGCGTGAAGGCCTGCATGTTGGCGGTCAGAGCGTCAATAGCGCTGGTGCCAAGCTTGTAGGACCAGTTCATGAGCCAGAAGCGCAGAGCGAACTGGACGACGTTGAAGATCACCAGGAAGATGATCGGCGCAGCGGCGTTGCCGTTGATGGCCATGTTAGAGGTGATGCCGGCCGTGATAGGCACGAGCGTCAGCCAGAACAGGGCGTCACCGATACCACCGAGCGGGCCCATTGCGGCGACGCGGACGGCGCGAATCGTGGGGATGTCAACCTTGTTCTGCTCGAGCGAAAGCACGATGCCCATAACAAAGGTAACGAGGAACGGGTGGGTGTTGAAGAACTCCAGGTTGTGGCTCATGGAAGCCGCGAGGTCGTTCTTGTTGGTGTGGATCTTCTCCAGACCGGGGATGATGGAGTAGAGCCAGCCAGCGGCCTGCATACGCTCGTAGTTAAACGATGCCTGCAGGAAGCAGGAGCGCCAAGCCATCTTGTTGAGGGTCTTCTGGTCGAGCTGCGGAGCAGGAGTGAGATCCTCGTAGTGCTCCGGGATCACATACTCATTAGATGCCATCTTCGAAGTCACCTCCGTCAGAAACAGCTGCACCCTTCAGCTCGGTCTGCTGCTGGAAGTCCCAGAAAGCGATGCCGAAGCCGATGAGAGCGAGGATGAGCAGGGCAGGGGTTGCCAGAGAATCGTTGGCAACGGTGATGAGCGCGAGGCCAAAGCCCATGAGGAAGAAGCCCCACATATCGCGGTTCATCATAACCTTGAGCAGGACGGCGAAGCCGACGAAGCGCATCATGCCGCCTGCAGCGGAGAGACCGGTCTGCAGCCAGGTCGGGATGGCGGAAGCGATGGTCTGACCGATGGTAGCGCCAGCGATGAAGAACAGGGTGACGACGACAGCGAAGATCAGGCCGAGCAGAGCCATGGCGAAGTAGTTCAGACGCTCGATACCCTTGGTGTCAGCGTTGTGAGCCATGTTGTCCGCGGAGGACATGAGCGGCGACATAAGCGTGAAGACCAGGGTAACGCCGAGCTGACCAAGCAGAGCGAACGGAATGGCAAGGCCGACTGCCGCGTTGGGCTCGAGGCCCGTAGCAATAGCGAGAATGGCTGCCATGATGCCGCCGATAACAGCGTTAGGCGGCTGAGCACCTCCGATCGGCATGTTGCCGATCGTCATGAGCTGATAAGTACCACCCACGAGAAGACCGGTGTTGAGGTCGCCAAGGATAAGACCGATGACGGCGCCGGTGACGATGGGCTGATAGAGAGACTCGAGGAAGTTAAACTGGTCGATTGCCGCGACGAACGTGACGATGAAGACCAGAGCGACCTGGAAGATCGTGTATTCCATCTTGCTCCTCCTTTCAAAATGTATGTACGCACTTTGGATTTCACGTACAGAATGTCAGGGTTTCACTCCCGACAACGTGGATCACGAGGATTACGAGAAGAGCTTGCTCGTGTCCTCAACAGGCGTGCTCGGAACGCGCCTGATCTCCAACTCCACCCCCAATTCCTGCAGCTCTTTAAACGCAGCGACATCCTCGTCGTTAACTGCGACGGAGGTGGCGACTTGGCGCTTTCCTTCCGACATGTGCATGTTGCCGATGTTTACCTTCTTTATAGGCACACCGCCCTTGACGAGCGTAAGCACGTCTTCCGGTGTTTCGGCCACGATGAAGATCTTCTGGCGCGGGCTCGCCTTGCCGATGACGTCGATGGTCTTCTGCAGGGAGAAGAAACGCGTAGCGACGCCGGTGGGAGCGGCCATCTTCATGAGGTTCTGGCGCATGGTGTTGGTCGACACGTCGTCGTTGGCGACGAGGATGAGGTTGGAACCCAGGGTGGAGTTCCACTGGGTAGCGACCTGACCATGGACCAGTCGGTTATCGATGCGGGTAAGAAGAATGTTGGGTTCTGCCATGTTGATCAGCTTCCTTTCGTTATTTGCTGACGACAGTTACTTGATCTCCTGAATCGCGTAACGCGAGACATCTACGACGGCTCCGGATCGGACTTTGATCTGGACCTTCTCGCCTTCGATGCCTTTGACGGTTCCGTAGACACCGCCGGCGAAAAGAACCTCCTGACCCGGCTTGAGCTCGGTGTGCAGCTCCTTGAAGTACTTCTGCTTCTTCTTCATGTTGATCTGAGACCAGATGGTGTAAATCACACCCATGATGACGAGCAGACCCAAAAGAGCGACCGAGGAGCTCAGAACGCTGGCTCCGAAATCGGCCATTAGATGCCGTCCACGTCGCCGAAGATATCCTCTTCCTCGGCACCAGCGACGGAAGCGACCGTCTGGGCGGTGATGCCCGTCTGGCCAACGGTCACGGCCTGCTCGCCAAGCTCGGCGAGCGTGGCATTGCCGCGGAGGAACAGGAGCTCAATAACCATGGGAAGGTTGGTGCCGGTCAGAACCTCGACGTTGTCGACATCCTGGGCAATCATCATCGACTGATTGAAGGGGGTGCCACCGAGCAGGTCGGTAAAGACGAGCACGCCATCGCACTCCTCACGCATAGCGGTAATGGCGGCGCGAAGATCCTCACCGTAGGAGGCAGCCTGGTCGCCCTCGAAAGGAACGACGGTAAAAGCGGGCTGGTCGCCGGCAACCATAGCGATAGCGCTTGCAAGGCCGGGTGCGAACTGTCCATGACCGGTAAGAATAAAGCCAACCATTCAAATTTCCCTTCCGAAGGTGTGTACGATCTGAGTCCGATGATTTTCGGAAGCCAGCGGGCGCTCGCCCTTAAAGCTTCTTGGAAAGCGTTCTTTGAAGACCAGTGGTCTCTCAACTGGTAGTAACCACGTGACGTGTTGTTGTCACTATATCACCACAGAAGAGATCGCTTTCGTTGATTCATACAGTAAAACGTTTTTGCACCGCTCACGGCGATAAATCGACCGTTTACCGCTCGTTAACACTTCTACCTGCGGTTTTGAAACCATTTCGAAATGATTGGGCGAGAGATCGGAACTTTCTTTGCGTCTAAACAACGCAGGGCGGCTAAAAATAGCGTGTGGAAAAAATGCAGGTCATTGTGAAGATTTATGAATTGGTCTTTTTGACTTAATACCAGTTAGAACCAGCTTCGAGATTATCGGTGAACGGTAGTTTTCGACCGTTCACCGGTTATTTGCAATCGTT
Organism: uncultured Collinsella sp.; assembly: GCA_959027945.1. Classification (GTDB taxonomy): domain Bacteria; phylum Actinomycetota; class Coriobacteriia; order Coriobacteriales; family Coriobacteriaceae; genus Collinsella. The sequence goes on from CAUFRO010000006.1 coordinate 45,127, forward strand.
TGCAGCCGTTTTCCCAGATGAATTGGGGGAATCCGATGGAGCGCTTACGCGATCGCACAATCTACCTTCCCAATCTCAGCAGATGGCTCTGCAACGCAAAAAGCCCGCCAGTACGACTTCCGTGCTGGCGGGCTTTCTGCTGTCAATCGGCTAGATGCTCGATGAGCCGTGCAACTCTTTACGCAAACAGGCCGTAGATGCTGATATTGGCCTTGGCGTAGAGGCCGTTGGCGTACTCGGTCCACTTGGAGCTGGCGCTCGAAGCCTGCGAGGAATACTGCTGGTAGGCGGTGTAATAGGCGGTCATGGCCTGCTTGTAGGTAGCGCTATCGGCAGTAAAGGCATCGTCGGCGAACGCCTTAGCGTAGGTGCCATCGGCGTCCTTCCAGGTGCCCTTCTCGCTATCCCACTCGTCGCCTGCAAGTTTGATGATGTAATCGGCGTAGTCCTTGCTCGCGGTCTCCTCGTTGCCGTCAGCAGGCTCGGTCGGGGCGGTCGGCATGCTTGCGGAGCTGTCGCCGACCTTCTTCTTGTAGAGCTTCTGCAGCGTCGCGGACTGACGGACGATCTGCTTGGCCTGATCCTTGGACACACCATACTGCGTAGCCATGGTCTTGTAGTCGGAGGTGCCGATGGAATCCTCGGCGTACTTCTTCATCTCCTTGGAAGAGACGGTGATGCCCTCGTCCTCGGCAGCATCGAGTAGGATCTTGTTGCGCACATAGGACAGGATGACGTCGGCGGACGGAGCGGTGTAATTGCCATCGCTATTCTTGACTTTATCGAGGCTGTACTGGCTCTCGATGGCCTCGCGCGCGGTGATGTCGCTCTTCTTGCCGTTGTAGCTATAGCTTGCCACGGTCGAATCGAGCTGGTCCTCGGTGAGAGTCGCCGAGCCAACGCCCTTGCCGCCAAAACCACCGTTGCCGATAAAGAAACCGATCACAGCGGCAATCACGACGGCGACCACAAAGGCGGCAATCATCGTCTTCTTGTGCTTGCAAGCGTGGTCGTCCACGTCGCAGTCGTCATCGTCCTGCTCTTCGGGCATGAGGTTCTCGTCGGCGGCGTCCGCGGCGATCTTTGCCTCCAGGCGAGCGTCCTCCTCCTCGGCGGTCGTGCCGGCGGCAATATGTTCGGCAGACGTGCCGGCGACCAGATCGATCTTCTCGTCCTCATCACCGTCGGGGCCTTCGCCGCGCTCGATGATCTGGATGCCGTCGATCTCGTCCTTCTCGTCCTTCTTTTGAATCAGACCCATAGTCAGCTACTCCTTATTGGGAACACGATCCCTAACAGAATACGCCCGACGAGGCGCCGGGCATATTGATTCTTAGGTTATACGCAAACACTTAAGTACTATTTAGGCGTTTGCAGCTTGCATGTCTTAGGCCAGGTGCTTAATAACGGCATCGGCGAAGGCCTGCGTACCCACCGCACCCTCGACGGAACCGGTCTGGGCACGACGTACGTCGCCGGTAACCTGCTTACCCTCGTCGAGCGTGGCGGAAACAGCGGAGCGGATACGATTGGCAGCATCGTTCTCGCCCAGATGATCGAGCATCATAGCCGCAGACAGAATCTCGGCCGTGGGGTTGGCAATATCCTGGCCAGCGATATCGGGCGCGGAGCCGTGCGTTGCCTCGAAGATGGCGCAGTCGGCGCCGATGTTGGAGCCGGGGGCCATACCCAGGCCTCCCACCAGGCCAGCACACAGGTCGCTCACAATGTCACCGTACAGATTGGGCAGCACCAAGACATCGAAGTCGTCGGGGTTCTGGACCAGGCCCATGCAGGTGGCGTCGACGATCTTGTCATTGAACTCGATATCGGGATAGTTGGCGGCCACCTCGCGCGCCACGCGCAGGAACAGGCCGTCGGTCGCCTTCATGATGTTGGCCTTGTGTACGGCCGTCACCTTTTTGCGGCCGCAGCGGCGGGCGTACTCAAAGGCATACTCCACGATGCGGCGACTCTTGGCAATAGAGATCGGCTTGATCGAGATCGCGGAATCGGCGGTGAAGGTCTTTTGGCCCGAACGCTCGACGAGCTGTGAGAGCTCCTTGACCTCGGCAGCACCCTCATCGAACTCGATGCCGGCGTAGAGGTCCTCGGTGTTCTCGCGCACGATAACCAGGTCGACATCGCGGAAACGAGAGCCGTCGCCCGGCTGCGACAGACAGGGGCGCACGCAGGCGTACAGGTCGAAGTGCTTGCGCAGGGCCACGTTGACGCTGCGGAAGCCCGTGCCAACCGGCGTGGTGACGGGGCCCTTGATGGCAACCTTGGTCTCGGCGACCGCATCGAGCACATGCTGGGGCAGCGGCGTGCCAAACTCGTCCATGACGCCGGCGCCGGCCTCCTGGACGTTCCAGTTGATCTGGACACCGGTGGCCTCGACCACGCGGCGCATGGCCTGCATAATCTCGGGACCGATACCGTCGCCGGGAATCAGGACTACATCGTGCGCCATAATCTGTTACTCCTCGTCTTCGGCGTCGTCAGATTTTTTAACGCTAGCACGCTTCTTCTTTTTGGAGAGATCCAGGCCAAAACGTTTAACAAGCATTTCGCAAATCTCGCTCGAACGGGCCTTGAGATAGCTGCCCTTACCGTTCTCGGCATCGAACTTAAGGCGCAGCGCGAGCTTCTCGGCAACCTCGGCATCGATCTCGCCCTGGCCAAACTCGTACAGGCAACCGAGCATATCGCGATACTCAAGGTCTCCGTGGTAGCACTGGATGGCCTCATCCAGGATCGGCCAAGCCTCGCGCGAACGCTCGACACTCGTGGCACCCCACGCGCACAGCAGGTGGAAGGCGGCGTAGCGCAGCGTGGAGGAAATCTCGTCGAACAGCGCGGTCTCGGCGCCCTCGAAGGCATCGCCCAGCTGCTCGGGGCAGGTGGTGGCGAGCACCGCCAGGGCATCGAGGGCCTCCCAGCGGGTCTGAGCCTCGGGGCGGTCGAGAGCCTCGATCAGCGCGGGCACGCAGGGCACGACGCGCTGCGGATCGCGCTCGGCAAGCAGGTGCAGCACGCGGGCGGCAAACTGGCGGATGCGTCGCGTGGGGCAGCCGAGCTCCTTGACCAGACGGTCGACGGCGTTCTCGTTCTCCTCTGCCAGCTGAAGTTGTGCCAGCTCCTCGTCGGTGAGCTGTTCGTCTTTGTTTTCTGCCATAGTTACCTCTTCTTACTATTTCTTAGCGTGCTTGCCAGCACCCTTGCTGTCATCGGTGACCGAGATGAGCTGTCGGTCGGCCGCGCCATTGCGACGCGCACGGCGGCGTTCCTCAGCGTCGCCCGCGTCGGCGGCGGCGCGATGAGCCTTGTTGACGTTAAAGACCTCGTCGTGCTTGCGCCACGGACCGACGGACTCGCCAAAGCTCATCTTAAGACCGGCGATAAAGCCGCCGAGCCAGCCGATCGGCGCAAACTGCACCAGCGGGAACAGCGAGAACACCCAGGTCAGCAGGACGACTGCCGCCGCGCCTGCAAAGTTGGCAATCCAGTAGTCGCGCTTGGTGATCACGCGCTTTTCGCACGCCCACTGGCCGCACAAAAAGCCAATGTAGATCGCAAAGAGAAAGAGCACCAGCGCAAGCACCACGAACGTCCAGCTCATGGGCGCTACTCCCCGTGATGGTGGCCGCAGCAGCACTCGTGGCCGTCATCATGGCCGTGACCGCCGCAGCACTCGTGGTCATCGCCGTGATGGTGGCCGCAACCGCACTCATGGTCGTCGCCGTGCTCGCCGCAACCGCAGCCGTCCTCGTGAGCACCGTGCTCTTCGGGACGATACTGTGACCAGTCCAGACCGGCGGCGATGGCGTCGGCCTCCTCCTTATAGAGGACCGTGATGGCCTGGGTGCCCAGCTTGGCACCACCGATGGCGTCGAGCATGTCATAGAGCGTAAAGGCCACGTCGGCGCCGGGCAGCGCGAGCTCGCGGTCGTCGGCGTAAGCAAGGGCCAGGCGCAGGTCCTTAATGAAGTGCTCGACCATAAAGCCGGGCTTGTAGTCGCCGTCGAGCGCCTTGGGAGCCAGGCTCTCCATGGCGCCGGACTTGCCGGTACCGCCCAAGATCATCTGGCGGGTCTTCTCCAGGTCAAGGCCGCTCAGCTCGGCAAATGCCATGGCGTCTGCCATACCGACCATGCAGGCGCCCAGCGACACCTGGTTGGCGAGCTTGGCAGCCTGGCCTTTGCCGGCGCCGTCGAAGCAGCAGATATTTGCCGCAAAGGTGGCAAGGATGTCGCGGACTGGGGCGATATCGTTCTCGGTGGCGCCCACGATAGCCGTGAGCGTGCCGGCGATAGCACCAGACTCGCCGCCGGTGACGGGGCAGTCAAACGCCATGCGACCAGAAACCTGGGCGGCCTCGGCAATGTCGCGCGCCAGCTCGGGGGAGCTCGTGGTGAGGTCGATCAGCACCGCGCCCGGCTTGGTGCACGCGAGCAGGCCGTCGCCCGCCAGGTAGAGCTCCTCGACCTCGGAGGGATAGCCCACCATGGTAAAGACGACGTCGGCGTTCGCCACGGCATCTGCCGGCGTATCGGCCCAGACTGCGCCGTGCTCGATAAGCGCCGCCGCCTTGGACTTAGTGCGGTTGTTGACCGTGACGGGATAGCCGGCGTCCAGAATGTGGCCGGCGATGGGGGCACCCATGATTCCGGTGCCGATAAATGCGACAGAGAGCTTGTTTGCCATGAAACCTTTCCTTTTGGGTTGGGTGTTATTACCAGGTTGAATACTCGGTGCCAGCGTTTGGGCTGTGAGTCGAGGGCGATTACGGACGCATCGCTTGCCTACTGGCCGCGCACGCGGCGGGCGATGCGGTCGGAAAGCGACGCCTTGTCGGCGCGGTTCTTACCCCAAAACGCGCAGGCCACCATGCCGGGGCCCACATGCGAGCCGATGGTGGGGCCCACGGAGCTGCGAATGATCGTGACGTCGGCGCAGCCCTCCTCCTTGCGGATGGCGGCTTCGAGCCAGTCGCCGTCCTTCTCGGCATCGGCCGTCATGATGGCGATGGGCATGGTGCGATCGGGCACGTAGTTCTCGCGGAACGACTTGAGGATGGACTTGAGCGCCTTCTTGCGGCCGCGGTTGACGCCGATCAGCGACAGCGAGCCGGCCAGGTCGTAGGAGAGCTCGGGCTTGACATCGAGCTTTGCCGTGAGCTGCGCCGCCGCGGGCGGAATGCGGCCGCCGGCAGCCAGCGCGTCAAAGCTCTCGAGCGTAAAGTAGCCGTGGACGTAGGTCTTTGCCTCGTTTGCCCAATCGACCAGCTGCTTGGCGGTCAGTCCCGCCGAACGCTGGCGCACGGCCTCGAGCGCCAAGAGCGCGCCGGTCGCGCAGGGCAGAGCGTTGTCGACCACGTACAGCTCAAAATCGGGATACTCGGCGCGCACGGCGTCCGCCGCCTGGCACGCGGAGTTGTAGCTCGACGACAGCGCCGAGGTAAAGCACAGGTAGACCGTGGGCGTACCTTCTTTGGCACACTCGGTAAAGAACTCGATATAGCGACCGAGCGACACGGCGGAGGTAGACACGCGAGCGCCGGCGCGCATGCGGTCGTAGAACTCTTTGGGCGTGATGCTCGACCAGATATCGTCCGTGCGCTCTTCGCCATCGATAATGAAGGGGAAACCCAGGATATCGACATCGAGGTTCGCGGCGACCTCGGGGCTAAAGTCGCAGCAGGTATCGACGACGATGCGGCAGCGGTCAGAATGGCCGGTAGATGCAGCCTTGTCCATCAAAGCGACTCCTTACGTAAAAAGGCGGCCATCCGCATGGGATGGCCGCCAACCGTTAACTCATGCAAGTTAACGTATTTTACTCGTCAAGTGTTTCGATGCGGGGCTTGATGATGCCATATCCACCATTCTTACGGTGATACACCACATTGATGAGGCCAGTCGTCGCGTTCTCGAACACGTAGAAGTCGTGACCGAGCAGATCGGTCTGCACCAGCGCCTGCTCCTCAGTCATCGGGGTGACATCGATGACCTTCTCGCGGACGAGCAGGTCGTCCTCCTCCTCGGGCAGCAGCAGGTCGGCCAGATCCTCGACGCGCTCGACCGGCGCGACATCCGCTGCGCTGGCACCGCCCTGGCGGTTGTCCACGACCTTGGTCTTGAACTTGCGCAGCTGGCGGGTGACCTTATCGGCGGAGAGGTCGATGGCGGCGTACATATCTGCGCCGTGCTCGGCAACGCGAATCACAGAGCCGCGGGCACGAACCGTGACCTCGACGATTGCCGGGTTGGGGTTCGAGGGGTTCTTCTCATAGCGAAGTACAACGTCGACCGTCATGGGCTCGATATCGAAAACCTTGAGCGCCTCGCCGATCTTCTCATCCACATGCGCACGCAGAGCATCGGTTACCGTCGTCTTGCGTCCAGAAACCTTGATATCCATACGTGGCTCCAATCTGCCTCGGGGACTTACTGTACTGGCTATGTACCCATTGCCGTGCATTTAATCACGCGGATTCCTAAAGACCCGAATAACGATTGCTTGATACCGCATACCGAAGTCTCGTACTTTTCCATGGCAAAGTGCGCTATAGGAGGGAGCCGACAGATTTGTATTTGGTCCCGAAAATTGGCTTTGACCTGCTGGTTTTATAGGGATGAAAAAGCCGGGCTCCCCTATTGGGGAAGCCCGGCAGTGCATGTTGAAACCGTGAAGAGGTGTCCTTTCCAACGTATAGGAGACACCACCCCTGGCAATAACTAGCTATTGAGTTTGTTAATGTCATCGTCAGTGATGGTGCCTTCCTGGCTGGACGATTTGTCCTCGGAGGATGCGGTCTCATTGTTGGAATCGAAAGACTCGCTGCCGGAGGATGCGGAGCCAGACGACTGAAGGTTGACACCAGATACTGTCTTAGTGGTGAGGTCGTAGGGCATCGTGCCATACCAGACGCAGTGGACTGCCTCGAGCGTACCGTCGACCGTGATGGCGTCAAGGGCATCGCTCACGGCACGGCACAGTTCGTCATTGGACGAGAGGCCCGCAACACCAAGCGTCGAGGGCGCCTCGAGCGAACCGGCATAGGAGACCTCGCTCATCAGGCGTGCAAGGTAGCCGCCGGCCGTGGAGTCGCAGATTACATAGTCGACCTCGCCGGACTCGAGTGCCTCAAAGCACTCGTTGATGTTGGAGTAGGTCTTTTGGTTGGCGGTGATACTCTGCTTAGCAAGCGCCTCCTGCGAGGCCGAGGACATCTGGACACCCAGAGTAGACGTGTTAAGGGTATCGGTGGAAACGCTTAGCGACCCACCATCGCTGGTTTTACCGAACACGGAAGCGGCATCGTACAGGCAGGTGCCGAGAGAGCTAACGTCCCCGTCCGTGGAGTTGATCTCGCCGATAAAGATATCAGCCTTTTTGTCGCCGAGCGCGGAACCTGCCGAGGACGCATCGACAAAGGCGACCTTAAGGCCCATGCGGCTTGCGAGGGCGCGGGCAGCGTCGACTGCATACCCCGTGAGCTCGCCGTCGGCGCCCTGCATGGCCTGCGGCGCATCGGAGGTATCGAGGGCAACCGTCAGGGTACCGGGAGTGACCAGGGCATCATCCGATACCGTGGGGGTAACGGTCTCGCGCTCGATCTGGTCGATCGTGGGCGTCGTGAACGTGGACAGTGGATTGAACGCGCATCCACTCAGGCCCAAAACGGCAATGACCGCCGCGGTCCCAGCACCTAACCGAGCCGCATGCATCAAGCTGCCCCTCACCATGTCCGCTACCCTGCCTTCTGTGTCGTATACGATCCGTGCCCTGCACGGGATATCGGGTTGTTCCCACCAGCTGACCTGGTATTTGACCCCACACTTGCGCACCGGGGTGTTTGCTCGGGAGGCCGCAGCCACCTTCACGACTGACCCGCTCGCCCGCGAGGCGGTATTGCCCCAAAGAAAGTAGAACGGACGGTGCGGCTTACATCTAGGACGCGCCATGATCGCGCCGCGCGCACGCGGTCGCTTACGTGGATCCCTTTGACCGCGTCTGTCTTGGACTAGGACGGGCATTTCGTCCGTCCGCAACCACAGCCTGGTAGGAACGAAGCGCATTATAGCTAAGTTCAAGCTAAAGTTTAAGGTTAAGGGCGTCATTCGCATCGTGCGCACAGATTTTGCAGGTCGGAGTGGGCTATTCGTGCCCCTATGAAGCCCGGAGCTCCCCTACGGGGAGCTCCGGGGCGCCCTTCTTAGGGTGCCCCGGCCAAAATACGGCAAATATGAGTACTGTCACCAATTTAGTAACAGGCACTTTTGGCCTCTCGGACAGATTTTGCGCTCAGTGTCGCCAACCTGATGCTTAGTTATTCTACAGTTGTTTATTATCTTCTCACTTTACGCCGCCTCCGAGTCCTAAATTCCTTGATTTTGCTGTTACTGATTTAGTGACAGTACTCATATTTGCCATATTTTGTCCAGGGCATATGATTAACCCTCTATTTTCGACGCGAATTAGACCGGCTTAAGCCCAAAACACGCCCGCAGCGTGTTAAGCAACGCCTCTTGCTTCTTCCTGCGGGCATCGACACGATTCCGGTACCGCTTTCGCATACGCTGGTGCATGCGCCATGCGAGCGCTTCCATCGCTTCCATGTCACAGAGCATTTCGTTGTTGACCGTCGCGACCTCGATTCCCATAGTAATCAAGCCCGTGTTGCGCTTTTCATCATGGATACGTCCCCTCCGAGAGGAATGGCCCAGCTCACCGTTGTATTCCAGGTCAAACCGGGCTGCTTCCTGATACGCATCGCAAACTGCATGCGGCATCCCCGAGATTGCCTGCGCACGGTCATCGAACTCGATCTTGTAGTCGGTCTTAAAAGGTCCGCAGGCAAACCCGCCATAGGAAAACGGAAGCGAAAACAGGGCGAGCATGATGCACTCCATGGGTGAGCGCAGGTTTTCCGAAAGATAGGGACACAGACACTGCAGCTGTTTGGCCACGTTCCCCTTGCATACCGCGAGGTAATCTGCCAGACGATCGGGCGTCAGCACCGGCTCAACCTCAAAGTAGCCCACATCTGCTGGCTGGTCCTTGTCCTTTGCAAGTTTATTCGTAACAGGCGAGGTGTAGGGAGGCAGATACTTCCCGCGGTCACTCAGCGAAATCTTAGAGCACAGCTCCTGGGCCAGGGCAAATGCCTGGATACAGCCGACCTCGCGGGCGACGACAACACAAAGGGCCTCGGGAGATAGACTGTACACCCCCGGTTCCACCTCTAGAATCGAGCCGGCGGGCAACCCGGAGCATACGGACCAGCCCACGCCAGGCATACGGCGGCGCTGCGCCGCAGATCCCACCAGCAAGCAAAGATCTTCTTGCACCTCGCCACTTGCGGCCCCAATCCGCACCAAGTCGGGAAGATAGATGTCCTCGGTCGAGGGCGACGATGTGCGCAGCACACGGCGCTCTTCATCGGGATCGAGGTCCTTCCAGCTTATGTAGCCCATCTGCCGGCGCTCGGCGCGCATCATGCGTAGCGCCGAGGCCCCTGTTAGGATTACGGAAGCCGCCAGTTGCTCGTTTGTTGGCTCGTCGCGCCGCTCAATCTTTACTGCCACAAAACTACCCCTACCAAACGCGTGCGATAGCGAGGCCATCAACGGCCGCGGCGCCGGCGCGCTTGAGTTCCGCCGAAGCCGCGGCCATCGTCGCGCCCGTGGTGATAACGTCGTCGATAAGCAGCAGGCGGCGGCCGCGCACGTCCTCAACCGTCTCGTACATGCCTTGGGCACGCTCGCGGCGCTCCTCACGACCGAGTTCGCGCTGGTCGCCATGCCCGTACTTGACGAGAGCATCGAGCAGGGGAACACCCGACAGCTCGCAAAATGGGCGCGCGATAGCCTCCATATGATCAAAACCACGCCGCCGAAACGCTGCCGCCGTCGCAGGCACAAACACCACCGCATCCGCACCGGACAGCACACCTCCGTAGCGATCGGGCGCTACGACCTGGGCATGCAGGGCGGTGTCGTAGAGCAGCTCCGCCAGATACGGAGCCAGACGTCGCTCGCCCGCATCCTTGTACGCTTTAATGATGCGCGGCAGCGGATGCGCATAGACGGCGCACGCCAGGCAGCGGTCGAGCGCCTCCGCCATTGCCGAGGACGTGCCCTCGACCGAACACTCAGTGCACAGCAAATCCCCAAACGGGGCGCCGCATCGGGTACAGCTATGACGTGGGTCGATGAGCGTGAACGCAGCCAGGCAGTCTTGGCAAATAAGCGCACCGGCGCGCTCGCAGCCGGCACATCGTGTTGGCGACAATGCCTCGAGCGCCTCGCGTGCCACCCGCTCGGCAAACGGTAGCAATTCGTCCGCAAACGGTAGGGCACCGGCACCCTGCAGACGGCTCAATATGTTCAGATGGCTCTTCAAGACACAACCCTCCCTACGTTCGGTCGCAGGGAGGGTTGTTGATTCGGCGCTATGATACCCCGATGCGCTCGGGGCAAGGCGGGCTAAATCCGCTCGCGGGCGTTATTCGCCGGCGGGCGGTTGTGGTGCGGACGAAGACGGGGTCGAGCCCTCGCCACCATCCTGGCGCGGCTTGCGGGAACGGCGACGGCGACGGCGCTTTTGACCCTGGTCGGCCGAGCCCTCGCCACCGCGATCCTCGCGCGGCTCGCGCTCGTCGCGAGCGGCGCCACGCGAAGCCTTAGCAGCCGCTCCCCCGCCATCTCCGGGACGACGGCGCGTGACCTTGACCTCGCCATCCGAGACCTGATCGGCCACGGAGGGCACTGAGGGCTTCTGTTGCGCGCCCGAGGAATGGCGACGGCGCGGACGCGGCGCGCGCTCCTCCTCGCCACGCGACTTGCCGCCCTTGTCGGCAGACGCATCGGAGGCCGAGGCGCCCTTGGAAGCGGCACCGGCCTCGCGAGCAGCTGCGGCGCGGAAGGCGTCCTCGCGCTCCTCGCTCGACAGATGACGGCGGCGGCGACGTGTGGGGTTCATGCCACCGCCACGATTCTGCTGCTGGGGCTGCTGAACCTCGCGCTCGCGAGAGGCGTTCTTGCCCGCGGCTGCAGCGTCGGTAGCATCGCCCGAGCCCGCGCGCTTGCGACGACGACGGCCATCGACCGCCCCCTCGGCCTCGGGTGCCCCGGCCTTGCCACGGCCCTTACCGCGGCCGCGACCCTCGCCCTGGCCCTGACCGGCGCGAGCATCGGAATCGGCATCGCGACGACGGCGCTTGGGCATCGACGTGCCGGCCAGACGGTCGGCACTCGACAGGCCATCGCCCACGTCGACGCCGTTCTCACGATCGAGCTCCATGAGCGCCAGGCGCATCTCGGGCGACTCGATGCGTTCGAGCACGTCGCGCGTCACGCAATCGGGGCGGCAGTTGCAGCCCTGCTCGGCGGCCTTCTTTTTGCAGCCCTCCGAGCACGTCATATCGGCCAGGTTGACCTTAAAGACTTTGCCGTTCTCCAAGCGCAGCACCAGCTGCTCACGCGGCGTGTCATATTCCTGGATACGCGCCTTGCCAAGCGGCGTATCGATGAGCGTCTTCTTTTTGGGCGCACGGCTCTTAAAGTCCTTGTACGCCTCGAACTCATAACGCAGGCAGCACATCAGGCGGCCGCACACGCCGCTAATCTTGGACGAGTTGAGCGGCAGGTCCTGCTCTTTTGCCATGCGAATCGAGACGGGCTCAAACTGTCCGCCAAAGCGCGTACAGCAGAGCTCCTGTCCGCACTGGGCATAGCCGCCCACCAGGCGGGTCTCGTCGCGCACGCCGATCTGGCGCATGTCGACGCGAATGTGCAGCGTCGAGGACAGATCCTTGACGAGCTGGCGAAAATCGACGCGCTCCTCGGCCGCAAAGTAGAACACGGCCTTCTCGCCGCCAAACAGGTACTCGACGCCGACCGGCTTCATCTCGAGGTCGAGCTCCTTGACCAGGCGGCGGAAGTCGACCATGGCCTCGTCGCCTTGGATGGCCAGGTCGTCGGCAAGCTGCAGGTCGATGTCGCTCGCCACGCGCAGCACGGGCTTGAGCGGCTGGCCAATCTCGTCTTGCGGCACCTCAAAGGGATCGGCCGTGACCAGGCCGATCTCGGTTCCGCGCTCGGTGGAGCAAATGGCATAATCGGCCTCGAGGATATCCAAATCCTGCGGATCGAACCACAGGTCGCGCGAGGCGTAGGTAAACTTAACGGGTACGACTAACGGCATTTCAGTGCCTTCCTGATATCGAACAGCATGACCTCGATGGCCAGCTGGGGAGTAACGTTTCTGGCGATGTTGCGCTCGGCGGTCGCGACTGCCTCGAGCGCCCGGGTGGCACCCGCAACATTGGTCGCGGCGGCAAGCCGACCGATCGTGTCGCGCACGTCTTCGTTCACCACGTCGGCTGCCTCGTCCTGAAGCGTCAGCAGCACATCGCGCATGAGCGTCCGCGCGCTCGCCAGCGCTTCCATGATACCCGAACGCTCGCGCGCGTTGAGTTCGCGCTTGTTGCGGTCCTCAAGCTGCTTCAATGCTCCACGCGACAGGTAGTCGGCGTTTTGTTCGAGCACCTTTTCCTGCGTGGACTTGACCTCGGCGAGCGGCGCCTTAACGGCGACGATGAGTGACTTGGCGCGGCTGAGCACGTCGGCCTCGTCGGCGGCGATAAGCGAATCGATGGCGCGGACCATTTGACGGCGGGCGTCCTGGCGCTCGGCGCTCTTGAGGAACTCGATGCCACGCGTGGGGCTTCCCGCTACGGCGACGGCCATGCGGCAACGCGCAGGGTCCTGACCGGTGGCGCGACTCACGGCCTGCGCGGCGACGGCGGGCGATACCAGCCGAAACGGCACGCACTGGCAGCGGCTCACGATGGTGGGCAACATCACGTCTGCCGAGGTGCCCAGCAGGATGAACATAACGCCCTCGGGCGGCTCCTCGAGTGTTTTGAGCAGTGCGTTGGCGGTGTTGGCGCGCAGCTGCTCGGCACGGTCGATGATGTAGACCTTGGCCTTGGCACGAATGGGCGCCAGAGGCACGTCGTCGAGCAGCTCGCGGGTCTGGGCGATGAGGTAGCCCGTGGCGCTCTCGGGCGTGTAATAGTGCACGTCGGGGTGCGTATGGCGGGCGACGCGCACGCAGCTATCGCATGAGCCGCAGCCATCCTGCTCGCACAGGAAGGCTTGGGCGAGCGCCCACGCGGCGTCGAGCTTGCCCGCTCCGGGCGCGCCCAAAAACAGGTAGGCGTGCGATGCGCGACCGCTGGCGACGGCATTGGTCAAAAAGTCGCGCACGCGCTCTTGGGTGTCGAGCTTGGCCAGCAGGCTTGCCTGAGCGGGGGCCATGTTACTCGGCCTCCTTGGCAAGCGCGGCGGCGACGACATCTTGCGGAATGTCGAGGCCGTAGGCGCGAACCTGCTCGACCGTCTGCGCGAAGACGTCCTCGATGGACGCGGTCGCGTCGATGAGCTTTACGCGGTTTGGTTCCTCGGCGGCAATGGCGCAAAATCCCTGGTAGACGCGCTCTTGGAAGGCCATGCCTTTTGCCTCCATGCGATCTGCCGCGCCACGGGCTGCCATGCGTAGCGCCGCCTGCTCGGGTGTGATGTGGTAGACGAGCGTGAGCGCCGGATGCGTACCGGCGACAGCCAGGTTGTTGGCATCGCGTACCATCTGACGGTCGAGGCCATCGGCAAACGCCTGATAGCAGGTCGTGGAATCGTAGAAACGGTCGCACAGGACCACCTTGCCGGCCGCAAGGGCGGGGGCGATGACCTCGTGCACCAGCTGGGCACGCGCTGCCTCGTAGAGCAGCAGCTCGCAGGTGTCGCCCATCGCCGTATTGGCGGGGTCGAGCAGCAAGGCGCGAATCTTTTCGCTGATGGCGGTACCGCCCGGCTCGCGCAGGCTCACAACCTGGTAGCCAGCGAGTTCAAGAGCGCGGACAAGCAGGCGCGCCTGCGTGGACTTGCCGGCGCCATCGACGCCCTCGAGCGTGATAAAGCTATGTTGAGCGGGCTCAAAAGCCATGGGCGCAGCCCCTTCCTACAAGGCGCGTAAATGCAGATATATCAACCAAGCCATGATACCCCAGCGTCCGGCGCGCCCCCAATGACTAAAGGTGCCTTTCCAAAGTTGCGGTGAAATAGGGACTGATTGAAGCTCTGAGACCGCCAAACAGTCCCTATTTCACCGCAACTTATGATGGGGAATTTTGGGTGGTGGGTATAATCGTCATATTGCATTGAAATGTGGCGAAAGGAGTGGCAATGTCTCGGTATTGCGCCTCGTGCGGCAAGCTTCTTGCAGATGATGCCAAGTTCTGCACCTCGTGCGGTGCACCCGTTGAGCAGACAACCGCAAGCAATGGCCAACCCGCGTTTGAGCAGACCGGCTCACTCGATACGCCGCAAGCTAAGCCGGACGACTCCCTCGCCTATCGCCCCGACCCTGCTGCCGGCCCCGCAGCGGTCGAAACGACACAGCGTATGCCCGTCACGGGTACCTCAACCCAACAGCAACCGGCGTCTGTATACGCGCCCATTTCGCCACAGGCACCCGTCCCCAGAAAGAGCGGTACCAAGCTGCTTATCGCCGTTATCGTTGTGCTGGTGGCAATCATCATCGCCCTGCTCATCTTCTTTGTGATCAAGCCGTTCGACAGCTCTGCCACGCAAACGTCTGCCGAGGTTACCAAGCTGCACCATGATGTCGACGATGATGACCTTAAGCCTCTCGGTGACCTCAATAGTCTTTACGACGATGACGATGATGACGACGAGGATGGCGGCGAAGCGACCCTCTCCGAGCAGAACCTCTACCGTCGTCTGAGCGAGTACTACGACCTACTCGAAGATCTCGATAGCCAGGTCCGCGCCTGCGCGCAGGCCTTCAATGGCAGCTATCTGGAAGAGGACCGTACCACCCGTCAAAATCTCGCCGACGTCGCCGAGCGCACGGAAGACACCATCGAGCAGTACTACGATATCGTCGAGGACCTGGACGTCCCCATGAGCTCTAAGAACTACAGTTCCTGGAAAGACATCGTTGCCCTGTATGACGACCTGGACAACCGCGTCGACGCGATCTGCGATGCCTGGGAGATCAGTCTAAAGTACGCAAAGCCCGCCGACCATAAGGACGAAATCGTGGCGCCACTGGCACGCGACAACGAGCCGGGAACCAACAGCAACAAGTACCGTCAGGACTTTGAGGACCGCTATCCCGGCGCCAAGCCTGTCGAGGTGAAGTAATCCCAACAACTGATCAAAACTTGCGGTGAAATAGGGATTAGTTAGGTCTTTTGCCAGCAAAAACAGTCCCTATTTCACCGCAACTTAGAAGTGGGGCCGGGCTCGCATTTGCATTTGCGCGCCCGGCCCCGCCGTGTCTATATGTGCTCGGTTACTTGTCGGCGGCCGCCTTCTTGGTGGTCGTCTTTTTCGCGGCAGTCTTCTTGGCAGTCGACTTCTTGGCGGTCGAAGTCTTCTTTGCTGCTGTGGCCTTCTTCGCCGTGCTCGCCTTGGTCGCAGTCTTGCGGCCGCGGGCGGGCTTCTTCTCCTTGGTCGGGCAGTCCATGTTGACACAGATGCGCCACGGGCCGCGCGCCGTGTTGACCACCACGATGGGAGCGCCGCACTCGGGACAGGTCTCGCCCGTCGCCTCGAGTTTGCCACGCGCCGGCAGCGGATAGCTCACGCCGCAATCGTCATAGTTAGTGCAGCGGATAAAGCGCTTACCGCTCTTCTCGCTCTTGTGTGCGATCAGGTCGCCATGGCGTCCGGCCTCGGCGCACACCTTGCACTCGCCCACCTTAAGGTCAGGCTCGTAGTTGGTGGGACATGTGGGGTTCACGCAGATCTCGAAAGCCTTCTGGCGGAACGGCTGGCATTTAATGCGCGGCGCGCCGCACTCGGGGCACACGGCGGCCTCGCCCTCGAGCGGGCTTACCTTGACGCCGCTCGGCACCGGATAGGTCACGTCGCAGTCGGGCCAACCCATGCAGCCGATAAAGCTGCCGCGGGTCTTGGCGCTCGTCTTCATAACCAGGTCCTTGCCGCACTTGGGACAGGCGCCCACGCGCGCATCAGCCGTGACGGCGTCGCTGATGGCGTCGCCCAGCTCCTGCGTATGCTTGAGCAGCTCGTCGAGCACGCCGGCCAGCAGCGCGCGCGAGTGCGTCACGACATGCTCTTCGGTGTCCTCGCCGCGCTCCACGCGGGTCATGTCGCCGTCGAGCTCGCTGGTCATATCGGGGCTCGTGATGCGCGGGGCAAACTGCGTCAGCGCGTCGATGATAGCGATGCCCAGCTGGCTCGGCTCAACGGGATCGTTTTTGAGGTAGCGCACGGCGTACAGGCGCTCGATGATGCTCGCGCGCGTGGACTTGGTGCCCAGACCGCGCTTCTCCATCTCCTGCACGAGCTTGCCCTGGCTGTAGCGCGCGGGCGGCTCGGTCTGCTTGGCCTCGAGCTTAATGTCGAACACATCGACCGTATCGCCCTGCTCCAGCGGCGGCATCTGCTCGTCGCGCTTAAGGCCGTACGGGTACGCCTCGCGGAAGCCAGGGGTCACGAGCACGTCGCCCGAGGCCACGAACGGCTCGCCGTTGACGTCGAGCTCGAGCTTGGTGTTCTCGATGGTCGCAGGACCCATAAGCGTCGCCAGAAAGCGACGGGCGATGAGGTCGTAGAGCTTGCGCTGACCGCCGTCGAGCGTGGACGGATCGCCCTCGCCCGTGGGGTAGATAGGCGGGTGGTCGGTGGTCTCAACTTTGCCGCGCGTGGGCTTCATGGGGCCGGCGAGCACCTTTTTGCACACGGGCGCCAGCGCCGGGGTGATCTTTGCCAGGTCGCTCACCACGGCGCCCAGATCGAGCGTCGCGGGGTACACGGTGTTGTCGACACGCGGGTAGCTGATAAGGCCCGCCATGTAGAGGGACTCGGCGATGCGCATGGTACGCGCAGGCGAGATGCCCTCGGCTGCGGCGGCTGCCTGCAGCGAGGTGGTCGCAAACGGCGTGGGCGGCTGCTGCTTGCGCGAGCGCTTGGTCACCGCGGCAACGGTCGCCGTCGTAGCACCGTCGACGTGGCCGTACGCCATCTCGGCAGCATCTTTGTCGGTAAAACGCGCCGTTTTGTGCGCAATCTTAAAGCGGTCGTCCTCGGCGGCGCCCTGTGCGGCGCCCATGCCGCGGATCTGCCAATAGTCCTCGGGCACAAACGCCATGCGCTCGCGCTCGCGCTCGACCACCAGGGCAAGCGTCGGCGTCTGCACGCGGCCGGCGGAACGCACGTTGCCAAAGCCGCCAAACTTGGCGAGCGTCAGGTAGCGCGTGAGCACCGCACCCCAAATGAGGTCGATGTGCTGACGGCTCTCGCCGGCGTCGGCCAGGTTCTGGTCGAGCGAGACGAGATTATCGAAGGCCTGCGTGATCTCGGCCTTGGTAAACGAAGAATACTGGGCGCGGGCGACCGGCAAGTCGGGCGCGACCTCGCGCACCTTGTTGAGGGCGTCCGAACCGATCAGCTCGCCCTCACGGTCGAAGTCCGTGGCAATGATGACGCTGTCGGACTTCTTGGCCAGGTTCTTGAGTGAGCGAATGAGCTCTTTCTCGGCCGGTAGCTTAATGACGGGTGCCCAGGTGAGGTAAGGCAGGCTCTCGAGCTTCCAGCCCTTGATGGAAATGCCATCGGCAAGGAACGGCTTGCGCTTGGTGTCGTACGGCGGGCGGGCCAGGCCATCGGGCATATCGGCCGGCAACATCTCGCCGTCCTCGGTGACCGAATACCAACCCAGCTTTTTATCGAACAGCACACTGTCGCAAAAATCGGGCGCCAGGATGTGACCGGCAAGGCCAATGGTCACGCACTCCTCGCCCTTCCACTCAAAACGGTAGATGGCGGTGTTGTACACCTTGTCCTTTTTGGGCTTACCCGTGGACAGCCGCTCGGCGATCTGACGCGCGGCGTCATTTTTCTCGGCGATGATGAGCTTCAAAAGAGGCTCCTATCTCGTATCTCTGCGGCTACGCCCGCGCTCATGGCGGCCGACTTACGCCCTTGCTTGCTCAATCTGCCCGATGAGCCAATCGCACCAGGCATCCATGCCCTCGCCCTTGCGCGCGCTCACGGCAAACCGCGGCGCCTGCGGATTGAGGTCATCGAGTGTCTTAGTATACCTATCCATGTCAAAATCGAAAGCCGGGGCCACGTCGACCTTGTTGAGCAGCTGTGCGCCGGCGTGTTGGAAGATGCCCGGGTACTTAATGGGTTTATCGTCGCCCTCGGGCACCGAGAGAATCATGATGGACAGGTTCTCACCCAAGTCAAAGTCGACCGGGCAGACCAAGTTGCCCACGTTTTCGATAAAAATGACGTCGATGTTCTCCAGACCGACGGCCTGGTCGAACGCATCGACAGCCTCCATGATCATGTTGCCCTCGAGGTGGCACAGGCCGCCTGTGTTGATCTGGATGGCGGGCATGCCGGCTTCCTTCATGGTGATGGCGTCGACATCCGAGGCAATATCGCCCTCGATGACGGCGCAGTGCAGGCCGGCCTTGTCGCGCAGGCGTTCGTTGGTGCCCAGAATCGTGGTGGTCTTACCCGAGCCGGGGCTCGACAAGACATTGATCACATAGGTGTTTGTCTCTTTAAATCGCTGACGCAGCTGATCTGCCAGGCGCTCATTGCGCGACAGAATCGGCGACGCGATATCAATCGTTTTCTCGGCCATACTCGGCACTCCTTACTTTGGCCCCTTTATACCCCATCACCAGATGGCTAGCGGGCTAATCTTCGGGGGTTTCGATTTCGATACTCGCGATATCGAGCTCGCGGCCGTGCAGCAGACGCACGTTGGCGCCGCCACATTGGGGACAGCGGCAATGAAAGCGGTCGTGATCGAAGACCTCGCCGCAGCCCAGACACTCACTTTGTGGATGAACTTCCTCCACGGCAAGCTCGCAGCCGCGCGTGAGCGGGTCCTCGTCGCGAAACGTCTCCCATGCAAAGTCGAGCGCCTCGCGCACGACCTCGGTCATATCCCCGATACGTAGCGTAACCAAAACGGCGCGCGAGGCCCCCGCCCCACGCGCCGCGCGAATCACTGTATCGAGTATGCCGTTGACAATGCCAACCTCGTGCATACCGATTTACTCCTCGTCGTCCTCATCGTCCGAGAACAGGTCCAGACGACTCACGAACAAGCCCTCCTTGCCCTCGCGCGCGGTAATGACCACACGGGCGATGGCAAGCGAAATCTCGTAGAGCGAGAGCAGGGCGCCGTACATAAGGCCCAGGGTGACGGGCGAGCCGTCGGGCGTGATCACAGCCGAACCCACGAGCAGGCCAACGTATACGTAACGCCAGGCACTGCGGAAGGCCGCATAGGACACGATATGGAAGACGGACAGGTAGAAGATGATGAGCGGCAGCTCAAACGCCACGCCAAAGCCGATCATAAAGAGCAGCTCCATGTTGACGTAGTTCTCCAGATCGGGCAGCGCCGTAGCAACGGCCGAGGTCTCGCCGATGAGCCACTCAAAGCCCGCGGGAATGATGATGAAATAGCAGAAGATGGCACCCAGGAAGAACAGCACCGTCGAGGCGAGCACCGTAGGCACGACCCACTTGCGCTCGTTGGGGCGAAGCGCCGGCAGGAAGAACGCCAAGATCTGCCAGATGATCATGGGCGTGCACATGACGACGGCCATCTTGATGGCCAGCGAGAAGCGCAGGCCAAAGCCACCGAGCGTGGTGGTGATGTAGAACTTACCGTCCGGCACAAACGAGCGGATGGGATCTTCCAGGATATCGAGCACCACGGGCGTGGCGAAGTACAGCACGATAGCGGCGGCAAACACCGACACGACCACGATGGTCAGGCGGCGACGGAGCTCTCCCAGGTGATCGAAGAGCGGCATACGCGCAGGTCCGATAGGCATTACTCATCGCCTCCCTTCGGGGCGTCGGCGGCAGCGGCGTCGTCCTCGGCCTCGAGCTCGCGAGCGAGCTGGTCGACGACGGCCTTGCGCTTGCGGGGACGACGGGCGTAGAGGTCAGCCGTCGTGGGCTCTGCCGGCTCGGGCTCGGGCTCCGGCTCTGCAGCAGGCTCAGGCTCGACGACAGGCTCAGCGGCAGTGGCAGGCTCGGCACCCTCGGCCTCCTCAGCAGCACCCTCGCCCTCGGCGGCAGCCTCACTCGCGGCCTTCTCGGCAGCAAGACGGGCGCGACGCTCGGCAAAGGTCTCCTTCTTTGCGGGCGCAGCCGTCTCAACGGCATCCTCGTCTGCATCGGAATCGTCATCGACGGCAGCCTTCTTGGGCTTGACCGGAACCGAAGCGGCCTCACTCACCGGATCGATAATCTCGGACTGAACAACGGCCGTCATCTTTTCCTGCGTCTCGCGGAACTGACGGATGGCACGGCCGATCGTGCGGCCCATCTGCGGGAGCTTATCCGGGCCAAACAGCAAAAAGCCGAAGACCACGATGATCGCGAGCTCACCCTCTCCAATACCAAACACACATACCTCCAAGGCTCGATGTGAGTCGAGCCCGCACCGCGCCATTCGGCCGGAACTCGTCTATTCATTCGATCAAGTATAGCGCCCGGACGCCAAAACGTCCGAGCGCATCACAAACATATGCCAAACGGCACGCCCTTTTGGGGGCAAAGATTATGCAGCGGTGATCGAAATCTCCTGGTCGACACCCAACAGCTGTACCACGCGCATCACCGGAGGCTGCACATTGGTGCAGCTAAAGCGCTTGCCGTGGTCGACCGCGTGGTGTGCGGCGCCCACGAGCACGCCAATACCCGTCGAATCGATGTAGCTCACCTGGGCAAAATCGAGCTCAACGGCCTCAGTGGGCTGCTCGAGCGCCAGATTGATGGCATTGCGCAGGCTATCGGCGTTAGAGATATCGATCTCGCCGGTTACCTTAATGGTGTAGAGCTCTGGCGTGGGGTTGGTGGAAATACCTAAATCCATGTATACGCTCCTTTACATATCGAAAGTGCGGATAGTACGGGAAGCCGCGCGTTAGACGCGCTCGGCACGCGCAAGCTCGGCAGCGACAAGCTTAACGGCCAGCACCAGCACATCGAGCGCGGCCTCCAGGTCCTCGACCGTGGGATAGCTCGGCGCGATGCGGATGTTGGTGTCGCGCGGGTCCTTGCCATAGGGCCAGGTGGCACCGGCCGGCGTGAGCTTGACGCCCAGGTCGGCGCAAAGCGCGGCGACCTTTTGGGCCGAGCCCTCGGGACCATCGAAGCTTACAAAGTAGCCGCCGCGGGGGTGCGTCCAAGTGGCGCAGCCCGTGTCGCCCAAGCCCTCGGTGAGCTTGCGCTCGACGGCCTCAAAGCGCGGGCGCAGGAACTCGGCATGCTTTTTCATGTGCTCCTTGACCGCCTCGATGGTGGGAAGGAAGCGCACGTGACGCAGCTGGTTGAGCTTGTCGGCGCTGATGAGGCCGGCCTTCAGGCGCTTGGAGAACTCGGCGATAACCGCGGGGCTCGCACCAATAAAGCCGATGCCGGCGCCCGGGAAGGTGATCTTGGACGTCGAGGCAAAGGCCACCACACGGTCCTCGGTGCCCGCCGTGCGAGCGAGGTCAAAGATGTTTGCGAGCTCGTCGGTCTCGTCGTACAGGTCGTGCACGCAGTAGGCGTTGTCCCAGAAGATGCGGAAATCGGGCGCAGCCGTGGGCATCTCGACCAGGCGGCGCACGGTGTCCTCGCTAAAGGTGATGCCCGTGGGGTTGGAATACTTGGGCACGCACCAGATGCCCTTGATGGAGTCGTCGGCGGCAACCAGGCGCTCGATCTCGTCCATGTCGGGGCCGTTGTCGGTCATCGCGACGGGGACGTTCTCGATACCCAGATCGGCGGTGATGCCAAAGTGACGATCGTAGCCGGGAACGGGGCACAGGAACTTGACCTTCTTGCCGTCGTGCGCGGCCTCGTAAGCGTCCCAGGGCTCGCTGCCGCACGAGCCGCAGCGCCAGAACATGCCGGCGATATCGTGCTCGATCAGCAGGCTCGACGAACCCAGCACGAGCGTCTGCTCGGCGGGGCAGCCCAGGAACTCCCCTGCCAACTTGCGTGCCGAGGGAATGCCCTCGAAGCAGCCGTAGTTGGAGCAGTCGACGTTGCCGTCGTGCAGATCGGCGTCGGCGTTGAGGATATCGAGCATGGGGCGCGAGATGTCCACCTGGGAGGGCGACGGCTTGCCGCGGGCCATGTCGAGCGCCAGGCCCTTGGCCTTGACCTCGGCGACCTCGGCTTTGAGCGCCTCGATGGCGGCATCGAGTTCGGTGGTTTCCATCTTCTGGTAGATCGTCTGCATGGGTGCGACCTTTCGCGAAGCGGTACGTTGCAGTTCGTCTAAGTATAGACCGCCATCGTCGCAACGTTATGAAGCCGTGATAGATTAAGTTCATCGCAATGAATTACGAATCGCCGCGCATGCCGGCGTGGGGCGCCCAAGGAGGCACTATGGAGTACGGATCGTTTCAGGCCGAGGAATTCGGCGACCTGCAGCGCCTGGTCGACGGACTGTTTTACGACCGCCACGCCATCGACCGCCTGGATCTGATCGTACAGGCCGAAATCTTAGACCTGGCGCCCGATCTCATGGAAATCGTCAACCTGCTACCGCCCGGCTATTACGACCGCCAATCGCTGTGCGACCAGCTCAACTCCGCCTTGGCCGCCCACGGCTGGGGCGCCGTCTACGGAACGGTGGAATAAGCCTCGAGGCCGGCGATTTGGCCCGCTTCCCGACCTTGGCGAGGCTTGTTTTAGGGCTTGTGGCCAAAAAAGGGCAAATATGAGTACTGTTACCTTTTTAGTAGCAGCGATTCTTGGTCGAAATCGGCAAAACTCGACTTGAAACTTCCTAATCACCGTCAGCTAGGGTAGCGCGCAGAGATGTGGTGTAAGAGGCGGGGCATGCCCCGCCTCTTCTCTTT
>CAUFRO010000007.1 GCA_959027945.1 uncultured Collinsella sp.
GTATCCATCGAGATTCATATTTCACTCACATTGTTTACGCAGGTAAAGTGCGTGGAGTCGCCTGGGCTTGGCAGAGGGGCGGCGAAATATATTAAGTTTGCTGCTCTACAGTCCTGCGCAAGACGGAAAGCACATTAAGTGCTTTCCTTTGCGTGCGGAACTCGCGACAAACTTAATATATTTCGCCGCCCCTCTGCCAAGCTCGGGAGACGACACGTTGATGTCTGCTTAACTCTGCTCGCTCAGCTAATTACTTTGCTGGGGATCCACAATTTGCTGGAGGGTGAACTTGCATTGATGAGACTCGCCTTCTGCTTGTGGCTTTGCCTCTTCGAAATCGAAGATCATGATGGCGCAGTTGGGGAGTTTTGTTGGGAGCTCAAAGCCCTCTGGGGCTGCGGCCTTGATAAATTGGCGGCTGGCGCTGCCGTGGCTTACTGCTAGGAGGGTTTCGATGCCCTCGGAGCCTATGAGATTGGTGAGGGTGCCTACCATACGTTCTTGCAGCGCGCGGCTTCCTTCTCCTCCGAAGGGGACCAAATCCTCGCCCGGATCCCAGACGTCGGTAGGCAATGCGTCGTGGGGACCTTCCTCGAAGGTTCCATAGCAGCGCTCGATGATGCCTTCGCAGGGCTCAACCGCGGCGTCCGGACCGAGGAGCTCGCATGCGACGAGACTTGCCGTGGCCATGGCTCGGCCCAAAGGGGAGGAGACCACTTTGTCGGGGACGACGCCGTGGGCTTTGAGCCATGCGGCTGCCATCCCGGCTTGCTGACGGCCTAAGTCGGTGAGCGGTGAATCGCAGCGGCCCTGGACCAGCTTTTTGACGTTGAACTCCGTCTGACCGTGGCGGAGTAGATACAGCTTCTTCATGCTCTCCCCTTCTGCATAACCTGCTTTGCCGGCATAGCCTTACTCGTGGGTATGCCCTACGTAGTCTTCGTCGATCGTAATCTTGGCAATCGACTTGGGATATTCCGATTCGACCCGTTGTGCCAGCGCGTGCTTTACGTCTTCGGCACTCATCTGCAGATCCGAGGGACGCACGCAGTCAAAGATCACGTTGGTGTGCGTGGGGCCCGGCACACAGCGCAAATCATGAATCGAAAGGCGGCTATCGATCTCTTGAGCCATAGCGTTGATGCGCAAGCGCATGCTCGCCACCTTTGGATCGTCGGTCACGATGGGGTCGTAGTGAAGTGTGACAATCATGCCGTCTTCGTTCCTAAACGACTGCTCGATGTTATCGAGCGTGTCGTGACTTTCCAGCGGGCTGGCCTCGGCTGCCATCTCGGCGTGAGCGCTTGCGAACTTCCTGCCCGGGCCGTAGTCGTGAACCATCAAATCGTGAACTCCCAAAACGCCGGGATAGCTCATGATCTTGTCTCGAATGTGCTTGACCAGCTTAGGATCGGGCGACTGACCCAAAAGCGGGCTCACCGTATCTTGAATAAGTTCAAAGCCGCTCCAGCCAATATAGGCGCCAACGGCAAGGCCAACCCATGCGTCAAGATTGATGTGCGTCACCTGCGAAACAATTGCACATGCCAGCACGGCGCCTGTGGCAAGAACATCGTTCTTGGAATCCTGCGCGGTCGCATGCAGTGTCTCGGACTCGATACGGTCGCCGAGCTTTTGGTTGAGCGCCGCCATCCACAGCTTAACAACCATCGAAAGCGCCAGGACTGCCACCAGGGCAAGCGAGAACTCGACAGGTTCGGGGTTGACAATACGCTCCACCGAGGACTTCACCAGTTCGATGCCAATAAGCAGCACGAGCGCCGCCACGACCAAACCCGAGAGATACTCGTAGCGACCGTGGCCGTAAGGATGCTCGGGGTCGGCCGGCTTGCTCGCCAGCTTAAAGCCCAGCACGCTCACGATATTCGAGCTGGCATCGGACAGGTTGTTCATGGCATCCGCCACAATCGAAACCGATCCCGAAACCACACCGATTGCGCCCTTCGCAGCACAAAGCGCCACATTGGCGACAATACACACCATGCCCGCTAACGTGCCCACACGCGCACGATCGCCCTGCGCGCGCTTAACTATCCACTCGACCATCTGCATCCGCCCCCACGGTACTACCTATATATCTATTGCTCAAACGGATTGTAGTGTAGCCACTTTGTCTCCCAGATACAAAGAGGCCGCAGCCCGCACGGGCCACGGCCTTGGAGCATGACAAAAGAATCGTCCTTTTGTCGCACAGGTTTATGCGCTTACTTCAGCAGCGCTCGCCACTGTTTCGGGTGAATCGGCCCCGTCTTCTGCCGCCTGTCCCTGCGCCGGCACCACGCCAAAGCAGTAGCTCAGCGCCGCAGACACCGCAAATGCCACACCGCCGGCAACGCAGCACCACAGCAGGTTCGAGATGCCGCCCGTGGCAAAGCCAATGACCATAAGGACATTCGTCATGCCGATGGTATAGGCCGTAACGTGGCCCACGGCCGCAACAAGGCCTCCGACGGCGCCGCCAATGGCCATGTACGTCAGGCACCTGCCATATTTAAAGCCGCAACCGTACAGCGCCGGCTCGCTTACGCCGCCAAGAATACCCGAGATTGAATAGCCCAGCATGAGCGTCTTCTCGTCCTTATCCGCAACGCGGAGCGACGCGCCAAAGGGCATGCCCCAAACGGCAAACGTTGCCATCGTCGCGGCGATCAGGATGCACGAATCCGTTCCCACACTCATAAACTGCGCATAAGCAAGCGATAGGACAACGTTGCTGACGCCCGCGATCTTAAGGAACTCCCAACCCGCGGCAAGCCCCATGAGCGTGAGCAGCGACACGATGCCACCGGAATTGCCAAGCATAAACATAAGCTGGCCCAACAGCATGCCCAGATAGCTGCCCGCCGGCGCCGTGATACACAGCGAAACCGGAACCATGACAAGCATGGTCGCAAACGGAACGAACGAAAACGCCACGGCCTTAGGGATAACGCGTCGAAAGAAACACTCCACTCGCCATAGCACGGGCACCGAGATGAGAACCGGAATAACAGTCGTCGTGTAATCATTGACCGGCGCGGGAAGCAGACCATACACGGAAGTCATCGATGCCCCGTCGTCGATGCGGCATCGACGAGCTTAAGCAGATCGGGCGCAATCAATACGCCGCCCAGCATCATGCCCAGCTGCTCCGAGCAACCGAGCTGGCGGGCGGCCGCCCAACCAAGATAGATGGGCAAAAAGTAATAGCCGGCGTTATAGAGCCAACTGTAGAACAGGCGATAGATTTCGGAATCGGCAGGCCACAGGCCCAGCATGCCTTCGCCCATAATGACGGCGACAGTGCGGAACAAAGCCGCGCAGACAATAAATGGCAGCGCCGACATCATGCTTTTGGACAGATAGTCCACCACGGCCATGGCGTTTGATGAAACCGTCGTTGCAAACGAGATGTTAGAAACTTGTGGCATGGAACGCCTTTCCCAATGTGACATGCGGGCTGTCCCTTTGTCACATCGTGTGGTACTGACCGATTGCGCGGTACTTTTCGTAGCGGAGGTTTGTGAGGGTCGCGTCGTCGAGCCGCCCAAGCGTATCGAAGGCATCAAATGCCGAGGACATGACGGCACCGGCGATCTCCTCATGTGACAGGCCCCTATCGTCGACAACGCCGTCGATGATGCCGAGCGCCAACAGATCGGGGGCCGTGAGCTTCAGCGCCTCGGCGGCCTCATTCGCGCGCTCGGTATCCTTCCACAGGATCGACGCACAGGCCTCGGGGCTCACGACCGAATAGGCCGAGCTCGAGAGCATCAGGATGCGGTCGGCCACGGACAGCGCCAGCGCGCCACCAGAGCCGCCTTCGCCCGTCACCACCGAAACAATCGGTGTCTTAAGGCCGCTCATCTCCATGAGATTTTGGGCAATCGCCTCGCCCTGGCCGCGCTCCTCGGCACCGATGCCGCAAAACGCGCCTGAAGTATCGACCAGGCACAGAACCGGTCGACCAAACTTTTCGGCCTGGCGCATCAGGCGACGCGCTTTGCGGTAGCCCTCGGGATGCGCCATGCCAAAGTTGCGGCGCATGCGCTCTTTGGTCGTGGTGCCGCGCTCGATGGCGATGACCGTTACGGGACGTCCGTCTTTCCAGCCAATGCCAGCCACCACAGCGGCATCGTCGCCAAAGTAACGGTCGCCGTGCAGTTCCACAAATCCATCTAGGCCCAGCGAGATCATCTCACCCGCCGTGGCGCGATCTGCCGAGCGGGTCTGCTTGACAATCTCGAGCGCGGTTTTTGGTGCCGTCGAGCGCTTGAACAAGTGTCCCAGCTTTTTGCCGCGGCGACCCGTATGCACGATCTCATGCGGTGCCCCCAGGCCGGGCGCATGCCCCTCGTGCAGCGCCAGCAGCTCGCCCACCGTGAGCGCAATCTCGCCGCGCGGAACAACGGCATCGCAAAAGCCGTGCTCCAGCAAAAACTCGGAGCGCTGGAATCCCTTGGGCAGGCGCTTGTGCATGTTCTGCTCGATCACGCGCGGGCCGGCAAATGCCGTCAGGGCATCGGGCTCGGCCAGGATAATGTCCCCCTCCATGGCAAAGCTCGCGGTTACACCTCCGGTCGTGGGGTCGGTGAGCACCGTGATATACAGGCCGCCCGCATCGCTGTGGCGCCTAACCGCCGCAGAAATCTTGGCCATCTGCATAAGCGAGGTCACGCCCTCTTGCATGCGCGCACCGCCCGAAACGGTAAAGCCGACAACTGGCAATCCCAGCTCGGTCGCATGCTCAAATGTGCGACAGATCTTCTCGCCCACCACGGAGCCCATCGAGCCCATCATAAAGTTGGCATCCATAAAGAAGAGCGCGGTATCGCAACCGCAGATTTTGCCCCTGCCGCACACAACGGCATCGCGCTCGCCCGAACGCTCGCTCACGCTCTTGAGCTTATCGGCATAGCCGGGAAACGAGAGGAAGTCCTCCGACGCCAGATTGGCATCCCATTCCTCAAACGTGCCCTCGTCGACCGTCATGCGCATGCGCGCGCGACCGCTCACGCGAAAGTGTTTGCCGCAACGAGGGCAGACCTCAAGGTTGTCGTGTAGGCGTGCCTCATCGATCACACGGCGGCACTCCGGGCACTTGATAAACACGTGGCGCGCGGGAAACTCGGCGCACGACTCGGTCATCGGCCCCTCAAGGACATTGACCGTCTTCGCTTTTCTATTCATCAGCATAGAGATGCCCCATCAGATCGGTGTGATACATGCCCGACAAGAACTCGTCGTTTGCCAGCACATCGAGCTGCAGCTCGCTGTTTTCGCTCACGCCCTCAATCACGAGCTCGCCCAGGGCCGAGCGCATCTTGCGAATGGCGCCGTCGCGCGTGGGCGCACACACGATGAGCTTGCCGAGCATGGAGTCGTAGTACGGCGGAACTGTCGCACCGGTGAACATGGCGGAATCCCAGCGCACGCGCGGACCGCCCGGCACACGCAACGCGGTGACCGTTCCGCATGACGGCAGAAAGTCCGGCGTCTCGGCATTGATGCGGCACTCCATGGCATGGTTGCGGACCGGCATGTCCTCCTGCTCAAAGGGCAAAGGCTGGCCGGCTGCCACGCGCAGCTGCCACTTGACCAAGTCGGTATCGGTCACAAACTCCGTAACCGGATGCTCCACCTGCAAGCGCGTGTTCATTTCCATAAAGTAGAAATTGCCGTCGTCCGAATACAGGAACTCGATGGTACCGGCTCCTTCGTAGCCGACGGCACGAGCCAGGTCACGCGCCGCCTTGTGCATGCGAGCACGAATGTCGTCGTGTCCGTCGAGGCACGGCGCGGGGCTCTCCTCGATTAGCTTTTGGTTGCGCCGCTGCACCGAGCACTCGCGCTCGCCGAGCGAAAACACATGGCCCTGCTTATCGGCCATAATCTGCACCTCAACGTGATGCGCCGGCGCGACGAACTTCTCCATGTAGCACTCGCCGTCGCCAAAAACGGCCTCGCCCTCGGCGCGTGCTTCAATAAAGGCCTTTGCCGCATCTTCCACGCGCTCGACCTTACGAATACCGCGACCGCCGCCGCCCGCACGCGCCTTAATAAGCACGGGGCAGCCAATGCGCTCAGCCTCGGCCGTTGCCTCCTCGGGACTTTTGAGCAAATCGCAGCCCGGCACGATGGGCACGCCCGCCGCGGCAGCCGTTCGACGTGCGGCGTCCTTGTCGCCCATGCTGTCGATCACCTTGGCCGAAGGACCAACAAACGCCAGGCCATACTTGTCGCAGTCGCGCACGAAGCTCGCCTTCTCGGAGAAAAAGCCATAGCCGGGATGAATTGCCTTAGCTCCCGACTTTACGGCACAGGTGAGCACAGCATCGTCGTTGAGGTAGCTCTCGGCAAGACGCGGACCGCCGATGCAATACGCCTCGTCGGCAAGCTGCACGTGCAGCGCGTCCGCATCGGCCGTGGAATAAACGGCGACGGTCTTGATGCCCATATCGCGGCACGCGCGGATAACACGGACCGCGACTTCGCCGCGGTTGGCGATGAGCACTTTGTCGAACATGAAGCCTTCCTTAACTTTCGTGCATGAGTGCAAAAGACATATCGGCGCGGCAGCAAACCTCACCGTTGACGCTCGCAGTACCCGTCGCAAAGCGGAACGGCCCGCGCGCACGCGTGATGGTGCACACCAGATCAACCGTGTCGCCCGGGCGCACCGGACGCTTAAAGCGCACCTTGTCCAGACTCGTATAGAACGGCGTCGCGCCGCGCGCTTCCTCATCGCCCATCAGCAGCACGCAGCAGTTTTGGGCGAGCATCTCGCACTGAATCACGCCGGGGACCACCGGGTTTCCCGGAAAATGCCCCTGCAAAAAGTACTCGTCGCCCGTGATCGTGATCTTGCCGTGGGCCTCGTCGCCCACCAGCTCGGCCTCGTCGAGCAAAAGCATCGGTTCGCGATGCGGCAACAGTTCCTTAAGCTCTTCTTTGTTCATGGATATCACCTATCCGATTCTCATGAGGCAGCTGCCAAACTCCACGAGGTCGCCGTCGGCCACGCAGATCTCGAGCACCTCGCCGTCTGCCTCGGCTGTCACCTCGTTGAGAACCTTCATAGCCTCGATGATGCAGAGGGTCTCGCCGGCCTTGACCTTGGAGCCCACGCGCACAAACGGCTCGTCGCCCGGCGCTGGGGCAGCATAGAAAACGCCGACCATGGGAGCGGTCACCTCGGTGCCCTTGGGCTCCGG
Source organism: uncultured Collinsella sp. (assembly GCA_959027945.1). Taxonomy (GTDB): domain Bacteria; phylum Actinomycetota; class Coriobacteriia; order Coriobacteriales; family Coriobacteriaceae; genus Collinsella. The sequence continues at coordinate 7,215 of CAUFRO010000007.1, forward strand.
TGCGGCAACAGGTGTCTGCGCGGCGGGCTCCGGTGCGGCAGGCGCGACTGTGGGAGCTGCAACTGGAGCGGCCATAGCGCTCGGCATGGGCATGGGCACGGCAACCGGCTGTGCGGCGCTCGCGCGCTCGAGTTCGACCGCGGTGCCATCGGGCTCCTCAACGCGTACGCGCGTGAGGCCGCGGTTCTCCATAACATCGGCTATCTCGGCAAGTCTTTTGGAATCCATGCTCTAGCTCCTCGTATATCTACGCAGCGCGATGGCGGCGTTGTGTCCGCCAAAGCCCAGGTTGGTCGAAAGCGCCCAGGTAAGGTCGGCGCGAACCGCGCGATTGGGCGTGTAGTCAAGATCGCAGGCGGGATCGGGCGTGTGGTAGTTAATGGTCGGCGGCACCACGCCCTGCTCGAGCGCCATGGCGCAGGCCATGACCTCGATGGCGCCCGTAGCACCGATCATGTGGCCGGTCATCGACTTAGTCGACGAGACGTGCGCGGCGCGCGCCGCGTCCTCGCCGAGCGCACGCTTAATGCCCGCCGTCTCGGACGAATCGTTGAGCTTGGTCGATGTGCCGTGGGCATTGATGTAGAGACCCTCGGAAGGCTTGACGTCGCCCTCGGTTACCGCCAGCGATATCGCGCGGGCAATGCCGGCAGCCTCGGGATCAGGACTCGTGATGTGATAGGCATCATCGGTGTTGCCGTAGCCCACGACCTCGGCATAAATGTGCGCACCGCGCGCCTGCGCATGCTCCATGCTCTCGAGAACCAGCACGCAGGCGCCCTCGCCCATCACAAAGCCGTCGCGGTCTGCATCGAACGGGCGGCAAGCCGTCGACGGGTCAGGATTAGTGGTGAGAGCACGGCAGGATGTAAAGCCCGCAACGGCATCGGGGATGATTGCGGCCTCGGCACCGCCGGCGAGAATCGCATCGGCATAGCCATGCTTGATGGCGCGGAACGCCTCGCCCACGGCATGGGCCGAGGTCGCGCAGGCGGTCACCACGGGCAAGGTCGGGCCCTTTGCCTTATGGCGGATTGCGATATTGCCCGAAGCCATATTGGGGATCATCATCGCGATCATATAGGGCGATGCACGGCGAGGCCCTCGATCGGCAATCGTGTGAACGTTGTCGACGAGTGTCTGCATGCCGCCCACGCCTGAACCCACGTAGACGCCCAGGCGCTCGCGATCGATGGCGCCCTCAACATCGAGGCCCGCATCGTGCATGGCCTCGTCCGACGCCGCCATCGCAAACTGAACACAGGGGTCCAGGTGCTTGGCGTCACGCTTGCCAAAGCACTCGTTGCCGTCAAAACCCTTGACCTCGGCCGCCACCTTAACGGCAAACGCATCGGTATCGAAGTGCGTGATCGGGCCGATGCCGCACGTGCCGGCGCACATGGCCGCCCAGGTGGCAAGCGCCGTGTTGCCGAGCGGCGATACGGCGCCGATGCCGGTGATTGCAACTCTCTGTTCCATCATGGTCTCCTCATCCAAGCCGTTGTTCGGCCCTGGTTTCTACATCGCCATTCCGCCGTCAACGCGTACGACCTCACCCGTAATGTAGGCAGCCGCATCACTCGCTAAAAAGCGCACCACGCCGGCCACTTCCTCGGGGCGCGCCATGCGCCTCAGGGGAATCTGCTCCTCGCACGCCGCGCGCACCTTCTCCGAGAGCTTTGCCGTCATATCCGTCTCGACAAACCCGGGTGCGACCGCGTTCACTCGTACGCCGCGGGGCGCAAGCTCGCGCGCCACCGCCTTGGTAAGCCCTATCACGCCCGCCTTGGAGGCAGCGTAGTTGGCTTGCCCGGCATTGCCCATCAGGCCCACGACCGAGCTCATGTTGACGACGCAGCCGCCGCGCTGGCGCATAAAGGTCTTGGTGAGCGCGCGCGTCATATTGAATGTTCCCTTGAGATTGACATCGAGCACGCGGTCGAAGGCGTCATCGCCCATGCGCATGAGCAGGCCATCGCGGGTGATGCCGGCGTTGTTGACGAGCGCCCAAATGGAGCCAAAGTCGTTGAGGACCGCCTCCACGCACGCGTTGACGGCAGCGGGATCGGCCACGTCGCATTGATATGCACGTGCCGCGGCGCCAACCGCCTCGCAGGCTTCGCACGTCTCGCGCGCCGCATCGACGCTACCGGCATAGACGACGGCGATATCAAAGCCGTCCTCCGCCAGACCGACAGCGCAGGCGCGGCCGATACCCCGCGAGCCGCCCGTGACCAGTGCCACGCGACGTGAGTCGTTGCGCTCGAGCGCGCCGTTGTTCAAGTTGCCCATGTCATTCCTTTCGGGTTACAGCCCTGTGGACTATGCGAGCTCGTCGGCAATAGCTGCGACCTGCTCGGCCGTTTCGCACGAATACACGCGAACGTCGCTCAGCGTACGCTTGACCAGGCCCGACAGCGTTTTGCCAGGGCCGACCTCAATAAACGTGTCGATGCCCTGATCCTGCAGAGTATGCAGCGTGTCGACCCAGCGCACGGCATGGCTCACCTGGTTGACCAAGACATCCGATGCCGCTCGCGGGTCCGCCGGATAGGGCGCCGCCGTCATATTTGCCATGACCGGAATCAACAGCGGAGATGGCGCGTGGCCGGCTTGGATATACGTCGCCAGCCCCTCAGTCGCCTCGGCCATATAGGGGCTATGAAATGCACCCGACACCGCGACTTTCATAGCGCGGCCGCCAGCCTCTTTTACGAGGACGTCGAGCTCCTGCAGTGCCTCGGGCGCTCCGGCAACAACCGTCTGCTGCGGGCTGTTGTAGTTGACCGGCCAGCAGTCCTCGCCGGCCTGCGCAGCCAGGCCCTCGACTTGCGCCGCATCAAGCTTGATGACGGCGCGCATGCCGCCCGGATGGCGCTCGGCAGCCGCGGCCATCAGCGCCGCGCGCTCGCACACGAGCTCAAAGCCTGCTCGCGTATCGAATGCCCCCGCAAAGGTGAGCGCGGCGACCTCGCCAAGCGAAAAACCCGCACAGGCGGCAGGTGCCACGCCGCGCTCGCGCAGGGCGGCAGCTGCTGCCAGGTCGTGCACGAACACGCAAGGCTGCGTGTTCTCGGTCTGCGAGAGCTCCTCCTTGGAGGCGCTCCGGCACTGCTCGCTCGTCCCCGGGCGCACCTCATCGGCAATGGCGAACACCTCGGCGGCCGCCGGCGATGTCTCGATCAAGTCGACGCCCATCGCGGGGTGTTGGGCACCCTGGCCGGCAAACAAAAACGCTACGCCACCCATGCGCACGCACCCTTCAGGACGTGCTCGGCGCCATCGACCAGGTCGTCAACGATTTCGCGTGCGCTCTGGCGCTCGTTGACCATGCCGGCAATCTGTCCACACAAAAACGAACCCTCTTCGTAGTTGCCGTCCTTGGCGGCCTTACGCAGCGCACCGGTTCCCATAGCACCGAGCTCCTCGGCACTCGCGCCGGAACCCTCGCTCTTGGCATAGGCGTTGGTGAAGGGGCTCTTGAGGGCGCGCACTGGATGTCCCGTCGAGCGACCGGTCGCACGCGTCGAAGTGTCGTTGGCCTTCAGGACCATCTCTTTGTACTGCTCCGAGACGGTGCACTCATTCGCAACGAGAAAGCGCGTACCCACCTGGACGCCGGCAGCGCCCAGCATAAAGGCGGCCGCCACGCCGCGGCCGTCGGCAATACCGCCGGCGGCCACGACGGGAATGTCGACCGCATCGACGACCTGCGGCACCAGTGCCATCGTCGAGGTCTCGCCAATATGGCCGCCCGATTCGGTACCCTCGGCAACAACCGCCGTGGCTCCACGACGTGCCACGAGGCGCGCCAGCGCCACCGAGGCAACGACCGGGATGACCTTGATGCCCGCCTCGTTCCACGCCTTCATGTACTTGGCGGGATTGCCGGCGCCCGTCACGACGACCGGCACTCGCTCGTCAATCACGACCTGCGCGACCTCGTCGGCAAACGGGCTCATGAGCATGACGTTGACGCCAAAGGGCTTATCCGTCCTGGCGCGCAGCTCGTGAATCTGGTCGCGCAGCCAGTTGGCATCGGCGTTCATGGCCGCGATAATCCCTAAGCCGCCCGCCTCGGACACTGCGGACGCCAGCGAGGCGTCGGCAATCCAGGCCATACCGCCCTGGAACACGGGCTTTTCGATGCCGAGCAGATCGCAGAGAGGAGTCTTGAGCATCTCTACTTCTCCAATGCCGCCTCGACCGTATCGGCGAACTCGCCGACCGTCTTAGGGTTCTCCTCGGTATCGAGTTGGATGCCAAACTCGTCCTCGACGGCGACGAGGATCTCGACGGTGCCCAGACTGTCGAGACCAATCTCCTCGAGCGTGGACTCGGGCTTCATCTCGACGTCGTCAAGACCGGCGGTCTCGCGGATAACGTCGCAAACGCGCTCGAAGGTCTTCTGATCTGCCATGGTAGTTCTCCTTTGGTTGTGCCCTAGGGCGTTTTTATTTCCTATGTGCGACTACTTCCAACGAAGCAGATAGCCACCTATATCCAGACCGGCGCCAAATCCAACCAAGGCGATGGTGTCGCCTGTGTGAAGTGCACCGGCGTTTGCCAGCCGGTCGAGGGCAAGCGGAATGCATGCGCTCGAAATGTTGCCGGTCTCGCGCAACGTGCGAACCACGCGCTCGTCCGGCACGCCCAGGCGCTTGACCGCCTGGCTCAGGATTCGTTCGTTAGCCTGATGGAATACAAAATGATCGATGTCTTCGACCAAAATGCCCGCATCGATCGCAAGCTTATGGACCGTGTCGCAGATGGCGTTGACGCCGAACTTGAACACGCGGCGGCCGTTCATGGAAAGCACACTCTGGCAGTCCGAGGGAACCTTGAATGGCGAGGTGCCATCCAGCCCGGGAACGCGTAACGTCTCGACATCGGGTGCGGTCGAAAGCTCAACGGCAAGGGGATTCTCTCCCCCGGCCTCCATGACTGCAGCGCCCGCGCCATCGCCAAAGAGCACGCACGTGGCACGGTCAGTCCAGTCGAGCGCGCGCGTCATCTGCTCGGCAGCAACAACAAGCACGCGCTCGGCACGGCTGCGGGCGATATAGCCCTCGGCGACATCGAGCGCAAATACGAAGCCGGCGCAGGCCGCCGAGACATCGAAGGCAGGGCACGTCGCGCCAAGTCGCTCAGCAACGGCACACGCCTCGGCGGGAACAAGGTGGTCACCCGTCGTCGTCGAGCAGACGATCAGATCCAGCTGGCTCGCGTCGATTCCGGACACCTGGAGTGCCCGCTCGCTCGCCGCTACGGCAAGGTCGTCAAGTGACTCGGTGGTGCAGACGTGGCGGCTCTTGATACCTGTGCGAGTAAAAATCCACTCATCCGAGGTATCGAGGAACTCAGACAGCTCGTCATTGGAAACGCTGCGCTCAGGAAGCGCCGAGCCTGTTCCAAGAATCGTGAAACCCATCACTAACCTCCTTTGAGTTGTTGACGTGTTTACATCGACCAAGAGAGGATAACGCATTTCAGTCTTTGTTGACGTGTTAACATTAAATTGTCCAAATGCGACAAAGGCTTCACATTGTGTCTATCTCTCGACACCATTGCGCGATTGCCTTATTTACTTAGGAGGTAGCAGCTGTTATGGATTCTCGTTTAACGATAGTCGACGTAACCGGATCGACCAACGATGACCTGCTCGAAGCAGGAAAACAGGGAGCGACGCACGGCACAGGACTTGCCGCCCGCGCGCAAACGGCAGGACGCGGCCGGCGCGGCCACAAGTGGGATTCAACCGCCGGCAACCTATTGCTTTCGATTGTCCTGCGTCCATGCGTTAATCCCGCAAAGTACTCTGGTCTTGCCGCCGTCAGCGGCCTAGCGGTGCTCGAAGCACTCGAAAAGCAGGGTCTTGCAAACGAGATTGGCCTCAAATGGCCCAACGACCTGGTCGCGCGAGGACGCAAGCTCGGCGGCATTCTGGTCGAGGCCGCACGCGATAACGAAGGCAAACCTTTCGCCGTCTGCGGCATTGGCGTCAATGTGAACTATGTGCCCCAAGAGGTGCCCGATGGCGGCCTGCCGGCAATCGGTCTCTCGGACCTTAACGAAAACGTTCCTGCCGTCGACATGCTCCTCGATGAGGTCTATCACGCAGTCGTGAACGCTGTAGATGCGTGGGCAGAACGCCTCAACGCCATGGAAGAAGACGCCGGACCGCTCGCGCCCGTCCGCGATGACTATGTCGGTCACCTCAATTGGATCGGGGAGCACATTATCGCCCGCTCCCCCGCTGGAGACGAGCTGGCACGAGGCATATTTAGAACGGTCGACGATTGCGGCCGCGCATGCATTGAGACCGAGAGCGGCTTGTGCGTCTTCCACTTCGAAGAAGCATCCTTGCGCCCCCTGAGCGAATAGGGCGCCGCAGCCGTCGGCTCGGCAGACGAATTCGCTATCCCAAAATCTAAACTCAAAACAAAAGGGCCCCGCTACCGTAACGGCAGCGGGGCCCTTTAAGCTATGAGCGATATCGCTTAAAGCTTGATGTCGATGTCGACGCCAGCGGGGAGGTCGAGACGCATGAGCGAATCAACGGTGCCCGAGGTGGGGTCGAGGATGTCGATGAGGCGCTTGTGGGTGCGCATCTCGAACTGCTCACGGGAGTCCTTGTTCACGTGCGGCGAGCGGATAACCGTGTACAGGTTGCGCTCGGTGGGCAGGGGGACAGGACCGGAGACGCGAGCGCCGGTCTTCTGAGCGGTCTCGACGATGAGCTTCGCGGACTGATCGACGACCTCGTGATCATAGCCCTTGAGGCGAATGCGGATCTTTTGGGTAGCCAACTTAAACCTCCAAAGAGTGCGAGAGATGTTCTCGCGGATTACGTAACAGGGAGCTCGAACTTAGGCGTTCTTGCTCATGACCTCGTCCACGATGGACTTGGGCGCGGGCTCATAAGAGTCGAACTGCATCGTGTAGGATGCACGGCCCTGGGTCTGGGAGCGAAGGTCGGTAGCGTAACCGAACATCTCGCCCAGCGGCACCTTGGCACGGATGAGCTTGCTGTTCTTGCGATCCTCCATGCCCTCGATCTTGCCGCGGCGACCGGAGAGGTTGCCCATAACGTCGCCCATGTACTGCTCGGGGGTCTCGACCTCGACAGCCATGATCGGCTCGAGCAGCTGCGGATCGGACTTCTTGAGGGCGTCCTTGATAGCCATGGAACCGGCGATCTTGAAGGCGGCCTCGGAGGAGTCGACCTCGTGGTAAGAACCGTCGAACAGGGTGACCTTAACGTCGAGGACCGGGAAGCCGGCGATAACACCGGTGTTCAGGGCCTCCTGGATGCCCTTGTCGATGGACGGGATGTACTCCTTGGGCACGACGCCGCCGACGATAGCGTTGACGAACTCGTAGCCGAAGCCCTCCTCCATCTTCTCGAGCTTGATGACGGCGTGGCCGTACTGACCGCGACCGCCGGACTGACGGACGAACTTACCCTCAGCCTTCTCGACGTCGTGACCAGCGGTCTCGCGGTAGGCAACCTGGGGCTTACCGACGTTAGCGTCAACCTTGAACTCGCGGAGCAGACGGTCGACGATGATCTCGAGGTGCAGCTCGCCCATGCCGGCGATGATGGTCTGGCCGGTCTCGTGGTTGGTGGACACCTGGAAGGTCGGGTCCTCCTCGGCGAGCTTGGTCAGAGCCAGGGACATCTTGTCCTGCTCGGCCTTGGTCTTGGGCTCGATGGCAACGTCGATAACGGGCTTAGCGAACTCGATCTTCTCGAGGACGATCTCCTTGCCCTCGGCGCACAGGGTGTCACCGGTGGTGGAGTTCTTGAAGCCGACGCAAGCGACGATGTCGCCGGCGGCAGCGTCGTCACGGTCGATACGCTCGGCGGCGTTCATCTCGAGGATGCGGCCGAGGCGCTCGCGCTGACCGTTGGAAGCGTTGACCACGTAGGAGCCGGACTCGGCGCGGCCGGAGTAAACGCGGACATAGGTGAGCTTACCGACGAACGGGTCGGTCATGATCTTGAAGACCAGGCCGGAGAAGGGCTCGTCGAAGGAAGGATGACGCTGGATCTCCTCGCCGGTGTCCGGATCGGTACCGGTAACGGCCTCAACGTCGAGCGGGCTGGGCAGGTAGTCGACGACAGCGTCGAGCAGCTCCTGAACGCCCTTGTTCTTGTAGGCGGAGCCCACGAAGACGAGGTTGAGCTCGTTGGCCAGAACGCCCTTGCGCAGAGCGGCCTTGAGCTCCTCGACGGTGAAGTCCTCCTCCATGAGGATCTTCTCCATGAGCTCATCGTCAAAGCTGGCAGCAGCGTCGAGGAGCTCCTCGCGCTTGGTGGCAGCGATGTCGGCGAACTCAGCCGGGATCTCGTCCATCGGCTCGGGGTAGGTCATACCCTTCTCGTCGGCCTTGAAGTCCCATGCAGTCATGGTGACCAGGTCGATGACGCCCCAGAAGTTGTCCTCGGCGCCCATCGGGACCTGAGCGGCCACGGCGTTAGCGTCGAGACGATCCTTCATGGTCTCGATAGCGTTGAAGAAGTCAGCGCCCACGCGGTCATACTTGTTGATGAAGGCGATGCGGGGAACGTTGAAGGTAGAAGCCTGACGCCAAACGGTCTCAGACTGGGGCTGAACGCCGGCAACGGCGTCGAAGACGGCGACAGCGCCATCGAGGACGCGCAGGCAGCGCTCGACCTCGGCGGTGAAGTCAACGTGGCCCGGGGTGTCGATGATCTGGATGCGGTAGTCCTTACCGTCCTTGTTCCAGAAGCACGTGGTAGCAGCGGAGGTAATGGTTACGCCGCGCTCCTGCTCCTGAACCATCCAGTCCATGGTGGCAGCGCCCTCATGGACCTCACCGATCTTGTGGGTCTTACCGGTGTAGTAAAGAATACGCTCGGTCGTGGTGGTCTTACCGGCATCGATGTGGGCCATGATGCCGATGTTACGGGTATCGGAAAGCTTGTACTTAGGCTTAGCCATGTTAGTTCCTTACCTTAACTTACCAACGATAGTGAGAGAACGCGCGGTTGGCCTCGGCCATCTTAAAGACGTCCTCACGCTTCTTGACGGAAGCGCCCAGGCCGTTGGAAGCGTCGAGGATCTCGTTGGCGAGACGCTCGGCCATGGTCTTCTCCTTGCGAGCGCGGGAGAAGTTGACGATCCAGCGGATACCCAGAGCGGTGGAACGACGGGAGTTGACCTCCATCGGGACCTGATAGGTAGCGCCACCGACACGCTTGGGCTTAACCTCGAGCGTGGGCTTGACGTTGTCCATAGCCTTCTTGAAGGTAGCGAGAGCGTCGCCACCCTCGGACTTCTCGGCAACGATCTCGAAAGCGGTGTAAACGATGCGCTCAGCGGTGGCCTTCTTGCCGTCAAGAAGGACCTTGTTGATGAGCTGAGTCACCAGGCGGTTGTTGTAAACGGCGTCAGGCTGAACCTCACGACGATTAGCTGCTGCACGACGCGGCATGTGAAATCTCCTTAAGTGTCTACCGTGCGGCGCTTAGGCGGCACACGGCGAAAGTATCAAAACGTTATCTGGCTTATTTAGCCTTGGGGCGCTTAGCACCGTACTTGGAACGGGCCTGCATACGGTTCTGGACCGGAGCAGCGTCGTAGGCGCCACGGATGACGTGATAACGGACACCAGGGAGGTCACGGACACGACCGCCGCGGACGAGCACGATGGAGTGCTCCTGCAGGTTGTGGCCCTCACCCGGGATGTAAGCAGTAACTTCGATGCCGTTGACGAGGCGAACACGGGCAACCTTACGAAGAGCCGAGTTCGGCTTCTTGGGGCTCGTGGTGAAGACGCGGGTGCACACGCCGCGCTTCTGGGAGTTGTGCTGCAGAGCAGCGTTCTTGGACTTCTTGGGCACGGAACGACGGCCCTGGCGAACCAGCTGGTTAATAGTAGGCAAAGCGTACTCCTTCTCGAATGATTCCAGCTTTCTGTAAAGTGCAACGGCTTGAATCGAGGGGTCAGCATCCCCCTACGAAACACGCAGTTCGATAGGATACGTGCCGTTAGCTGTGCCGTCAACAGACCACGCCGCCGGGCGTATCCTTAAATAGCCACATTTCCGCAAAGCCTACACAAAAGGAATCCCCTCCTGTGCGCGCGGGTGGATTCCCAGACCGGGCGGCACAGGGGTTAAGTTTGCTGCTCTACAGTCCTGGCTCGCACGGAGGCCACATTAAGTGGCCTCCGGCTCGTGCGGAACTCGCGACAAACTTAAAACCTGGGCCGCCCGGTCCGGGAATCCGACGTGCTCGTCGGGGCAACGTTCCCTTCCAAATAGGGACAGGTTTATTTTGGTCGGTTTTATCTGGGGAAACGTCGCACTCCAGCGCTTGTCCGCACTCACCTATTACCTGTAGATCGGCGACGTTTTCGGAAGTATGCGGCAAATTTTGGACTTGCTGAGCGCACAGGGGTTTTGCGATAACAAACCCGCAGGTAGAGCGCTTGAGCATATGCGGTGTGGTCAACCCATCAGGATTTTGCCGCATACTTCCGAATCACACCTCAAAATGACCCGTTTTCCTCCGTCCCCAAGGGATCAACGGAACGCAACAGGTTGAGTATACGCAAGCGAGCGGCCCCCAGAGCGTACAAGGTGGCATGAAAAAGGCAGGGCATTGACCTTTTGGTCATGCCCTGCCTTTTGAATGACAGATTGTAGCTCTGGGGGCCGCGCAGCGACGGAGGTCGCCGCCGTTCGTTAGAACGGCGGAACTAGTTACTCCTCGTCGTTGTCCTTTGCCTCTTCGGCGTCGTCGGTGTCCACGAGCTGGTTGAGCAGCTCGTCGAGGGAAGCCATGTCCTCGTTGATGGCACCGTTGGCGGGAGCCTTCTTGTCGTCGATCGGGGCGCCCAGGAGCTCCTCGTCGGCGTCGGCGTGATGCGTCGGCGCAGCGGAGGTGCCCAGCAGGATGTCGTCCGGACCGTCGGGGCTAAAGACCATCTGCAGCAGCTGCGAGAGGTCTTCCTCGTCGGCAACGTCGTCGTTGTTCTCGAGGATGTAGAGTAGGTCGTGGGCCTCCAGGCCGTCACGGAGCTCCTCGATCGCCTTGGCACCGATGCCGTCGATGCGCAGCAGATCCTCCTCGGACTTGCCGACCAGGTCGCCGACCGTCTCGATGCCGACCTCGCTGAACTTGTTGGTCCAGCGCTGCGACACGCCCAGGTCGTCGAACAGGTACAGGCGAGCCTTCTCGGCGGAGATGGTGTGGCCGTTGCGGGTGAACGAACCGTCAGCACCACCGAACTCGTCGTAGCCGGCCCAGTCGAGCTGCTGAGGGAGCTGCTCGTCCAGGTCCTTGAGCTCCACAGGAGCCCACTCAGGCAGCGACTTGGCGTTGGGCGAAGCCGGGCCATCGATGTCGACATAGCCGTCGGCCGTGCGATACGTCAGCTTGGCGTTGGCGTACGGCTTGAGGCCGGTACCAGCCGGGATCTTCTTACCGACGATGACGTTGGACTTAAGGTCGAGCAGGTGGTCGACCTTGCCCTCGATGGCAGCCTCGGTAAGGACGCCAGCGGTACGGATGAACGAAGCGCTCGACAGCCAGGAGTCGATGTTGGACGCGACCTTGAGCGTACCCAGGATGACGGGCTCGGCCACAGGAGCCTGACCGCCCAGACGGGCAACGCGCTCGACCTCGTCGGCAAACTCGTAGCGGTCGACGTACTGACCAAGCAGGTACTTGGAGTCGCCGGGGTTGGTGATCTGAACGCGACGCAGCATCTGACGTGCGAGCACCTCGATGTGCTTGTCGTTCAGGTCGACGCCCTGGCTGGTGTAGACGTCCTTAACGCTCTCGACGAAGGTGTGCATCGTCGACTCGATGTCGGTCAGCTTGCGCAGGTTGCGGAAGTTGACGAAGCCCTTGGTGATCTGGTCGCCGGCGCGAACCTCACAGCCGTCCTCGATCTCGGGCATAAAGCGCACCGAAGCGGGGACGCGACGCTCGTCGAGGACACGGGTGTGATCCTCGGAGTCGGTGAGCGTCAGCACGTACTCGGACTTCTCGGGCTTAATCGAGAGGTGGCCGGAGTACGGAGCCAGCTCGGCCTCGCGACCCAGGATCTTCTCGTTGACGTTGCCGACGATATCGAACATACGGCTGACCGTAGGCAGACCCTGCGTAATATCGTCGACGCCAGCGACGCCGCCGGAGTGAATGGTACGCATCGTAAGCTGCGTACCGGGCTCGCCGATGGACTGGGCGGCAATAATGCCGACCGCGGTACCGATGGCGACCGGACGACGGGTGGAAAGATCCCAGCCGTAGCACTTCTGGCACACGCCGTACTTGGAGCGGCAGGTGAGCAGCGCGCGAAGCTTGACCTTCTTGAGGCCAGCATCGACCATCTTCTGGATGTCGGCGACCTTCTCGATGTAGCCGTCCTGCTCAAAGAGCACGGTGCCATCGGGAGCCACGACATCCTCAATGAAGCAACGGCCGACGAGGTCGGTGTTGAGGTCGGTGGTGCCGGGGATGATGAGGTTGTAGGTAACGCCCTCGTGCGTACCGCAGTCCTCCTCGCGGACGATGACGTCCTGGGCCACGTCGACCAGACGGCGGGTCAAGTAACCAGAGTCCGAGGTGTGGGATGCGGTATCGACCAGGCCCTTACGGGCGCCGTAGGTCGAAATGAAGTACTCGAGCGGCAGCAGACCCTCGCGGAAGTTCGCCTTAATGGGAAGGTCGATCGTCTCGCCGGACATGTCTGCCATCAGGCCACGCATGCCGCCGAGCTGACGCAGCTGGGTCTTAGAGCCACGGGCGCCGGAGTCGGCCATCATGTAGAGCGGGTTCTCCTCGTCGAACATGTCGAGCATGAGCGCTGCAACCTTGTCGGTACAAGCGGTCCACTCGTTAACGACTTCGATGTGGCGCTCCGTCTCGTTGATGAAGCCCTCCTCGAAGTACTCGTTGATCTGGTCGACGTTGGCCTGGGCGCGGTCGAGCAGCTCCTGCTTCTCAGCAGGGATGAGAGCGTCCCACACCGAGATGGTGAGGCCGGCGCGGGTAGCGTAGTGGAAGCCGGAGTACTTGATGGCGTCGAGGATCGGGCCGACCTTGGCCTCGGGGTAACGATCGCAGCAGTCGGCAACCAGCTTGGCCACGTCGCCCTTGACCATCTTGTAGTTCATGAACTCGTAGTCTTCGGGCAGGCACTGGCGGTTGAAGATGATGCGGCCGATGGAGGTCTCGAAGCGCGCGGTCTTGTTGCCGGTGACGTCGTAGTCGACAAACTCGTTCTTGCCGTTCTTGACGCGGAAGATACGGGTGCCGTCCTCGTTGATGACGTTGGCGTTCTCGGCAGACACGCGGACCTGAATCTTGGCCTGCATGTCGACCTCAGAGCGGCAGTCATAGGCGTGCAGCGCGTCGTCGAAGCTCGAGAACACGTGGTTCTCGCCCGGCAGACCGTCGCGGACCTGGGTCAGGTAGTACACACCGATGATCATGTCCTGCGAGGGGATGTTGACCGGCTTGCCGGATGCCGGCGAGCGCAGGTTATTCGCAGAGAGCATGAGCACGCGGGCCTCGGCCTGAGCCTGGCTGGACAGCGGCACGTGGACAGACATCTGGTCGCCGTCGAAGTCGGCGTTGAAGGGCGAGCAGACCAGCGGGTGCAGGTGGATAGCCTTGCCCTCGACCAGCACCGGCTCAAAGGCCTGGATGGACAGACGGTGCAGGGTCGGTGCACGGTTGAGCAGCACGACGCGGCCGTCGATGACCTCTTCGAGGATGTCCCACACAAAGGTGGCACCGCGGTCGATAGCGCGCTTGGCGCCCTTGATGTTCTCGACCTTGCCAAGCTCGACCAGGCGCTTCATGACGAAGGGCTTGAAGAGCTCCAGCGCCATGGTCTTGGGCAGACCGCACTGGTGCAGCAGCAGCTTGGGGTCGGTAACGATAACCGAACGGCCGGAGTAGTCGACACGCTTACCCAGCAGGTTCTGACGGAAGCGACCCTGCTTGCCCTTGAGGGCCTCGGCGAGCGACTTGAGCGGGCGACCGCCACGGCCAGAGACCGGGCGACCACGGCGGCCGTTGTCGAACAGGGCGTCCACGGACTCCTGGAGCATGCGCTTCTCGTTGTTCACGATGATCGCAGGGGCGTCCAGGTCGAGCAGGCGCTTGAGTCGGTTGTTACGGTTGATTACGCGACGATACAGGTCATTGAGGTCGGACGCGGCGAAGCGGCCGCCGTCGAGCTGGACCATCGGGCGCAGATCGGGCGGAATGACCGGGATGACGTCCAGGATCATGTTCGCGGGGCTGTTGCCGCCCTTCAGGAAGGCGTCAACGACCTCAAGGCGCTTGACGGCCTTCTCGCGCTTCTGCTTCTGGGAATCCTCGTCGGCGATGATGGCCTTGAGCTTCTCGGCCTCGGAGGGGAGGTCGATGGCAGCGAGCAGGTCGCGGACGGCCTCGGCACCCATACCACCCTTGAAGTACATGGAGTAGTAACGGGTCATCTCGCGGAACAGCGGCTCATCGGAGATGAGGTCGCGCTCGGTGAGCTTCATGAAGGCGTTGAAGGCGTCCGTGCGGAGCTGCTTCTCGTCCTTGCACTCTTCCTCGATGTCGACGATGCCAGAGGCGATCTCCTCGGGGGTCAGCGGCTCCTCGTCGGAGAACTCGTCAAAGTTCTCGGGGTCGCCCTGCTCCTTGAGGGACTCGATCTGGCGGGCGCACTCGGCATCGATCTCTTCCAGATCGGCGGCGAGCTCCTCGCGCAGGTCGTCGGCGTCGGCCTCGCGAGCCTCGTAGTCAACCTCGGTGATGATGTAGCTGGCAAAGTACAGAACCTTCTCGAGGTCCTTGGACTTGATGTCGAGCATACGGCTCATCGGGAAGCTCGTGGGGCTCTTGAAGTACCAGATGTGGGACACGGGAGCGGCGAGCTCGATGTGGCCCATGCGGTCGCGACGCACCTTGGCCGAGGTGACCTCGACGCCGCAGCGCTCGCAGACGATGCCCTTAAAGCGGATGCCCTTGTACTTGCCGCAGGAGCACTCCCAGTCCTTGGCGGGACCGAAGATCTTCTCGCAGAACAGGCCGTCCTTCTCGGGCTTGAGGGTACGGTAATTGATGGTCTCCGGCTTCTTGACCTCACCGTGCGACCAGGAACGGATCTGGTCGGCGGAGGCAAGGGAGATCTTTACCGAGTCAAAATCAGTAGCTTCGAAATCTGCCACAGTCAACTACTCCTTATCAGTGGTCGTGGCGGCGACAGCCTCGGGTGCCTCGGCGGTCTCGGCATCCTCGGCCTCGACGTCGGCGTCAACGCCGGCGAGCGCAGCCAGGTCGTCGAGAGCAGAGGTCTCCTCGGCGGTCACAGGGGCGGAGGCGTCCTCGTCGGCATCGTGCATGGGCTCGATGTCCAGTGCGAGGGAGCGGATCTCCTTGACGAGAACCTTGAAGGACTCGGGGATACCCGGGACCGGAACGTTCTCGCCCTTGACGATGGACTCGTAGGTCTTGACGCGGCCCACGGTATCGTCGGACTTGACGGTCAGGATCTCCTGCAGGACGTTGGAAGCACCGTAAGCGTACAGTGCCCAAACTTCCATCTCGCCGAAGCGCTGGCCGCCGAACTGGGCCTTGCCGCCCAGAGGCTGCTGGGTAACCAGGCTGTAAGGGCCGGTCGAACGGGCGTGGATCTTGTCGTCGACCATGTGGCCGAGCTTGAGGATGTAGGACGTACCCACGGTAATGGGCTCGCGGAACTCCTCGCCGGTACGACCGTCAAACAGACGGGTCTTGCCGCGCTCGTCAAGCTGGGTGACGAACTCGGGGCGCATGTGATCGCCAAAGGCAGCGGTGGCCTTGTTGAGCATGTTCTTGTTGGCACGACGGATGACCTCGGCGATCTCGTCCTCCTTGGCGCCGTCGAAGACGGGCGTCGCGGTGAAGAACGGACCGGGGACGTACTTGTCGGAGTCGGCCTGCTCGGTATCCCAACCGCAGGCGGCAGCCCAGCCAAGGTGGCACTCGAGCAGCTGGCCGACGTTCATACGCGAAGGAACGCCCAGCGGGTTGAGGATAACGTCGATCGGGGTACCGTCAGCCATGTAGGGCATGTCCTCGACCGGCAGAACGTTACAGATAACACCCTTGTTGCCGTGGCGACCGGCGATCTTATCGCCCTGCTGGATCTTACGACGCTGAGCGACGTAGACGCGCACCTGCTCGTTGACGCCGGGGGCCAGGTCGTCGCCGTTCTCGCGACTAAAGCGGACGACGTCGATGACGCGGCCGTAAGCGCCGTGAGGCATCTTAAGGGAGGTGTCGCGGACGTCGTGGGCCTTGGCACCGAAGATGGCGCGCAGCAGGCGCTCCTCGGCGGTCAGAGCGCTCTCGCCCTTAGGCGTGACCTTGCCGACCAGGATGTCGCCAGGGCCGACCTCGGCGCCGATGCGGATGATGCCGTCCTCGTCGAGGTTGGCAAGCATGTCCTCGGAGAGGTTCGGAATCTCGCGGGTGATCTCCTCGGGGCCGAGCTTGGTGTCGCGGGCGTCGATCTCGTGACGGGTGATGTTGATGGTCGTCAGCAGGTCCTCGGCCACCAGGCGCTCGGACACGACGATACCGTCCTCGTAGTTGAAGCCTTCCCACGGCATGTATGCCACGGTGAGGTTCTGGCCCAGTGCGAGCTCGCCATGATCGGTCGAGGGACCGTCGGCCAGGGGCTCTCCCTGCTCAACGGTGTCACCGACACGCACGAGCGGACGGTGGTTGATGCAGGTGGACTGGTTGGAGCGCTGGTACTTTGCCAGGTGATACTCGTCCATGCCGCCGGCATGCTTGACGATGATCTTGGCGGCGTCGGCAAAGATGACCTCGCCGGCGTTCTTGGCCAGGGTGACCTCGCCGGAGTCCAGAGCGGCGCGACGCTCCATGCCGGTACCGACATAGGGAGCGGCGGGGTGAACCAGCGGCACGGCCTGACGCTGCATGTTAGCGCCCATCAGCGTACGCTTGGCGTCGTCGTGCTCCAGGAACGGGATCAGCGTGGCTGCGACGGAGAGCATCTGGCGCGGCGAGACGTCCATGTAGTCGACGTCCTCGACGGGCACGTCGGCGGGAGCGCCGAAGGAGCCGTCGAAGTCGCGGGTACGGGCGATCACGGTGTGCGGGCGGACAAGCTTGCCCTCGGCATCGGTCGTGATGAACTCGTTGGTCTTGGGATCGAGCGGCGTGTTGGCCGGCGCGATGACGTGCTTCTCTTCCTCGTCAGCGGTCATCCAGTCGATCTGGTCGGTGGCAACGCCGTTCTCGACGCGACGGAACGGGGCCTCGATGAAGCCGTACTCGTTGACGCGAGCGTAGAGGGCGAGCGAGCCGATCAGGCCGATGTTGGGGCCTTCGGGCGTCTCGATCGGGCACATGCGGCTGTAGTGCGAGTTGTGAACGTCGCGGACGGCCGTCGGCACGTTGGTGCGGCGGCTGGAGCCGGACTTGTGGCCGGCAAGACCACCAGGGCCGAGTGCGGACAGACGGCGCTTGTGGGTCAGACCGGTCAGGGGGTTCGCCTGGTCCATGAACTGCGAGAGCTGCGAGGAACCGAAGAACTCCTTGATGGAGGCCACGATCGGGCGGATGTTGATGAGCGACTGCGGGGTGATCTCGTCGATGTCCTGGGAGCTCATGCGCTCACGGACGACGCGCTCCATACGGCTCATGCCGATACGGAACTGGTTGGCGACGAGCTCGCCGACGGTACGGATGCGGCGGTTGCCAAAGTGGTCGATGTCGTCGACCTTGAAGCCCTGCTCGCCGGCGGCGAGGGACAGCAGGTAGCGCAGCGTAGCGACGATATCCTCGTCGGTGAGCACCGTGACCTCTTCCTCGGTGGTGAGGTTGAGCTTCTTGTTGACCTTGTAACGACCGACGCGGGCCAGATCGTAGCGCTGCGGGTTAAAGAGCAGGCCCTCGAGCAGGCTGCGGGAAGCGTCCACGGTGGGAGGCTCGCCCGGGCGCAGGCGACGGTAGATCTCGATAAGGGCGTCCTCGCGAGTGAGAGCGGTGTCGCGCTCCAGGGTGCGCTTAATCACATCGGAGTTGCCGAGCAGCTCGATGATGTCGTCGTTGGTGACGGCGATGCCAAGGGCGCGCAGGAACATCGTGGCGCTCTGCTTACGCTTACGGTCGATGGAGACCATGAGCTGGTCGCGCTTGTCGACCTCAAACTCAAGCCAGGCACCGCGGGACGGGATGATCTGGGCCTTGTAGATCTGCTTGCCCGAATCCATCTCGGAGCTGTAGTACACACCCGGGGAACGGACGAGCTGCGAGACGACGATACGCTCGGTACCGTTGATGATGAAGGTGCCCTGATCGGTCATCATGGGGAAGTCGCCCATAAAGACGAGCTGCTCCTTGATCTCGCCGGTCTCCTTGTTGGTGAGACGGACGTCGGTCAGGAGCGGGGCCTGATAGGTCATGTCCTTCTCGCGGCACTCCTCGACGGTGTGCGCGGGGTCGCCGAACTGATGCTCGCCGAAGGTAACCTCGAGAACATGGTTCTGGCTCTGGATGGGGCTGGATTCCTTGAACGCCTCACGAAGGCCCTCGTCCTTAAAACGCTCAAAGGATTCCCTTTGAACAGAGATAAGGTTGGGGAGCTCCATGGCCTCCGGGATTTTCCCGAAGCTGACGCGCTTGCGCTCAGTGGCAGTGTATGCGTAGGTCACCAGGTTTTTCCTCCTTCACGGAAATGCTCGGTGGGTTGGCGAGGCATAGCTTCGCCAGTTATCGCAACCTAATAGTTTATCAGGTACCGACCGTTGGGCAAGAAAAGCCTTGACGCGATTGAGTTTTTGGAGTAGCAAAGTTTTTCGGCAGAAAACACGCAGGTAGATGTATGTGTATCGAACATCTGTTCATATATTTTCTGTGAACAGGGAGCCAGCAATCGCAGCTCTTATAAAAAACGGGCGCGAACCGAGGTCCGCGCCCGTAAATGTCGATGTCCGAAGGCTTACTTGCGCATCAAGCCGCCGCGCTCGTCGATGGCGTCCCAGAAGGCGCTGGCAAAGCGAGGATCGCTTGCGGCCATGAGGGCGTTGGTGGCCATCCAGCCAGACGGGGTGCCGGTGTCGTAGCCCGACAGCGGGTCGATAACGACAGCGTACATGGCCTCGCGGTCGAGCGAGCGGGCCATGGCGTCGGTGAGCTGAATCTCGCCGCCCTTGCCGGCCTGCTGATCGGCGAGCAGGTCCATGACCAGCGGGCTCAGCAGGTAACGACCGACGATGTACAGGTTGGACGGAGCCGCCTCGGGAGCAGGCTTCTCGACCAGACCGCCGATGCGCCAAACGGCACCGGGCTCGTCGTCGGCAGCATTCTCGAAGCCCTCGAGCGAGCCAACGCGATCGCCGGCGATGACGCCATAACGGCTGACTTCCTCGGGAGCGCACGCGGCAACGGCGATAACCGAAGCGCCACCGTGCTCCTTGGAGACAGCGAGCATCTTGTCGCAGATGTCACGGTTAGGCACAACGTAGTCACCCAGAAGAACCAGGAAGTTCTCCCCTGCCACAGCGTCGGCGGCAGAGCGGATAGCATGACCGAGGCCCTTGGGCTCGTACTGATAACGGAAGTCGACCGGCATACCACCCGCATGGGCGACGGCGTCGGCGTAAGCGTTCTTGCCGCGCTCGCGCAGCAGATTCTCGAGCGAGCGATCGGGCTGGAAGTAGCTCAGCAGCTCGGGCTTACCGGGAGAGGTAACGATGATGGCGTCGTCGACCTCCTCGGGGTCGAGCGCCTCCTCAACGACATACTGAATGACCGGCTTGTCGAGCACCGGCAGCATCTCTTTGGGCGTGCACTTAGTGCCAGGCAGAAAACGCGTGCCAAGGCCGGCGGCGGGGATGATTGCCTTCATGTTATTCAAGGATCCTTTCGCAGGCGCAGAATGCGCCCTATGCGTGCGGCACGGCGGCCGCAGACCAAATTGCGATACCGAAGTATCTTACCGCCGGAGACATACGTCGCCGTAAGGCAAACGTAATTCTTCAGCAGGTCAACGCAAATTATTGCTCGAATGGTGCAATTTTACGCCTCAGCGGTAACGGGATTGGCACGGCGAAGAGAACGGCGTTCTGCGTGCCGAGCACTGAGAATGAGGGGGCAAAATAAAAAAGACGGGGCTCGCAATGCGAACCCCGTCTGCAAAGAAATCTGGCGAGAGAGCCTGATTACTTGAGGGTGACAGCAGCGCCAGCAGCCTCGAGCTTCTCCTTGGCAGCCTCGGCGTCCTCCTTCTTGGCACCCTCGAGAACAGCCTTGGGAGCGCCCTCGACGACCTCCTTGGCCTCCTTCAGGCCAAGGTTGGTGAGCTCACGGACGGCCTTGATGACCTGGATCTTGTTGTCGCCGAAGCCCTCGAGCACGACGTCAAACTCGGTCTTCTCCTCGGCCTCAGCAGCGCCAGCAGCGGGAGCGGCGACAACAGCGGCAGGAGCAGCGGCGGAAACGCCGAAGGTGTCCTCGATAGCCTTGACGAGCTCGGAAGCCTCGAGAAGGGTCATTTCCTTAAGAGCATCGATGATCTCATCGGTGGTAAGCTTAGCCATTTCTAAGTCCTTTCGGTTTCCGTGCGGATGCACGGAGATCAGTTAAAACACGGCGCGAATGCACCAGGGGTGCGGCGTTGCCGCCGCGGGTGAAAACAGCAACTAGGCTGCCTTCTGCTCGGAGACCTGCTGGATCGAACGAGCGAGACCAGAGGAAACGCCGTTGACGCAGACAGCGATGTCGCGAGCGAAACCGGAGATGAGACCGGCGATCTGGCCGAGAAGCTGATCCTTGGTGGGCAGCTCGGCGATAGCCTTAACATCATCAGCGGAAACGGCCTTGCCGTCGGAGATACCGCCCTTGATCTCAAGGACGCCCTTGGACTTAGCAGAGAAGTCCTTAAGGGCCTTAGCGGCCTCGACCGGCTCGGACTCGTAGAACACATAAGCGACGGGGCCGGCGAGGATCTCGTCGAGCTCGGGCTGCTCCTGGTTCTTGAGAGCGATCTTGACCAGGTTGTTCTTGTAGACCTTCATCTCGGCGCCGCACTCGCGAAGCTGATGACGCAGCTCCTGAGCCTGCTTAACCGTCAGACCGTTGTAGTTGACAACGAACAGACCGGCGTTCTCGGCGATACGGGACTCGATCTCTGCAACCTTGTCGATTTTGTACTGCTGGGGCATGAATTACACCTCCTCGAATTCTTTCCGGGCACGGTCCGCCACAAGGACGTGACGGGGGCATGTCCAAAAAGAAAGCCCCCGCGCTGCATGAGCGACGGGGGCGAGAAGACATATCTACTCGACCACCTCGGCTGGCGGGATATCCCATTAAGCTCGCGGGCAATGCCCGTTTGCACCGGCTGTCTCTGGCAGCGGATTCGTGCGTGAACCGAAAGTATTATGGCGGGGACCCCGGCGTCGGTCAACGGGCGCGAGGATTCGTACACAAACCCTGCATACGCTCCGGCCCGAGGGGACGGGTCGAGATTTTCGCTCGGTCAAGTCCTGGGCTCGCACGAAGGCCACATTAAGTGGCCTTCGGCTCGTGCGGAATCTACGAAAATTTCGACCCGTCCCCTCGGGCCAGAGCTACGGTAACTTTACTGCGAATCTTCGCGCCCGTTGAGCGACGCGCCCCACGCATACCCTTATGTCGGTGGGCTGATGTGTTGCGTCTCTGAGGACTACAAGGTTGAAACGAAGTTTGACAGGCGGCGGAGACCTTCGTCCAGATTTTTGTCGGAGACGCAGTAGCTTAGGCGGATGTGGCCTTCGGTTCCGAAGCAGTCGCCTGGGACTAGGGCTACGTTTGCTTCTTTGATGGCTTTGATACAGAAGGCTTCGCTTGTTAGGCCGAATTGTTTGATGCTCGGGAAGGTGTAGAAGGCTCCTGCGGGCTCTACTGCGTCGAGGCCCATGGCGTTTAAGGCTGCGAGCACGCGTTTGCGGCGGGCTCGGTAGACTTTGAGCATGGGGGTTGGGTCGACGGTCAGGGCTCGCGCTGCTGCGTCCATCTCAAATGAAACGGCACTCGATACTAGGTATTGGTGTGCTTTTGCGATCTCGGCGATGACGGGGGTTGCCGCTGCGAGCCAGCCCAAGCGCCAGCCGGTCATGGCCCAGGGTTTGGAGAAGCTCTCGATGACTACCGTCTGTTCACGCAGCTCCGGGTGACGCTGGGCAAAGCACTCGTAGCCATCCACATAAACCAGGCGGTTGTATACGTCGTCGCAGACCACGTAGATGCCCGCTTGCTCTGCCACGTGCGCCACGGCGTCGAGCGACGCCGCGTTGAGGATGCAACCCGTGGGATTGTTGGGCGAGCAGATGACGATGGCCTTGGTCGCCGGCGTCACGCAGGCACGAAGCGCCTCCTCATCAATCTGGAATTGCGCAGGCTCCGTATCCAAAAAGACCGCTTTGGCGTGATTGGCCACGACGATGCTCTCGTACAGGCCAAAGGCCGGCGTGGGGATGATGACCTCGTCGCCGGGGTTGAGCATAGCCATGAATGTTGCCGACAGGGCCTCGGTCGCGCCGTCGGTTAGGATGACCTCGTCGGCCGAAAACGTAAGGCCCGCGTCCCCCATGTAGGCAGATAACGCCTCACGCAGGGCGGGGCGACCGTTGTTGGGCGGATAGTGCGTGTCACCGCGGTCCAGTGCGGCGGTCACCTCGGCACTAATCACATCGGGCGTGGGAAAATCGGGCTCGCCAAGCGCAAGCGCGATGCATCCCGGGTGCTGGGCGGCGAGCGCGTTGATCCGGCGGATACCGGAGGGCTTGAGCGTGGCAAGCGAGGTATTCATTGGCAGACGCATGGCGTTCCTTTCGTAAGGGTTGCACTAGGATAGCGCGGCGAGGCACCGCCAGACGGTGTAACCTAAACGGAAACCAACCGGAAAGGAGGCGGCATGGAGACGACCGCACGCGGCGATGTACCAAAAACGCTGCAAACCATTGCGTATATCAGCATTCCCAATAGCTCCGATCTTGAGTTTTTGCTCTGGGACCTGCAGGATGCCATCGCCGCCTATGCTCAGCTTTCTGGCACCGCGCTCCCCCGCCCGGTCGATTTGGGGGTGGATGATGCCGGTGCAGTCGATGGCATAGTGCTCGCTGTTGATGATGCACTTGATGATGAGGCCATGATCGCTGTCGAGCAGATACTCGATCGCTTTGGCGGTACGGGAACGCGTGTCTATGCCGTGATTCGAGCCGCACAAGAGGGCGCTGAACAGGCGCGTGGGGCCGCCGTTCGTCTGCACAAGGCATGCGAACGCCAGGGCCAATTGTGGTGCGGCGGCGTTATCGCCTGCACCGGCAGCGGCATCGCGGCGCTTCGCCATTCCCCGCGCATGGGACTCTTGCGACGACCGTTTTCGGAGGCCATGGACAAGCTCGTGGGCGCCATTCGCATGGGGTGTTCCGTCGAACACGCGCAGAAGCTCGGTGGCGCAGCAACGGGCGGCGCCGACACCGACGGCATGGTACGCGCCGAGCCTGCACTGCCCACACCGATCTGGCACGCCGTTATGAGACGTCTTGCCAAACACTCAAACTGCTAAATCGAAGAAGCCCGCCAATCGGCGGCGCCGTTCCAACGCTCAACAAGACGCTCCAGGCGCCAGGCGGCATTGGCGGGACTTGTCGAGGGCAGGACGATGGCAGGCAGCCCGGTGCGTTCTTGTAGATAGCGCTTGTAGAGCCGGCCAGCTGTACCACCGTTGCATATCACCTGCTCAATGGGAGCTGCGCCGGTAATGCGCTCGATATGTGCCGGCACAACGTTGCGAATGCTCGCGTCACTCGAGCCCTTAATGTCGCAGCTCTCGATCACATCCCACAGGGCCACGCCGCCGTTCAGCAGCATGGATCGCTTGGCGACAATCGAGGCGTCGAGCGTCGCGGGCTCACCGCCTGCCAAAGGGTCACCCTCGTTGGGCGGCACGGGCACGCCAAGGCACGCGGCCATCACGCGCCAAAAACGATTCTGAGGGTTGCCGTAGTAGAAGGCATTGGCACGCGAGAGCACCGAGGGAAACGACCCCAGCACCAAAACGCGCGAGTGCTGGTCGAACACGGGCTCAAACCCATGCTCAATATGTTGATAGCCCTCGTCCGGCGCTGTCATGATCTAGGCCCTCAACAGATAGCGCACCTCGTAGGGCGCAAGCTCAAGGGTACCTGTCAGCTCGACCGTGGGCGCATCGTCGGCAAGCAGGTCGACGAAGGAGCCGTTGAGTTCGCCAGCGCCAAAGGCGTAAGGCTCACCCACGGCATTCACCGCCACGAGTACCGTCGCGCCGTCACAGGCGCGCTCGAACAGCAGCTGCTTGTTCTGGATCACCACGTTGCGATAGGCACCGTAGTTGAGAGCACGGGCAGCCGCGTCGTCGGCCGAGCGAAGGTGTGCGAGTTGCGTGATGAACGCCGTCAGCTCGTTGGGCGCAGGCTCATCGAGCGCAGGGCGCAGCGCCCAATCGCCATCGGGGCCGCCCTTTTCGCCAGCAATTCCCCACTCGCTGCCATAGTAGACGCACGGGATGCCCGGCATGCCAAAGAGCATGCCGTAGGCGGGACGCAGACAGGACTTGTCGGTGAGGATGCTCGCCAGGCGCGGCACATCGTGGTTGTCGACAAACGACAGCAGATGTTTGCCGCGGTAGATGCACCAGGGGTCGCCGCCAAACTGACGGTGCAGCGAATGGGCGATCTCGAACATGTTGACCGAGTTAAAGCTGGAGTACAGGCCCTTGTAGCACTCGTAGTTGGTGCAGGAGTCGAGCATCTCGTCGTTGACGATTTGGCTGTAGTCGCCGTGGAGCGTCTCGCCGATCAGCACAAAGTCGGGCTTGAGCTCACGGGTAAAAGCGTGCAGGCGGCGCATAAAGTCGCGGTCGAGCATATAGGCAACGTCCAGGCGCAGGCCGTCGACGCCAAAGACCTCGGCCCAGCGGCGCACGGACTCGAGCAGGTAATCGACCACGGCGGGGTTTTGCAGGTTGAGCTTCACGAGCTCAAAATGGCCTTCCCAGCCCTCGTACCAAAAGCCGTCGCCGTAGCACGAGTCGCCATCAAAGCTGATGTGGAACCAGTCCTTGTAGGGCGAGTCCCACTTGCGCTCCTGCACATCGCGGAAGGCCCAAAAGCCGCGACCGACGTGGTTGAAGACGGCATCGAGCACCACGCGAATGCCATGGGCATGCAGCGTCTCGCACACGGCGGCAAAATCGGCATCCCCGCCCAGGCGACGGTCGAGATGGCGCAGGCTGCGCGTATCGTAGCCGTGGCTATCAGACTCGAGCGGCGGGTTGATGAGCACAGCGCCAATACCGAGTTCCTGCAGGTAATCGGCCCATTGGGCGATTTTCATGATAGGAGCATCGGGGTTGGGCACGGCGTTAGCAGCCTGGGCGAGCTCATCCTCGGCAACGGGCGCGGCGTTTTCGCGCGGAGCTCCACAGAAGCCCAGCGGATAGATCTGGTAGAACGTCGTCTCGTATGCCCACATAGCAACCTCCCGGTAAGCTCAACACAACGACATCCATTGTATGCCCGGCTTGTATCCTCTTCCCCAAAATAAGTTGCGGTGGAATAGTTCCTGCTTGGGCCTTCAGAGGCCTTAAACAGGAACTATTCCACCGCAACTGATGAGGGGACGTGGTTAGGCGACAGGCTTTGCGCGACGAATGGCCGGGAACATCACCGTGATAGCGAGGATGACGCCCACGACGGCGATTGCGCCACCTGCGCAGCCGATCCAGGCGATACCGGGGCCCGAAACCACGGCTCCGCCGATCGCGGTACCTGTGCCGATACCCAGATTAAACAGGCCCGAGAAGATCGACATGGCGACGGCCGACGAGTCCGCCGGCGTGTACTTGATGAGCTCGGCCTGAAACGCCACGTTAAAGGCCGTGGCGCAGCAGCCCCACAGCGCACAAACGGCAAGAACCGCGGCGAGCGACGACGCGGCAGGACCCATAAGTAGCAAGGCGACCGGCACTCCGGAGAGCGTGATCGCAAGGAACGGAAAACGGTGCCCGTCGAACAGGCGGCCGAACAGCCAGCTGCCCACCAAGCCGGAGCAGCCGAACGCCGTCAACGTCATGGTGATGGCGCTTGCGTCGACATGCGCGACCTGAGCCAGGAAAGGCTCGATATAGCTATAGCCCGCGTAATAGCCGGTCGCCATGAACACCGTGACCACATAGAGCGCGATGAGGAACGGGTTCTTGAGCAGCTCGGGCAGCTGCTTGAGCGTAAAACGCTCGCCCGCCGGCATGGTGGGGAACACCGTGGCCTGGTACACCACCGCAGCGGCAGAGAGGGCCCCAACCACGGCAAACGTCATACGCCAGCCCACGGCCAGGCCAATGGCGCGACCGAGGGGCAGGCCGAAGATCTGTGCGATGGAAGAGCCCGTGGCGATCATGCTGATGGCGAGCGCCCCATGGCGCGTATCAACCAGACGCGACGCCATGATCGAGGCGACCGACCAGAACACGGCATGCGCGCAGGCAACCACCAGGCGCGCGCAGACTAAGATGGGATAGCTCGGCGCCAAGGCGGACAGGAACTGGCCCAGCGAGAACACGGCGAGCACGCCGATCAGCATCCGCTTAAACTCAAAGCGCGAAGCAAACACCATGAGCGGCAACGACAGCAGCATGACGCCCCAGGCATAGACCGAGATCATGATGCCAGCTTGGGCCTCGGTGAGCGAAAACGATGCGGCGATGTCAGTCAGCAGGCCGATGGGCATGAACTCCGACGTGTTGAACACGAACGCGCAGCAGGTGAGCCCGATGAGCGGGAGCCACTGCTTGAGCGTGATACCGTCTTGCCTTGCCTGACTCATATATAACGTCTCCAATCATTTTGAGCGGAGGCGATTATATAGCAACGGCCCCGCATCCGTCAGTACAGATGCGGGGCCGCAATCAACTCAATACACAGAGGTTGCGCCGTCAATTAATAGCTAAGCCAACCCCAGCAATATGCCCGCCGAATGCACGACAAACGCCACGATCCAGGCGACCGTCACCTGAAACGCGAATACGGCCACGGCATAGCGCGCGCCCAACTCGCTCTTGACGGCGCCGATGGACGCCACGCAAGGCGGGTACAGCAGCGTAAAGACCAAGAACACGTAGGCGGTAAACGGCGAAAACATGGCTGACAGTGCCGCGGGCGACGTTGCGCCCAAAAGCACCGTGAGCGTCGAGATGACGCTCTCCTTGGCGATAAGTCCGGTGACGAGCGCCGTGGATGCACGCCAGTCGCCAAACCCAAGCGGCGTCAGCGCCGGCGCGATGATGCTGCCGAGGCCCGCAAGCAGACTCTGCGACTGATCGGCGACCACATTAAAGCGGATGTCGAACGTCTGAAGGAACCAGATGACCACGGTAGCGGCAAAGATAATGGTAAAGGCCTTGGTAATAAAGTCTTTGGCCTTATCCCATGCCAGCATCACCGTCGTCTTGACGCTCGGCAGGCGGTAATTGGGGAGCTCCATGATAAACGGCACCGGGTCGCCCTTAAATGCCGTGCGGTTGAGCACCAAAGCCGCAATGCAGCCGACCACGATACCGATCAGATAGAGCGAGACCATGGCGGGAACCGTCGCCTGTGGGAAAAACGCCCCGCACAGCAGACCGTAGACCGGCAACTTGGCCGAGCAGCTCATGAACGGCGTGAGCATGACCGTCATCTTGCGGTCGTGCTCGGATGGGAGCGTACGGGTCGACATGATAGCCGGCACGGTGCAGCCAAAACCGACGAGCATAGGCACGAAGCTACGGCCCGACAGGCCAAAGCGACGCAGCACTTTATCCATGACAAAGGCCACGCGCGCCATGTAGCCGGAGTCTTCCAGAATGGAGAGGAACAAGAAGAGCACGACGATAATCGGCAGGAAGGTCAGCACGCTGCCCACACCCGTAAGCACGCCGTCGACAGCCAGCGAGCGCACCACGTCGTTGGTTCCGAATGCCTTGAGGCCCGCATCGGCCGAGGCGATGATGGCAGCGATACCGTCCTCCATGAGTCCCTGCAACGCCGCGCCGATCACGCCAAACGTCAGCCAAAAGACGAGGCCCATGATCACCAGAAACGCCGGAATGGCTGTGTAACGACCTGTCAGGATGCGGTCAATCTTGACGGAGCGCACGTGCTCGCGGCTTTCGTGCGGCTTGACGACGCAACGCCCGCACACGTCGCCGATAAAGCTAAAACGCATATCGGCCAACGCAGATAGGCGGTCGGTGCCGGCCTCGCCCTCCATCTGGGTAATGATGTGTTCGATAGCGTCGAGCTCGTTACGATCCAGGTGAAGCGCTTCGGTTACCAGTTCATCGCCCTCAACCAACTTGGTCGCCGCAAAGCGCACCGGGATGTGCGCCGTTGCGGCATGGTCCTCGATAAGATTGGCGATGCCGTGGATGCAGCGGTGCAGCGCGCCGCCGTCCGGGCCGTCGGGCGCGCAAAAGTCCAAGCGGCCAGGGCGCTCGCGGAACCGCGCGACGTGCAAGGCATGATCCACCAGCTCGCCGATACCCTCGTTGCGGGCAGCGCTAATGGGGACAACGGGCACGCCCATCAGGCTCTCGAGCAAGTTGACGTCTACGGCGCCGCCGTTGGCGGTCACCTCGTCCATCATGTTGAGCGCGATGACCATGGGGCGGTCGAGCTCCATGAGCTGCAGTGTCAAGTACAGGTTACGCTCGATGTTGGTAGCGTCAATGATGTCGATGATGGCGTCCGGGCGCTCGTCGAGGATGAACTGACGGCTCACGACCTCTTCGCCTGTGTACGGCGACAGGGAGTAAATGCCAGGCAGATCGGTAACGCTCGCCTCGGGATGGTTACGGATGGTGCCATCTTTGCGGTCGACAGTCACGCCGGGAAAGTTACCGACGTGCTGGTTGGAGCCCGTCAGCTGGTTGAATAACGTGGTCTTGCCGCAGTTTTGGTTGCCGGCGAGGGCAAAGTGCAGCGGCGCGCCCTCGGGCACGGCCGTCTTTGCCGCACGGGGCGAATACGTCCCCTCGCCCAGGGCCGGATGCTCCGTCGTGCCGATTGCGGCGTTAGCGCGCGGACCCGTATCGGTGTCGTGAATACCCACGAGCTCGATGCGAGCGGCATCGTCCTTACGCAGTGTCAACTCGTAGCCACGCAGGCGGATCTCGAGCGGGTCACCCATGGGGGCGTACTTCATCATGGTGACTTCGGTGCCCGGCGTTAGGCCCATGTCCAAAATATGCTGTCGGAGTGCCTGGTCGTCCGATGTCACCGATGCGACAACGGCGTCTTTTCCGATCTCGAGCGTATCGAGCTTCACGTCCGTGTTCCTCCCCCGACGCCCACAGGGCGTTGCATTTAGTTTACCTTGGCTAACCGTTTGCCACGGCTAACCAATTGTAACCATGCATGATAGCGCGAACATGCAACGATGTTCAATCAGCAAATTGGCACAATGGGGGCAGGCAGGAGAGTTCAGGGCCATAGTTTCCCGATGAGGCCTCTCGGGGAAACTACATCCCAGAATTCCGGCTCGAAACGGGATATGGTTTCCCAAACAGGCCTCTTACGGAAAATGCATCCCGGAATCCTCGCTCGAAACGGGA
This sequence comes from uncultured Collinsella sp., assembly GCA_959027945.1. GTDB lineage: Bacteria > Actinomycetota > Coriobacteriia > Coriobacteriales > Coriobacteriaceae > Collinsella. Next base: position 36,888 of record CAUFRO010000007.1, read on the forward strand.
CGCGCTTTCCCAGTCGAGGCCCTATGGGAAACTGCGTCCCACCTTGAAAGGCAAAACTGGGGCGCAGTTTCCGGGCGGGGCATCAAAAACGAAGTTGCGGTGGAATAGTTCCTGGATGGGCTAGTTGATGCCCCAGATCGGAGCTATTTCACCGCAAGTTATTGAAGGGCTGGGATGCCCGTCCTCTTACAGATGGCGCTCGAGGAAGCGGAAGGCCAGGCGGATCCAGGGACGGACAGCCACCTGCTTGTCCTCGTTGTCGACCGCGGTGTTGGCGTTGCCGAGCGAAAGGCCGTGGCCGCCCTGGTCAAAGACGTGCATCTCGCATGCAACGCCCTCCTCGGCCATGCGCTGCGCAAACGGGTAGACCTGCGCGATCGGCGCCGTCTTGTCGTCGGACACGCCCCACACAAAGGTCGGCGGCATCTGACGCGAAACATGCGTGGTGGGGCAGATATCGGCCAAATGCTCGTCAGTTGCCTCGCCACCCGTCACCATCGACAGGTAGTCGTTAAGCAAATCGCGCCCCGTCTTGCCGCCCGTCTTGGGCACGCGCAAGTCAATGCGCGGATCGCGCGTCTGCATGTCGCGCACATAGGCAAAGTCGAGCAATGGATAGCCCAGTACCACGGCATCGGGACGAATGTCGTCCGCGCGCGCCCCTGCCAGGCCCGCGAAGGGACCAGTCTTCCATTGCGTTGCCAGCGAGGCACAGATCATGCCGCCCGCCGAGAATCCCACGACGCACACGCGCTTAGGATCGACATGCCACTCGTCGGCGTTGGCGCGCACCGTGGCGACCATCTTGGCAAGATCTGCCTGGGGGTGCGGAAAGCTCACGTCACCCGTAGAACTCGTGACATAGTTGAGCACAAAGGCCTGGTAGCCGCGATCCAAAAATGCAAACGCCACCGGGTCCTGCTCGTGCGGAGCGATATGCGTAAACCCGCCTCCGCCGCAGATGATCACCGCGGGGCGGCGGCCATTCGGTTTATCGGGCAACGGCTCGGCACCCAAATACGTAAACGTCGCCGGATAATCCTCGGTCGGCTCCTCGCCCCACAGCGCATGGTTCTCGACAATCATATGTGCTCCCTTCGCGCAAATTATGCGCCCTTGTTTTTCGCCTTCAAGCGTACCCCACTTGAACCCGTGGCGCAGAAACACACCAGCAATAAGTTTCCCTTCAACTGATATATCACATAATCCCAGCTCAGAGGTATCGCTGAGCAGCGTAGAATAGGGGCGTTGACCAAGCCGCGAAACACATATGAAACGTTTCCGGCAAACCAAACGCGCGATATGCGCCTATTTAAGTTGGAGGCAACTATGGGTCTGCTCGATTCGCTTAAGTCCACCTTCACCTCGACCGGCGAGGCGTCCGTTCCGCCCGCAGCAAGCTTCGCCACCCGCGAAGGCGTCATCTATGCCCCCGTCAACGGCGTGCTCGTCAACCTGGACGAGGTTCCCGACGAGACGATCGCCTCGGGCATGCTTGGCCAGGGCTATGGCATCGAGCCCATTACCGGCACCATCTATGCGCCCGCCAACGGCCGCATCGGCGCCACCACTGTCACCAACCACTCCATTGGCATGATCACCGAGGACGGTCTTCGCGTGTTCATCCATGTTGGCCTGGGCACCGTGGAAATGAACGGCAAGGGTTTTGCCCGCTTTGTCGAGATGGGCGATGTGGTCAAGGCAGGCCAGCCGCTCATCAGCTTCGACCGCGAGGCCATTAAGGCCGCTGGTCACGAGGACATCGTGACCGTCATCGTCTCCGAGCTTGATCGTCTTAAGAGCATCGACCATGTCGGCGAGTCTGGAACGCTTATCGGCGGCAACCCGCTCGTCAAGCTTGGCGACCCGCTGCTGGTTGCCAAGACCAAGTAGCCAGGCCCCACGCCACACAGCCAAAAGGCACCTCGTCAAGCGCCCACGACCATTTGGCCGCGGGCGCTTTTCGTTTGAAAAACCATCCCGCCAATGCCTTATCTGTATAGCCCAAATGAGCCGAGCTGCTAGAATATTGAACTGTATGGATAACTATCATTCAACCGTTATGGGAGGATACGTGAACCGCACCAAAATCGCGCAGCTCTATGCCGATGCCGAGCCGCTCGGCGGCCAGACCGTCACCGTCGCCGGCTGGGTCAAGTCCGTCCGCGACATGAAGAACTTTGGCTTCGTTACGCTCAACGACGGCAGCTGCTTCCGCGACCTGCAGGTCGTCATGAACCGCGAGGCACTCGACAACTACGACGAGATCGCCCATCAAAACGTCTCGGCCGCACTCATTTGCACCGGCACCGTCAAGCTGACCCCCGATGCGCCCCAGCCTTTCGAGCTTTCTGCCACCTCCATCGAGGTCGAGGGCGTCAGCGCCCCGGATTACCCGCTGCAGAAGAAGCGCGCAACCGTCGAGTTCCTGCGCACCCAGCAGCACCTGCGCCCGCGCACCAACCTGTTCCGCGCCGTGTTCCGCATCCGCTCTGTCGCGGCTGCCGCCATCCACCGCTTCTTCCAGGAGCAGGGCTTTGTCTACGTCAACACCCCCATCATCACCACGAGTGACTGCGAGGGCGCCGGCGAGATGTTCCGCGTGACCACGCTCGACCCCAAAAATCCGCCCCTCACCGAGTCCGGCGAGGTCGACTGGAGCCAGGACTTCTTTGGCAAGCATGCGAGCCTCACCGTGTCCGGCCAGCTCAATGCCGAGAACTTTGCCATGGCCTTTGGCGACGTATACACCTTTGGTCCCACCTTCCGTGCCGAGAACTCCAACACCACGCGCCACGCCGCCGAGTTTTGGATGATCGAGCCCGAGATGGCCTTTGCCGACCTTAACGACTACATGGATAACGCCGAGGCCATGCTCAAGTACGTCCTTAAGGACGTTATGGCCACCTGCCCCGACGAGCTCAATATGCTCAACAAGTTTGTGGACAAGGGTCTGCTCGAGCGCCTGGACCATGTCGCCAACTCCGACTTTGCCCGCGTTACCTACACCGAGGCCGTCGAGATCCTGGAGCAGGCAGTCGCTGCTGGCCACCAGTTTGATTACCCCGTCAGCTGGGGCATCGACCTGCAGACCGAGCACGAGCGTTTCCTGACGGAGGAGCACTTTAAGCGCCCGACCTTCGTGACCGACTACCCGGCCGAGATCAAGGCGTTCTACATGCGCATGAACGAGGACGGCAAGACCGTCGCCGCCGCCGACTGCCTGGTTCCCGGTATCGGCGAGATTATCGGCGGCTCCCAGCGCGAGGAGCGCCTGGATCTGCTCGAGGCCCGCATCAAGGACCTGGGCATGAATCCCGAGCAGTACAAGTACTACCTTGACCTGCGCCGCTACGGTTCCTGCAAGCACGCCGGCTACGGTCTGGGCTTCGAGCGCTTGGTCATGTATCTGACCGGCGTGGGCAACATCCGCGACGTCCTGCCGCACCCGCGCACCGTGGGCAACGCCGACTTCTAATCGTCGGACGCTAGCTCGCGTCGCCACACGCCAACGCTCATCGCACAAGCGTCTCTCGACATCGGTCGAGAGACGCTTTTTTTCAACAGCATCCGTCAAGCTTTTGGCAAGTTTTTGGTCAGTTGAGTAGGGCTGTTGAAAACTCAACCCGCCGTTTGCCGACGACTACCGACCGCCCAGAGCGCCCTGCGCCCCTGGGAAAGCCCCGCGTCCTAGGCTCCATACCGTCGCCACCCAAAACGGAAAGGACGTGGGCACGATGACCGAAGCCGCTGTTGAAACCTACGACACCACGACGAGAGGCGCCGCCTCGATGGCAGCCTATCGCGCCGTTCGCATCCTGCAGCTCTTGAGCGAAAACACCGGCGAAGACAAGGCCATACTTTCCGATGAGCTGATCCGGCGCCTCTCCCATCCCGACGACCCCGCCCGCATGCCCATCTCGGCGGCGCGGCGCAGCATCTACACCGCCATCTCCGCGCTTCGCCATGCCGGATACGAAATTGAGTACAAACGCGGCGTGGGCTACAAACTTCTTACCCGCCCGCTCACCGATGAAGAGATCATCCGGCTCCACGGTATGGTCATGCGCAACCGCTCCACGCCTATCGCTATCCGCAAGAGCATGGCGCAGCACTTAGTTGCCATGGCGAGCGCCGACGTTCGCGGCTACCTCGATACACCCGAACCCGCTCCAAGCGCAGGCAGCAAGGCTACCAAGGCAACACGCACGCCCATCAAGCGCATCGACACGTGCGAGCTCGTCGAGCAGGCCATCGACCACGGAACCACGGTGAGTTTTGATATTTCGAGCGTCACGACGCATGGCGAAACCGAAGCAGCACGGATGACACTCCGTCCCTTTGCCATCAAGCAACGAGACGGTATCTCGTATTTGCTGGGAACGGTCTATGACGCCCGAGGCGCCGATGACACGTTGCGTACCGTAGAGATTGGCCGAATGAGAAACGTCACCACACGTCTCCTCGACGGCAAGAAGCTCTTCGCCGCCCTCGACGAGGAGGAGGACGCCTCCTCCGCCGCATAAGACCCTCCGCCGCCCATTCGACTACCCGTACCGCCCATCCGATTCTGTATTAAAAACCCGCCAGGCTGTTGTAAAAATGGACATCAGCGCTACTATAGTTCCACTTGCACTTTGTCCCAGTGCAGTGTTTCCAGCCATTTTTATACTGGGGGTAATGATATGAAGGACATCACCATCAGCCGCAGGAGCCTTCTGGTCTCCGCCGGCCTGCTCGCGCTCGCCCCGCTCGCCGGATGCGGCGGCAACTCTGGTTCCGGCTCTGCTGCCGCCGGTTCCGACTACACCATCGGCGTTCTGCAGCTCACCGAGCACTCCGCACTCGATGCCGCCAACGACGGCTTTGTCAAGGCCATCAAGGAGAGCGGCCTTAAGGTCAAGATCGACCAGAAGAACGCCCAGAACGACCAGTCCACGTGTAAGTCCATTGCCGACAAGTTTGTGGGCGACAACGTCAACCTGATTTATGCCATCGCCACACCCGCCGCACAGGCTGCCGCCGGCGCCACGGCCGATATCCCCATCGTGGGCTGTGCCATCACCGACTACGCCGCCTCCGGCCTGGTCCAGGACAACGACAAGCCCGGCACCAACGTCACGGGCGCTTCCGACCTCACCCCGGTCGCCGAGCAGCTCGAGATGATGCAGAAGGTCCTGCCCGACGTTAAAAAGGTCGGCCTGCTCTACTGCACCGCCGAGTCCAACTCCGACGTCCAGATCAAGGCCGCCAAGAAGGAGCTCGACAAGCTGGGCCTCGAGTACACTGACTTCACCGTCTCGAGCTCCAATGAGATTCAGTCCGTCGTCGAGTCTGCCGTGGGCAAGGTCGACGCGCTGTACTCCCCCACCGACAACACCATCGCCGCGGGTGCCTCGCAGGTCGGCCAGATCTGCAAGGAAAACAAGCTTCCCTTCGTGACTGGCGAGGAGGGTATGTGCATGGCCGGCGGCCTGTTCACCCTCTCCATCAATTACGAGGACCTGGGCTACGCCGCGGGCGAGATGGCCGTTAAGATCCTGAAGGGCGAGGCCAAGCCCGAAGACATGCCGATCAAGCACCTCTCGAGCAAGGACCTGGTCGTCGTCAAGAACGACGAGATGGCCGAGGCCCTGGGCATCGACCTTTCCGCTCTGGACGCGTAATGCCATACGCGGCATGCGTCTAGAGCCCGTGCTCGCGCTTTAGCCGCGTTATTCAATATCTGAGCCACAGGGGCGGGCGCTGTAGACCGGCGTCCGCCCTGCTTGTTTCAGGTAAAACAAAACGTCTGTCCGCAGCTCTTCTATGCATTGTTACCGCTATTATGGAAAATCACGTGTCCACCCTATCCTAGGAGGTATGAAGCATGCTCATTGCATTGCAGGGCGCCGTTTCGCAGGGCGTCCTCTGGGGCATTATGGTGCTTGGCGTGTTTATCACGTTCCGCCTGCTCGACATTCCCGATATGACCTGCGACGGCAGCTTTGCCCTCGGCGGCTGCGTCTGCGCTGTGCTCATCGTCAATAACAACGTCGACCCGCTGCTCGCCGTGCTGGCCGGTATGTGCGCCGGCGCCATCGCGGGTGCCGTCACGGGCATTTTGACCACCGTCTTTGAGATTCCCGCGATCCTCGCCGGAATCCTCACCCAGATCAGTCTGTGGTCAATCAACCTGCGCATCATGGGCAAGTCCAATACGCCCATTCTTGCCAAGGGCACCGTGTTCTCGGCCGTCAGCAATATGACCGGCCTGCCGCAGTCCACCGTTGCCATCATCTTGGGCATCCTGCTCGCCGTGGCTATCGTTACCATCCTGTATTGGTTCTTTGGCACCGAGATTGGCTCGGCGCTGCGCGCCACCGGCAACAACGAGTACATGATCCGCGCCCTGGGCGTCAACACCAACTCCACCAAGATGATCGCCCTTGTGCTCTCCAACGCCCTCATCGGCCTTTCGGGCGCGCTCATCTGCCAGAGCCAAAAGTATGCCGACATTGGTATGGGCACCGGTGCCATCGTTATCGGTCTTGCCGCCATTGTTATCGGCGAGGTGCTCGGCCGTCTGCTGCCCGGCGGCCTCACGCAGTTTAGCGTCCGTCTTGCCTCCGCCGTCTTTGGCTCCGTGGTGTACTTCCTTATCCGCGCCATCGTGCTGCAGTTGGGCATGGACGCCAACGACATGAAGCTGCTCTCCGCCGTAATTGTCGCTGTGGCCCTGTGCGCGCCCGTGGTTTGGGAGCGCTATAAGCTCCGCAGCTCCTACACGAAGGGAGATGAGGCAGATGCTTAAGCTCTCGCATGTCAAGAAGACCTTTAACAAGGGCACCGTCACCGAGAAGCGCGCGCTCACCGGCGTCGACCTCACCCTGAATGACGGCGACTTTGTAACCGTGATCGGCGGCAACGGCGCCGGCAAGTCCACGCTGCTCAACATGATCGCCGGCGTGTACCCGCTCGATTCGGGCGTTATCGAGCTCGACGGCACCGACATCTCGCGCCTGAGCGAGTCGCAGCGCGCCAAGTACCTGGGCCGCGTGTTTCAGGACCCCATGCGCGGTACCGCTGCCGACATGCAGATTGCCGAGAACTTGGCCCTCGCCAAGCGTCGCGGCCAGCGTCGCGGCCTTTCGTGGGGCGTCACCAAGGCCGAGAAAGATGAGTACGTTGAGCTGCTCAAGCGCCTGGACCTTGGTCTGGACACGCGTCTCAACGCCAAGGTCGGCCTGCTCTCGGGTGGCCAGCGCCAGGCACTCACCCTGCTGATGGCCACGCTCACCAGGCCGCGCCTGCTGCTGCTCGACGAGCACACTGCGGCCCTCGACCCCAAGACGGCCTCTAAGGTGCTCAACCTGACCGAGGAGATCGTCGACGAGAACCACCTGACCACGCTCATGGTCACGCACAACATGAACGACGCTATCCGTCTGGGCAACCGTCTGATCATGATGCACGAGGGCCATGTGATCTACGACGTGGCCGGCGACGAGAAGAAGTCGCTCACCGTGGCCGACCTGCTGCAGAAGTTCGAGGAGGTCTCGGGCGGCGAGCTCGCCAACGACCGCATGCTGCTAAGCTAAAACCTGCCAAAAAGGGACAGGTTTATTTTGGTAGGTTTTATCTGCGCAAACGCCAAAACCGCCGCAAAGGGACAGAGGCCCTTGCGGCGGTTTTCGCATATTATGTCGATAATCCGATATTCAACCAGACATTCTGGCTAAGGACTAAGGAAACTGCCATGAAAAGACTCCCCCGCTTTGCGTTGGCCGCCGCGTTGTTTGCCGGCGCGCTCGCAGGCATCCCAAGCCTCGCTTTCGCGGGAAACCTGCCCGCCGCTATTGACGGCTCCGTGGCCGTCATGCACACCAACGATATCCACGGCAGCTACAAGTACAGCTACAACGCAAGCAAGGGCACCGGCACTGTGGGCTTTGACGGACTGGCGGTTTTCTATAGCGCCCAAAGCAGCGCCCCCGATCTTTTACTCGATGCGGGCGACACCTTCCACGGACAGTCCTTCGCCACCATGAGCGAGGGCAAGAGCATCGCCGAGCTCATGGACACCTTCTACGCCGACGGCTACGACGCAACCACGCCAGGCAACCACGACTGGAGCTACGGCGCGGACAAACTCCGCACCATGACCGGCTACAGCACCACCGGCACGCCCTTCGCCATGCTCTGCGCGAATGCAACGTCCTCGAACGGCGTATGGAGCTCGAGCATCACGAAGACGCTCGATCGCACCTGGGAGGATAGCGAGGATCACTCCACATTCGACTACAAAATCAAGGTCGGCGTCGTCGGAGCCATGGATGAGTCGCTAGCTTCCTCGCTGCGCGCGGACCTGGTCGCGGGCACCAGCTTCTCGAGTGCCGCGAACGCCATCAATGCCGAGGCAGAGCAGCTGCGCAAGGAGGGCTGCGATGTTGTTGTGTGTATCGCGCACACGCTCGACGCAAAGACCTTTGCCACGCGGCTCCGTGGCGTCGATGCCCTTATCGCAGGCCACGAGCACATCAACCTTAACGAGAAGGTGACGGGAGCCGACGGCAAGACGATCCACGTTGTCGAGGCAGGCAGCGCCTTTGCCGAGGTGGGGCTGCTTTCCATTCCGTACAAATACGACACGAATGGCACCGAGACGACCGACGATGACACGGTCACGGTCCCTGCAGACGGCAGCGACGAGAAGCTCTACACCGCCAAGAACGTCAACGACCTTTTGACAGACCCCGACAAGGGCTCCGACTACCAAAGCCGCCTTGAAGCCGTCCGCAACAAGATCAAGCCGCTCGACGAGGACTTTGAAAACGAATCGAACAAGGTGCTCGGCACATCCACCACCAACTATTTCTACGGCGAGGACGCCGCAGGCACGCATGGTTGGGAAATGGTGCGCACCACCGATTTCCGCCCCAGCAAGGAGGGCGATACCACCAAGGCCCAGACCATCGGCCACGTGATTTGCGGCTCCTATCTTGCCCTGACGGGCGCAGACCTTGCCATCGAGAACGCGGGTGGCATCCGCGGCGGCATCGCTGCGGGCGATGTGACTGCCGGCAACGTCATCGCTATCTCGCCCTACGGCAACACCGTGGAGACCTGGACCATGACCGGCGCGGACTTCCTCGCAGCGCTCGAGCACTCGCTACAAATCAGCGACGATTGCAACGACAGCTACGAGCTTCAGCAGGCTTATGTGGCGGCCGGTCACACCGAGCAGGAGGCGCAAGACAAGTACAAGTGGCGCGATGACTCTGGCAGCGTTCTCTCCTTTGGCGGCATCAACGTGACGATTGATTGGACGCAGCCCGAAGGCAAGCGCATTGTGAGTGCCACACTCACCAAAGACGGCAGCACGCTCGACCCCGCCAAGACCTATACCGTCGCCACCAACAACTACATCATTACCAACACGACCGATTTCCCCACCTTTGCACACGCCACCAAGTACACCGAGTGGGGCACGTGCGAGGCGGCGCTGAGGGCACTGATCGGGCAGGACAGCTGGGAGAGCAAGATGGCCTCGCTCGCGGGCACCATCAGCTTTGGCTCCGCTGCCGTGGACCCCACGCCCACACCGGCCCCGACGCCTAAGCCCTCGCCTAAGACGGACACGACGGCCACGAAGGTCATCACCAAGAAGACGACCGGTAAGCTTGCCACAACGGGAGACCGCACGCTGGCAGTAGTTGGCGCGTGCCTTATCGGCGGCATCATCGTCATCATGCTCGGCATTATCTGGAAGCGTCGACGCTGAGCTACACCGCCGGGCCTTACAGCCCCGCCGCGTAAACCTTATATCGAGCACAGAAGCCCGTCCGAATTTGATCGGACGGGCTTCTTGGTGGGTATCATGGTTGGACGATCATAAGGAGGTTTTCCCTACATGGAATTGTTTGAGCCGATTCTTCATTTCTTTGAGCAACGGTGGGTCCACAACATCATCTGGGCCGTCATCTTGGCGATAGGCACCGCCGTCGCCACCAAGGTCGTATCCAAGACCCTGCGTCACCTGCTCAATCGCGACGACAACCCGCTTCCGGCATCGAGCATCTTCATCAACATCGCACGCGCCGTCATCTGGATGATCGGCGGCAGCTTTATCCTCGACAACTGCTTTGGCATTAACGCAAACGCGCTCGTCGCCGCTCTTGGCGTCGGCGGCATCGCCATCTCGCTCGGCTTTCAGGACACGCTGTCAAACCTTATTGGCGGCATGCAGGTTACGTTTATGGGCATCATCAAGCCTGGCGACAATATCGAAGTCGGCGGCGTGTCGGGCGTGGTCCAGGACATCACCTGGCGCCACACGACCATCGAAGATGCCTGCGGGCAGACCATCATCGTCCCCAACTCCAACATCTCCAAGAACACGCTCGTGCATTTGATGCCCTTTGGGCGCGTGGCTGTGCCCGTTGCCGTAAAGGACACGTCCAAGTGGGCCTCGCTCGACGCGCTGGCAGACGAGCTGACCAGCGCCACCAAGGCCGCCGTGCTTCCCATCTCGGGCTTTGACAAGGAGCCCTACGTGCTCTTTAGCGAAATCGGCGACTTTGGCATCAAAGGAAAGATCATCTTTATCGTCAGCGACGACAGCACCACTTTCACCGCTGCCGACGCCTGCATCCGCGCCATCGCCCCCATCATCGCCTAAACCACCGCAAAGGGGACAGGCATCTTTGTGGTGGTTTTCATTCGTGGTACCATGGTTCATATCGTTGTTTAAACGACTAAGGGAGTAGACACCATGGAAGAGGCCTATCGTCAAGCACGCAAGCGCGGCGAGCAGGGACGCCGTCGCGCCATCAGCCAAAGCGAGCATCCATACCTTACGGACCTCGATAGCTTGGTTGCTCAGCTCCCCTTAGGTCAGCGAGAGAATGTCGGCCTAAGGGATATTCCGCTCGAAATGGTCGTCGGCACGGTCACCAAGGGCCGTCAGTCCGCCTTTTCGTGTAACTTTATGCCCCTGCTTCCGTTTAGCACCGAGTTCGCCCGCAAGTGGTCCAACCTCTACGACATCCAGGTGACCGAGGGTTATCGCGACCCCATCATCGTCACCGAGTTTATGCATCGGTTCTATGTCCAGGAAGGCAACAAACGCGTCAGTGTCCTCAAATTCCTAGACGCCCCGACGGTTTCGGCCAAGGTCACCCGTCTCTACCCCGGCACATGGGATTCCGTCGAAAGCCGCCTGTACGGTGAGTTCTGCGCGTTTTGGCGCGTCTGCCCCCTATACGAGATCGAGTTCTCGCGTGAGGGAAGCTACGAAACGCTCGCCAAGATGCTCGGTCAGAACCTTATCGAAAAATGGCCGCAGAAAAAGGTCGACTACCTGCGCCACACCTTCCTGCTCTTTAAGCGTGCCTACCTTCGCGCAGGCGGCGACCACCTGGACATTACGCCTGCCGACGCCATGCTCATGTACCTCAATGTGTACAACCAGGACCGCCTGCTGGATACGCCGACGGATATTGTCGTAAACCGCCTGTGCAAGATTTGGCGTGAGCTGGTCATTGCCGGCAAAAATGACGAGGACAAGGTCGATCTTGTCGAAGCACCGAGCGTCGACGAGGAGGAGTCGCCCGCCAAGTCCACCTCCGGCGTGCTCAACTTCTTTATGGGCAAGACCGTCTATTCGGCGGCCAACCCCCTGCGCATCGCCTTTATCCATGAGTTCCCCTGTGCGACGTCGAGCTGGGACAGCCTGCACGACCAAGGGCGTCAGTATCTCGATGAGCACTTTGGCGGTATCGTGCGCACCGAGGCGTTCGAGGACTGTCACGATCCGGATGTGTTCTACGCCGCCGTGGAAACGGCTGTCAAACATGGAGCAAACGTCATCTTCTCGACTTCGCACCGCCTGATGGAATACACGCTCAGGGCTGCCGTTGAGTATCCCCGGGTTCGGTTCCTCAACTGCTCTATCGGCCTTCCCCATCAAAGCGTACGCTCGTACTTTGGCAAGATGTACGAGGCCAAGTTTCTCCTCGGCGCCCTTGCCGCCAGCATGGCGGACAACCACCGCATCGGTTACCACGCGTCGGTCTTCGCCTCGGGCGCACTCAGCGAGATCAACGCCTTTGCGATTGGCGCCTCGCTGCTCGACCCCCGCGCGCAAATTATCCTCACCTGGGGCGATGTGCCCGCCGGCGGTCTCGCCGAGGCCATGTGCCGCGAAGGCGTGAGCGTCATGACCGGCGCTGACATGTCAAAGTCGCTCGAAGACCCTACGGCCTACGGACTCCACCGCTTGGTCGATGGCAAGGTTACCGGCATCGCCATGCCCGTCTGGAACTGGGGGCGCTACTACGAGCTTATCGTGAAAAGCCTTCTTCACGGCACGTGGGACGAGACCAGCGACGACAACCAAGTGCGCGCTGTCAACTACTGGTATGGCATGAGCTCCGGCGTTATCGACATCCGTTACGCTCCGGGCCTACCCTACCAAACGCGCAAACTCGTGCAGTTGCTCCGCAACGGCATTGTTGAGGGATCCATCAACCCCTTTGGCGGCGAGCTCCACAGCCAGAACGGCGTGGTACAGATCGAAGGCTTCCCTCCGCTGCCGAGCACGCAGATTGTCGAGATGAATTGGCTGGCGGACAACGTGGTAGGCACCATTCCGCAGCTCGACGATGAGCCGAAAGTCCCTGCCCTATGAAAATCCTTGCCATAGCCGATACCGAAGAACGATGCCTTTGGGAGTGCTTTCGCAAGGAACGCTTTGAGGGAGTCGACCTGATTTTGTCCGCCGGCGATCTGGACCCGGACTATCTTGAGTTTTTGGTTACGGTCATCAACAAACCGCTCATCTACGTGCGCGGCAATCACGATGACCGCTACGCACGTCATGCACCGGGTGGATGTATCTGCGTAGAGGACAGCGTGTACACGTACCGAGGGATTCGCATTGCGGGCCTTGGCGGGTCCATGCGTTATCGCGACGGCGCCAACATGTACACCGAACGCGAGATGTCCAAGCGCATGCGTAAGCTGTCGCGTAAGGTTAGGATGGTCGGCGGGTGCGACATTCTGCTTACCCATGCACCCGCCGCCGGTATGGGCGATCTGGACGATCTGCCGCATCGAGGGTTTAAGTGCTTTAACACGGCGCTTGAGTCCTGGGGGGTCGACTACATGGTGCATGGGCATGTACACCAAAGCTACGGTTGTGATTTTCAGCGCGAGCGTCAGCATGTGTGTGGAACGACGATCATCAACGCCTGCGGCCATACGCAGTTTGAGCTCGACCAGACGCACTACCCCATCCGCGGCTGGCAAGCAGCTTGGCTCAACTCGCAAACCATGCGCCGCGAGCTCAAACGCCACGATGCCATCGAGTCCTCAACTGCCAGAACCCCCTGGTAACCACCACAAAGAGGACACTGTCCCCTTTGAGGTGGTTTTGACGCGATAGCAAGAAACCCGGTCCTGCACGGGGCAGAACCGGGTTTCCTTAGCAATGCTTGCTTTGCTCAGGCAGTAACTGTTAGTTACTCAGCCAGGAAGTCACGCTGGACAGCGGGATCGACCTTGACGCCAGGGCCCATGGTGGAAGACACGGAGATGGACTTGACGTACTTGCCCTTAGCAGAAGAGGGCTTGACGCGCAGGATCTCGGTGTACAGGGCAGCGTAGTTCTCGACAAGCTGCTGCTCAGAGAAGGACTTCTTGCCCAGGGGCACGTGGCAGATGCCGTAGCGGTCGGCGCGGTACTCAACGCGGCCAGCCTTGAGCTCGGAGACCATCTTGGCGACGTCCATGGTCACGGTGCCGAGCTTGGGGTTCGGCATGAGGCCACGGGGACCAAGGATCTTACCGATGCGGCCAACCTTGGCCATCATGTTCGGCGTAGCGATAGCGGCGTCGAAGTTGATCTCGCCCTTCTGAATCTGGGCGACGAGCTCGTCGGAACCGATGATGTCGGCGCCGGCAGCCTCGGCCTCGCGGGCCTTCTCGCCCTCGGCGAAGACGGCAACACGAACGGTCTTGCCGGTGCCGTGGGGCAGGGAGATGGAACCACGGATGTTCTGGTCAGCCTTACGAGTATCGATGCCCAGACGGAAGTGGGCCTCGACGGTCTCGTCGAACTTGGCGGTGTCGAGCTCCTTGATGAGCTTGGCAGCCTGAAGGGGGGTGTAGAGCGTGGCGCGGTCGATCTTCTCGGCAGCGGCGTTATAGCTCTTACCATGCTTAGCCATGTGCATTACCTCCTGTGGTTAAACGGGCGTGAGCCCTCCCACATCGTATCGTGTGCCCTATTGCACACATTTAACGGGCGCCCCGGTCGGCGCACCCGTCGTTACCATAAGAAATCGCTACTCAGCGATGGTGACGCCCATGGAACGGGCGGTACCGGCGATGATCTTCTTAGCGGCGTCAATGTCGTTGGCATTGAGGTCCGGCATCTTGATCTCGGCGATCTTGGTGAGCTGCTCCTGGGAGAGCTGACCAACCTTGTCAGCCTGGGGCTTAGCGGAACCAGACTTGAGGTTCAGCTCCTTCTTGATGAGGTGAGCCGCCGGCGGGGTCTTGGTGATGAAGGAGAAGGACTTATCCTCGTAGACAGAGATCTCAACGGGGATGATGTCGCCCTTCTTGTCCTGCGTCTCGGCGTTAAAGGCCTGGCAGAACTGCATGATGTTCACGCCAGCAGCGCCCAGGGCGGGGCCGACGGGAGGAGCGGGGTTAGCTGCACCAGCAGGAATCTGGAGCTTAATGACGTTGGCAACCTTCTTCTCAGCCATGGTCATTCCTTTCGAATCACGAGTGTGAAGTACTTGCTATATCGTAAGCACGCACGTGTTAGAAGCACTCCTGAGATGAGCAGTCACAGAAGAAGCACGCTCGCGCGAACGGACGAAAACTTAAGCGATGACAGCGACCTGGTTAAAGTCGAGCTCGACCGGCGTCTCGCGGCCAAAGATCATCAGCGTGACCTCGAGCTTGCCAGCCTCGGTGTTAACCTCGGAGACCTTGCCATCAAAGTCGGTAAGCGGGCCATCGGTGACGCGGACGGACGTACCGACCTCAATATCAACCGAGGTGCGCTTGGGCGAATCGCCCTTACCGGGACGACGAGTCATCTTGTTGTACTCGTCGCGGGAAAGCGGAGCGGGCTTGCCGTTGCCGCCCAGGAAACCGGTGACGCCGGGCGTGTTGCGAACACACGTCCATGCATCGTCATCCATCTCCATGCGGACCAGGACATAACCCGGGAAGATCTTGGAATCCTTGGTCTCACGCTTGCCACCCTCTTTAATCTCGGTGACGCGCTCCATAGGAATCTCGATATCAAAGATACGGTCCTGCATGCCCATAGTCTCGATGCGATGCTCGAGATCGGACTTAACGCGGTTCTCGTATCCAGAGTAAGTGTGAACGACGTACCAACGCTTAGACATGGTTTAGCCCCTCAATCCAGAGAACAGAGCAAGAGCCTCGCCAAAGCCAGCATCGAGCAGAGCGATGACGACGCCGACGACGATCAGAGAAGCGCAAACGACGACCGAGTAGTTCACGAGCTCCTTCTTATCGGGCCACGTGACACGCTTCATCTCGGACTTGACCGAAGCGAAATACTTCTTGGTGCGGGCGAAGAAACCAGGCTTCTCGTTCTTCTTGGACTTCGCAGCTTTCTCGTTCTTCTTGGCAACGGCCTTCTTGGCCTCAACCTTGGAGTTGGCGGCAGCGTTGTTGGCAGGTGCCGGCTGCTGAGCCTTCTTCTTGTTCTTCTTGTTGGCCATTTGGGTTACCTCCGCGCAATGCGCTTATACATGAGTAAACCGTAAGCCCCCAATTGGGAGCTTACGGAATAATGACTGGCACGCCAGGAAGGACTCGAACCCTCAACACTCGGTTTTGGAGACCGATGCTCTACCAATTGAACTACTGGCGTATGTGACTAGAGACTAGCGAGTCTCTTTGTGCAGCGTGTGGTGACGGCACCAGGGGCAATACTTCTTGATCTCCATACGATCAGGCATGTTCGCCTTGTTCTTGGTGGTCGTATAGTTGCGGCGCTTGCACTCAGTGCACGCAAGAGTAACTAGAGTACGCATGTATCCTGAACCTTTCATATCCGCCCCGTACGGGCACGAGATGGTACTTTATCAGCTCTATGTAAGTGCTGTCAATGAAAACCTCGAATCAATTGGTTCTCGCTGGATCCATTCATATTTGGAACACATCAATGAAGCCAGCGAGATCTAATCGATCCCTCACGCTCGGCTTAAGGGCGAGCGAAGCGTAATCGGCGGGGAATAAGTCCCGCGTAGAAAAGAACCCGGCACCCATATAAGTGCCGGGTTCTCTAAGTCAGCTATATCAGAGAGCTAATTTACTCAATGATCGTGGAGACGATGCCCGAACCGACGGTGTGGCCACCCTCGCGGATAGCGAAGCGCAGGCCCTCCTCCATGGCGATCGGGTGGATGAGGTCGCCCTCGATGGTGATGTGGTCACCAGGCATAGCCATCTCGGTGCCCTCGGGGAGCTTGACCGTACCGGTAACGTCGGTGGTACGGAAGTAGAACTGAGGACGATAACCATCGAAGAACGGGGTGTGACGGCCGCCCTCCTCCTTGGTCAGAACGTAGATCTCGCCGGTGAACTTGGTGTGCGGGGTAACCGAACCGGGCTTGCAGAGAACCTGGCCGCGCTCGATGTCCTCGCGCTTGATGCCGCGGAGCAGCAGACCGACGTTGTCGCCAGCCTCGCAGAAGTCCATGGACTTACGGAACATCTCGATACCGGTAACGACAGTGTTCTGGGTATCCTTGATGCCGACGATCTCGACGGGCTCGTTGAGCTTGAGCTCACCGCGCTCGACACGGCCGGTAGCAACGGTACCACGACCGGAGATGGTCATAACGTCCTCAACGGCCATCAGGAACGGGAGGTCGTTGTTACGAGCAGGCGTCGGGATGTACTCGTCAACGGCCTTCATGAGCTCGCGAATGGCGTCCATCCACTTGGCGTCACCCTCGAGAGCGCCCAGAGCAGAACCACGGATGACGGGGATGTCGTCGCCGGGGAAATCGTACTCGGAGAGGAGCTCACGGGTCTCCATCTCGACGAGGTCGATGAGCTCGTCATCGTCGACCATGTCACACTTGTTCAGGAAGACGACGATGTAGGGAACGCCGACCTGACGGGCGAGCAGGATGTGCTCGCGGGTCTGAGCCATGGGGCCGTCGGTAGCAGCGATGACCAGGATAGCGCCGTCCATCTGAGCAGCACCGGAAATCATGTTCTTGACGTAGTCAGCGTGGCCCGGGCAGTCAACGTGAGCGTAGTGACGGGCAGCAGTCTCGTACTCAACGTGGGAGACGGAAATCGTGATGCCGCGCTCGCGCTCCTCGGGAGCCTTGTCGATGTTCTCGAACGCAGTGAAGTCAGCCTTGCAGCCCTCGGTCTCGGAGAGAACCTTGGTGATGGCGGCGGTCAGCGTGGTCTTGCCGTGGTCGACGTGACCAATGGTGCCGATGTTAACATGCGGCTTAGTGCGCTCAAACTTCTCTTTGGCCATAAAGCCCTCCTCTTAACAGGTCGTCCCCGGACGGGACTTTGCCTTTATACCATAGTGGCCTCTCAACATACTATTGAGAAGCCACCGTGTTACCTATGGTAGCGGTGACTGGATTCGAACCAGTGACGCCACGGGTATGAACCGTGTGCTCTAACCAACTGAGCTACACCGCCGGATGGAGCCTGCAACCAGACTTGAACTGGTGACCTCTTCGTTACCAACGAAGTGCTCTACCGACTGAGCTATACAGGCACTTGACGGGTGGGAGCTATAGGATTCGAACCTATGTAGGCAGAGCCAACGGGTTTACAGCCCGTCCCCATTAACCACTCGGGCAAACTCCCAATCGTTCAAGTATCCGCAGGTTCTTTGGTCTTTTGGACCGCCGCCCCCGCGAACGAAAAAGATAATACGATGCAACCTTGGGGGCTGTCAACGAAAACCTCTAGATACACGGTGCCGGGCGTATCTATATACCTTTGACCTGCTGTTTTGCTGAGTTTGGATATAGAGGACGGTGGATTTGCATGTAGCGGTGACATTTCCCGAGGGAACACTTTGGCATAGTGGAGTACATCTGCTGCACCGACCTTTGATAACGACCCTCTTACACTATTACCTTGCACTATTACATAGGTCGCGATCGTGCTTCCACGGCACGTTCAAGCGTGGATAATCTCCCGCTTTTAGCGCGGCTCTAAGCCCAAAGTTGGAGATTATCCACTCTCATTCTCCAGACGGGAGAACTATAGAGCCGCTACTACTCGGGCCAGACCAAAGTAGACCCATAGAGCGGCTCCCCCTTGGTGCAGGGGTAGCGGCTCAAGTAACACGACGATAGCAAGTCGAAGAAATAGGTCATGGCGTATTTCGAATAAACGCCGAGTCGGTCAATTCCGTTTCCCGCATTGCCAAGACGATATACACGGTCAAAAGACCTCGATTTGTCATCGTTGCTAAACGCAGTAATTAGAATCTTCCTGCCCGAACGGCAATCAAGATACTCTCGCGCCTGTGACGCAAATAGCCCGGAGACCGATACGAGAATTATCAATGACTGCGAAGCGTCTCCCATGTTTTTCAATTCCGCGACGTTAGCCCCAGCAACTATGCGAACTATCTTGCCCGCATAAAACATTTCCTGCTGAAATCGTACGAGATTGGCGCTCACATTATTGGTGCACCAGATTTCAACGTTTTTATGGCCATCAATTTCGTCGGCAAGGTGCTTAATAGCGATATCGGACACGCCGCTTTCAACCTCAGCGAACATCTCGATCATGCGGACGTCGAGCTCTGCCCTGTACTCCTCGTAGCCAAATTCCTCCTCTCGATGGCTTAAGTCGCTTGGAAAGACTGATTGAGTAAATGATTCTTTCAAATCGCTAAGAGACTGGTAGCCCAATCGATTGCAGAAACGACGAACAGCGGAACGGGTCACGAATGCATCGCGGGTTATTGCGGCAACATTGATTTCGCTCGAACGCCTAATGTGAGCGATGAGATATCGAGCGATGGCGGCATCGTTTGACCCAAACTCGCTGTTGATGATGGAGCTAATGCGATTGAGCACATCGAAGTCATTGATATTCACGTGATCTCTCTTTCCGCTCTCCTCGATATTATGGTTCATTTATTGAATCAAACAGCTTTGGTCGTTCTCCTATGATTCAAATCAGTTGACGTCATCTTAATCGTAATTCCGTCACACGTATCCACCGTGTTGAATGATGGAAAGGGGATTCATGGGCAACGTGAACAACATGCCGTTTCTCTGGGGTTCCGCCACGGCGTCTTATCAGTGCGAGGGTGCCTGGAACGAAGACGGCAAAGGCCTCGGCGAGTGGGATTTCTTTAACCACACAAGCAATAAGAACATCAACCATGTTGACGGTGATGTATCTTGCGACTTCTACCATCGCTATGAAGAAGATATCCGCATGATGAAAGAAGGCGGACAAAACACCTATCGCTTCTCTCTTTCATGGAGTCGAATCATCCCCACGGGTATCGGCGAAGTGAATGAAAAGGGTATCGATTTTTATAATCGGGTCATTGATTGCTGCCTCGAAAATGGCATAGAGCCCAACGTTACGCTGTTCCATTACGATCTGCCATTCACGCTTGCTTGCAAAGGCGGATGGCTGAACAACGACATGGCAGAGTGGTTCTGCAAATACGCCAAGATTTGCTTTGAGCGCTTTGGAGACCGCGTCAAAATCTGGGCTACCGTTAACGAGCCGCATTTCTACAGCTACTGCGTAAACATGTTGGGCAACTATCCCCCCAATCGATCGCTCGACGTTCAGTCGTACATGCAGTTTCAGTACAACCTGATGCGCGCAAGCGCACTCGCAGTCCGAGCATATCGTCAAATGGGCTACGACGGCATCATCGGCGCCGTCCACGATGGCGGCGTTGTCGAACTCGACCCGGCAACCGAGCACCCCGATGACGTATTTCGATACGCAGACTTTTTCGCCAATCGCATGATTCTGGCACCAGCACTTCAGGGTCAACTGCCGCCAGAAATGGACGAAATCCTTGAAAAACTTGGCGTCTCGCTCTATCGATCCCCAAATGACGTAGAAGAATTCAGAGACGGTAAAGTCGATTTTATTGGACTCAACGTGTATTGCCGAGAGTATGTAACCGACTGGCACGGTGGAGAGCTTGCCGTTTCGGCGAACAATAAGGGCGGTTCGAGCAAAAAGGTCGAAGGAAAATGCATTGCACCCTTGTTTGAAAGCGCCCGCGACAGCAATGTTCCCCGCAATAAATGGGGCCGCGAAATACTCCCAAGTTGCATGTATTCAACCATCATGGATGTCCATGAGCGCTATGACGCGCCCCGCATCTTTATTACGGAAAACGGACATGGCGCCTATGAGCAACCAGACGCAGACGGAATGATCCACGATGATGACCGCATCGAGCTTCTGGGCCAGTTCATCGAGCACATGATGAGGGCTAAGCGCGACGGCGCACGCGTTGAGGGCTACTACCTCTGGTCGACGATGGATCTGTATAGCTGGATCAACGGCTACGAAAAACGATACGGACTTGTCCATATCGACTTCGAGAACAATCTGGAGCGCACCCCCAAAAAGAGCTGGTATTGGTACCGAGACCTTATCTCGAAGTATCAGGAGCAAGAAGGTTAGGAGAAAGAGATGAAATATCAGGCAATGTCCGAAACAGTCCTAAAGGCTGTTGGCGGCAAAGAGAACATTACATCGGTAACTCATTGTGCGACGCGCCTTCGCATCGACGCACGAGACACCTCGATCATCGATCTCCAGCTCGCCAAATCGGCTGACCAGGCGCTCGGGGCAGTAGTCAGCGGTGGCCAGCTTCAGGTGATCATCGGCCCCAACGTCACCGAGGCCTACAACGACTTACTCGACTTCGCGGGAATCGAAGTCGGCGGTGGCACGGTTGCCGACGATGCCCAAACCGCCAAAGACCTTGCAGAAGGCATTAAAAGCGGTAACACCGCCATGGGCTTGATTGAGAAATTCGGGAACGTCTCTGCACAGGTATTCATGCCCATCGTCCCGGCGCTCATCGTTGGCGGACTCATTCTTTCGATCAAGAATCTCCTGGTCAATTATTGTGGATTGAGCACCGATAGCGGAACCGCCCAGGTTCTGCTGGCGATCTTCAGCGCCTCATTTAGCTTCCTGCCCGTTTACCTCGGCTATCAGCTCGCCGCCGTCATGAAGATGCAGCCTATCATGGGCGCACTGCTGGGCG
This sequence comes from uncultured Collinsella sp., assembly GCA_959027945.1. GTDB lineage: Bacteria > Actinomycetota > Coriobacteriia > Coriobacteriales > Coriobacteriaceae > Collinsella. The sequence continues at coordinate 58,183 of CAUFRO010000007.1, forward strand.
CAATCATGATTAGCTCGTCTATTAGCGGTGCTGAGGGTCTCGACTTTCTTGGCATCCCCATCCCGACGAATGACTACTCGAGCACGGTGGTGCCAATCGTACTGGGCGTTGTGTTCATGTACTTTGTTGATCGCGGTCTTCAGAAAATCATCCCCGACATTACCAAACTGTTCTTGAAGCCGCTGCTCACCATGTTCATCGTCGTGCCTGTTGAGCTGATTATCCTCGGCCCCGCCGGCAGCATGATGGGCTACGCGCTGAGTGATGCCGCCACGTGGCTCATGGATAACGTGGCATTTATCGCTACTCCAATCCTTGCAGCCCTTAACCCCTATTTTGTCATGCTCGGTCTTGATAAGGCCTACATCGCGATCGAAGTTACGAGCTTGGCGCAGCTCGGCTGGGCGCCCATCATCTTTGGCTTCATCTCAAACCTCTGCATTGGCGGCACGAGTCTCGCCTTGGCAACTGCAATGAAAGGCAACAAGGAGAAGAGAGGTATGGTCACCACGGTTGCCGTCACCGCACTCTGTGGCGTAACTGAGCCCGCATTTTACGGCTGCCTCATCGAGCGTCCCCGCCTGCTTGTCGGCACAGCAATCGGCGCCCTCTGCGCGGGACTCCCTGCAGGCATCTTCGTCCTGAAGGAGTATGTTGCGGGAGCATGCCCCGGTCTTCTTTCTGCGCTGATCTTTATCGCTCCCGATGGATCCATGGGCAACTTCGTACTGGCGTGCGTTGTCGCCGTCATCGCCATCGTTGTCTCGTTCATCGCTGCACGCGTGATCATCAAGAAGAATCCCAACTATATTGAGTAGATGCCCGCTGCTTGCATTGGGGACATCCTCGGCAGACCATTAGCAAGAACCCAAGAAGTCCCTTAGGAGCTCGATTAATCCATTCGGATTCCTCAGGCACAAACGACCCCGATTCCACAATGAAATCGGGGTCGTTGTTTCTAAAGCCTTCGATAGACAATCGGTGTTTACCTTAGCTCCCTATCCAAGTTAATTATCCACGCTCGTTCTCCGGTCGGAAGATTTTCTTCTCTCGCGTGTCCAGAAATCCACGCTCGAGCAGAACATCCAGGTCCGCACCCGCCCTTGTCTCGATCTGTAACAGCAAGAGGCCTATTCCGCTTCTACATGTTACAGATCAAGATATTCCTAAAACACCCTAAGTTTCATCTCAATCTGTAACAGTTAGATGCCAAATATCGGTCTTGGTGTTACAGATTTAGACAAACTGGAGGACGAGACAAACCAAAAACGGGATGGGCGCTAACCCGATGGCGCACCACCTAAATAGAAACGGGCTCTGTCCCATATAGAGACAGAGCCCGAAACTCTCATGGAGCCAGTGACAGGAATCGAACCTGCAACCCACTGATTACAAATCAGTTGCGCTACCGTTGCGCCACACTGGCACACTTGGCGCTTTCGCGCGAAGCCTGTTTAGAATAATAGAATTGCGGACGGGGCGCAACAGGCCGCACGGCGTTATACAAATATGCAAAATCCAGCAACAGCGCGTACCAGGCCCGTTCATTTCTGTCAGTGCGCCCTCAATCTTAAAACCCTTCGCCAGAACGAATAGTTTTAATTACAATTGGCTATATAAAACTATTCGTTCTGGCGAAGGGTTTCTCGATGTTGACTACCAAGGAAGCAGCCGAGCTGCTCGGCATCACCCCGCGCAGGGTGCAGGAGCTCATTAAGAACGGCGCGCTGACCGCCCGCAAGGCTTCTGGCGTGTGGCTTATCGACAAAGACAGCGTAGACACGCGACTCCGCTCCGTGACCAAAACGGGGGGACGTCCCCGCCGCGGCCACGGTAAAAGCGAGATCGCGTTCACCCTCATGAACCGCACGTACGAAGTCGCTCAGCTGGTCTACAGCACATCGCGAAAAGACTTCACCCACATCGGCGCCGACGTCGATTACGCCCACGCCCCTATTGGGGTATTTGGCCCTAATAGCCCCGTATCGCTCGACTCTTTCCGCACTTGGTGGCGCGGCCGCGGTATCCCGCTCGCACGCATTGGGCTAGCCTCCCTGCTTGCAGAAGCCGCAGTTGATGTTCCCGATGAACTCGTACAGCGAAATCTAGGCCTCTCCTTATCCGACCAGTATTGGATTAGGCCCCAAGGCTCCGGTCTTGCGTGGAAAGATATCAATTTCTTCAATAATGCTTTTGACGACGTCTCTCTCAGCATCGCGCCCTTCGCCCCAGAGGGTAAGGCAGCTGCCGCAAAGCCCGACAACACCTCGGACGGCAATCTTCAAAAGTACTGGACATGCGAGGATGACCGTCGAATCCTCCACAAGGCAGGTGCGCATCTAAACCAGGAACCTTATAACGAGCTGGTGGCGACTGCACTCCACCGTCGCATCCTAAACACCTGCGATTATGTGCCTTACTCGCTCGAGGGCACGGGCACTTCCGCCCTGAGCATATGCGATGTCTTCTTAACTGATGAAGAAGAATATGTCCCTGCGTTCTATGTAAACCAGCATGCAAATGCAGACGAGCGACTAACCGATTACGAACGGTATGTAGCAAACTGCGAAGAGCTTGGAGCGACAGATATAAAAGACGCCCTTGACCGCATGATCGTGTGCGACGACATCATCGCCAACTATGACCGCCATTGGCGTAACTTTGGCCTTGTGCGAAACGTAAACGCGCTAGTCTGCAGACCAGCCCCCATCTTCGATTCGGGCTCATCACTCTGGTGCAACATATCACTAGAAGAGCTTAGGGCGGGAGAGCACAGTTTTACCAGCGCACAATTTCATTCAAGCCCCGCCAAACAAATGTTGCTCGTCGAGGACATGGGCTGGTTTGACGGCGACAAACTCGAAGGCTTCGTTGACGAGGCAATCGAGATTCTGTCTAAAAACGATGCCCTAGCAGCGAGACTGCCTTATCTAAAAGAGGCGCTAACGTGGCGCCTCGAAAGAATGATCGACATCGCTGAATGGAGTTAGCGAGGCAGCATTGCCCCGCCAACTCCCCTACCTCCCGCGAAGGGCCTTGAGCTTGGCCAGGGCATCGGGGCTCAGGCGGCTGCCCAGGGTCATCTTGATCTGCGGAGCTTCCTCTGCCTCGTGAACGTCGTTATCGATCTGTTTGATCTCGTCCACCAGCATACGGCTCGAGATGCGCGTAACACCCTTGCCCATGACGACGGCCTGGATCGTGCCGTCGCTCGATACCACGGAGCACGCGCGGCCTTCCTCACGTGCCTCGATGCAGAGCTTCTGCACCACGGTATCGGCCGATACGCCCGTCGGCGAAAACTCGATGCGCACGCCACGGGCCGGCAGGTTGGGGCGCTCGTTGGAGATATTGCCCGCGCCGTCGAACACGATCACGGCCTCGTAGCGGCCTTGGGCAAACGCGGCAACGTCGTTGATGAGGGCAGTGCGCGCCATATCGTGAACGTCGCTGGAATACGGATCGTCGGAATGGTCGTACACGAGCTTTTCGTAGCGCGGCGTGCAGTGGATCACGTTGTAACCGTCGACCACCAGCAGCTCGGGCTTATTGGAGTGCACCGTCGAGACTGGGTCGGCGATAGCCTGCGCAAACGCATTGCCGCCCACGCCATAGGTCGCGGCCGAAACAATCGGCTTGGCCGAGCCCTCGCCAAAGCGCTTGGCCTTGGACTTAGCGCGGTTCTTCTTGGACATGCGCTACTCCTCCCCCATGAGCTCGCCGGCATTGCGGCGCAGCCACTCAAAGCACAGCGCGGTGGTCGCCTGGGCAACGTTGAGGCTCTCGGTCATGCCACGCTGGGGAAGCTTGGTCAAAAAGTCGCATTTCTCGAGCACCAGGCGCGAGATGCCGTCGCCCTCGGAGCCCATGACGAGTGCCACGCGGCCCTCGAAGGGAGCATCCCAGCAGCTGCCCTCGGCGTGCTCGGAGGCGCCGCCCACCCAAAAGCCAGCGGCCTTGAGGTCGTCGAGTGCACGGGCGATATTGGGCACCTGCGCGATAGGCAGGTGCATGACGGCGCCGGCAGAGGTCTTGTAGCTGCCCACGGTCACGCCGGCGGCACGCTTATTGGCAATGATGACGCCGGCCGCGCCCACAACCTCGGCAGAGCGCACGATGGCGCCAAAGTTGCCGTCGTCGGTCACATGGTCGAGCAAGATAACGAGCGCCGGGCCGTCGCCCGCGCGGTCGAGGATATCGGCGACATCGGCGTAAGGGAAGTTGCCAACCTCGAGCGCAATGCCCTGGTGAGCGCCATGGCTCGACAGTGCATCGAGCTGTGCGCGCGGCACATACTTAATGCGGACGCCTGCAGCGTTGAGGTCGTCGACCAGACGAGACAGGGCGGCATCGCGCTCCCCGCCCTCGGCGATGAGCGCGCACTTGATGGGAAAACCAGTGCGTAGCGCCTCAGCGGCAGCACGACGACCCTCGATGAACTCACCCTTGGGAGCCTGGGCAGCGTCGCGGTTGCGATCGCGCTGCGGACGTGCGGCCTGGGTGCGATCGCGCTGGCCCTTGGGAGCGGCAGCGCGGTCATTGCGGCGAATCGGACGCGAGCCAGAAGCAGCCTGCTTGCCTCCACGCGATGCACGCTTGCGATTGTCGGCCATAGAACGGCCTCCTTAAATAGATAACGAACAAGAATCGACCGTCCGAGCCACGGCACCTTGCCTTTCAATCGTCGGGCATGACCACCAGGTCTATGCCCTCCTCTTTCAAGGCAATCTGCCGTACCTCGAACGGTCGACAAATACTAGAGAGTCTTAATACGGGTGCCGGCGGTAGTATCTTCAATCGTCAGGCCCAGGTCCTTGAGCTGATCGCGGATGGCGTCTGCCAGGTCCCAGTTCTTGGCGGCACGGGCCTCGGCGCGAGCCTCGAGAATCTTGGCAGCGGCCTCGTCCACGTCGTCACCCGTGTAGGCGACCAGGCCGGCGGCGACGCCTAGCAGCCCCAGCGGCAGCTCGACCTTGGGCTCGGGAAGCTCAACGCCAAACGTATCGAGCAGCTCGGCCAGCGTATCGGCGGCAGCCAGGGCTGCGGCCTTGTCGGCAGCATCGCCCGCCTGCTCCAGATACTGATTGCACTCGGTGACAAAGCCAAAGACGGCACCCATGGCACCGGCGGTGTTAAAGTCGTCGTCCATGCACTCCTTAAAGGCGGTGCGGGTATAGGCGGCCTTGGCGGCAAACGCCTCGGATGCTGCCTCATCGGCATCGGCCGTCGCATGGTTCGCAGCCCAGCGCAGGTTCTCGACCGTACCGGCGATACGCGTGAGAGAGTTCTCGGCACCCTCCAGGCGCTCCCAGGAGAAGTCGAGCGGCGAGCGATAGCTCGTCTGCAGCATCAGCAGGCGCAGGGCGGCAGCGGAGTGCTGCTCGAGGACCTCGGCCAGCGTAAAGAAGTTGCCGAGCGACTTGGACATCTTCTCGCCGTCGA
>CAUFRO010000008.1 GCA_959027945.1 uncultured Collinsella sp.
CTACCCCACCACTCCACCCTCTAACTATTGGGCGCCACCCCCGAGCATATGTTCGAAAACACAATATGTTGTGTTTAACACAAAGGCGGGATGCCACCTGTAGCACCCCGCCTTTCAACCTCAACCTTCAAGTTGACCTTGAGGCGAATTTTAGACCTCTTTACACGCCGTTCACATCGCCCCCAAACTCCCCCACGCGCGCCATGTGCACCCCACCGTGCCATTGGCCGATGGCGCAAAATGGGACGGACCCCCGACTGCCAAAACGTGCGCAACAGCACGTTCCAGCAATCGAGAGTCCGTCCTCGGATAGCATGTAATTGCAGGTCGGCAGCGTATTAGCGATGCGCCAGCGGGTGGGCCGCCAGGTAAACCTCGGCCAGCTGCGTACGATCGACATGCGTGTAGACCTGCGTGGTCGATATATCGGCGTGCCCCAAGATCTCCTGCAGCACGCGAAGGTCCGCACCGCCCGCAAGCATGTGAGTGGCAAAGGAGTGGCGCAACGTGTGCGGATGGAGGCCCACCAACCCCACCTGGCGCCCATAGCGCTCGCATATGACGTGAACACCCTGACGCGACAGGCGCCCGCCGTTCTTGTTTAAAAAGACCGCCGGCGTCCCCGCCCCGCGGGCGTGAGCCGCCAGAGGCTGACGCCCATCACATATATAGTGCGTCAGGGCACGCGCCGCACTTCCCACCAACGGGGCCAGACGCTCCTTGGAGCCCTTGCCGCGAACCAGCACAAAGCCGTCATCGACATGGATATCACTCACATCAAGCCCCACCAGCTCGCTCACACGAAGACCGCACCCATACAGCACTTCCAAGATGGCGTGATCGCGCAGGCCCATCTCGCTATCCGGAAAATCCTGGTCGAGCAATGCCGAAACATCCTCCACCGAAAGGCACTCCGGCAGGCGCTCGGCCTTTTTTGGCAAACGCAATGCCGCCGTGGGATTTTGGGCCACAGCCCCATCGCGCACCAAAAAGGCATGCAAGCCTTTGACGGCCGCGAGTGCGCGCTCCACCGAAGCGTCGGAATAGCCCCCGTCGCGCCGATCGGCGACAAAGTCCTCGATGACCCGCCGGCTCACATCCTCAAAGGATGCAATGCCCGTCCGCTCCAGATAGGCACAGTAAGTCGTCAGGTCTCGGCGATAGGCGGCAATCGTGTTGCGCGCCAAGCCCCGCTCGACTGCAAGGTAATCAAGAAACTCCCCCGCCGCCACAGCGAGCGACGAAGGAGCCTCTTCGGTATGTTCCTTATTCGCCGGCACCCTTAGTCCGTAGCGAGATTCATGGGCGTCACCTGCAGACGGTCGACACCCTCGTGCTGGCCGATCGAAGCGCGCACGAACTCGCGGAACAGCGGCTGCGGGTTGGTCGGGCGGCTCTTGAACTCGGGATGAGCCTGGGTTGCCACATACCACGGATGCACGTCGCGCGGCAGCTCGACCATCTCGACCAGGCGCTCGTCGGGCGACAGACCCGAGATAACCAAACCGGCGTCCTCGAGCTGGTCACGGAAGGCGTTGTTGAACTCAAAGCGGTGACGGTGACGCTCGTAGACGAGCTCCTCGCCATATGCCTCGCGAGCAAGGGTATCGGCGGCGAGCTTGCACGGATAGGCGCCCAGGCGCATGGTGCCGCCCTTCTCGGTCACGTCCTCCTGCGAGCTCATCAGATCGATGACGCTAAACGGGCCGTCCGGATCGAACTCGGAGGAGCTGGCGCCGGCAAGGCCGACGACGTTGCGGGCGAACTCGCACACGGCCACCTGCATACCCAGGCAAATGCCCAGATACGGAATCTTGTGCTCACGGGCAAACTCGGCCGCGAGGATCTTGCCCTCCAGGGCGCGCTTGCCAAAGCCGCCAGGGACCAGGATGCCCGAGGCGTCGCCCAGAACCTCGGAGACATTCTGCTCGTCGAGGCTCTCGCCGTCGACCAGCTGGACGTCCACATGGCGATCGTAGAAGACGCCCGCATGGTGCAGGGCCTCGATAACCGACAGGTACGCATCGGGCAGCTGCGTGTACTTACCCACGACGGCGATCTTCACCTTGTCGGCGTGATGGTTGGCGTGATTCTGTTTGCGCAGGAACTCGTTCCACTCGCTCATGTCGCGCTCACGCGGATCCAGACCCAGGCGTTCGCAAATGCGCAGGTCAAAGTCCTGCTCGGCAAGCAGCTGCGGAACATCGTAAATGCTCGCGCAGTCCTCGTTGGTAAAGACGCAATCGGTGTCGACGTCGCAGAAGCTTGCGATCTTGCCGCGGATAGCGTCATCGATATGGTGGTCGGAGCGCAGCACGATGATATCGGGCTGGATGCCAAAGCTGCGGAGCTCCTTGACGGAATGCTGCGTGGGCTTGGTCTTGACCTCGTGGGCGGCGGCGATATAGGGAACGAGCGACACGTGGATGTAGCAGACGTTCTCGGGGCCGGCCTCCTTGCGGTACTGGCGGATGGCCTCGACAAACGGCTGCGACTCGATGTCGCCGATCGTGCCGCCCAGCTCGGTGATGACTACATCGGAGCCGGTCTGCTCCTCGATGCGGCGGAACTTGTCCTTAATGGCATTGGTGACGTGAGGAATCACCTGCACGGTACCGCCCAAAAAGTCGCCGCGACGCTCGCGGGCGATCAAGCTCTTATAGATGGCGCCGGTCGTAAAGTTGGAATCGCGGGTCAGGTTCTCATCAATAAAGCGCTCGTAATGACCCAGGTCCAGGTCGGACTCGTAACCATCCTCGGTAACGAAGACCTCACCATGCTGGAAGGGGCTCATGGTACCGGGGTCGACGTTCAGATACGGATCGGCCTTCTGCATCGTTACTTTGTAGCCACGCGACTTGAGCAGACGGCCCAGCGAGGCCGCGGTGATACCCTTGCCCAAGGACGAAACCACGCCACCGGTTACGAACACATGCTTGGTCATATTGAGTTACCTGCGCTTCCCGTAGAAGTTGTTTATCCACATCTTACGGGTCTTCATTGTAATACTCGCGCCGCGGACCGTTCGCAATTTTTCTCGCATGCGATTGCATTTCTCAATCTTGAAACAAAACGCCGCCCGGTTTCCCAGGCGACGTCGCTGTGGCAAGGGTTACATGCTGCTATCGATCAGCAACCTCCTCCTCAAGCATTTCTTGAACGAGCATGCCGGTACGGACGCCCTCAAGATACCACTCGCCACGTTCGGTGAGGCAAATGCCATTTGCAAGCTGACCGCCGTCGTCGCTATAACGCGAGACGACATCAATCATGCCTTCGGAATCCAAGCGATCGATTGCGGCGCGGACACGATACGGCGAAACCCCCACGCGCTCGGCAAGCGTTTTGCGCGAGAAACCATACGGCCCGCCATTGTCTTCGGTTTGCTGGTCGATCTCCATCAACACCAGCACCTCGACACGCTTCATATCGTTGACACTCGCACGACCCTTGCCCGCCATAGCAGCCTCCTCAAACCGAGCACGAGCATCTAACGCGCCGTGCGCGACCGACACACCTCACGATGGCAGGTAATATCCATCATGCGGCATCCCGCTAAGGATGAAACAGTTACGGTTATTGTATACCGCTCAAATTGTTTCTAGGCAGGTAAACAGCTATTTTTCGCCGAAATAGGCGCTTTATTGATCAAAAAGCCGTACCGGGCGCTAACCCGATACGGCCAAAATGCAATGCAATTACCGCGGTGCTTCAAACTTAGCGATGGAAGAAACCGCGGCGCTCAAACTTGGGCTCGCAGCACACGTTGATACCCAGTTTGCGCAGTACCGTCTCGTCCGTCGGCGAGATGATCACGCTAAAGAAGGCATCGCAACCGCGCAGCTGCTCCAGGCCCGAAAGGACGCGAGCGGCCGTCTCACTCGTGGCCGAGGTGATCGACAGCGCCATAAGCGTCTCGTCGGTGTGGAGGCGCGGGTTTTTGCTTCCCAGGAAATGCGTCTTGAGCTTGCTGATGGGCTCGATCGCCTCATCGCTAATGACCTCGAGCTCAAGGTCGACGCCCGAGACATGCTTGAGGGCGTTCATAATGAGCGAACTTGCGGCGCCCAGGCGCGTGGAGGTCTTACCGGTCACCACGGAGCCATCGGGCATGACCATGGCACCCACGGGACCACCCGTCAGCTGCTCCCTGGTGAGGGCCGCCGAGCGCGCCGGTGAATAGTTCTTATCGATGCCGGCTTTCTTCATAATAATCTTGAGACGGTCGACTTGCTCATCGCCCACGCCGGTACGGCGCACATTTTCGACCGCGGTAAAGTAGCGGCGGACGATCTCCATCTTGGAAGCGTCGCGGCAGGCATCGTCATCGGTGATGGCAAAGCCGACCATATTGACGCCCATGTCCGTAGGGCTCTGGTAGGGGCTCTTGCCCAAGATCTTTTCCATCAGGGCACGGACTACCGGGAAGGCCTCGACGTCGCGGTTGTAGTTGACCGTGGTCTTGTTGTAGGCCTCAAGGTGGAACGAATCGATGATATTGGCGTCGTCGAGGTCAGCCGTGGCGGCCTCGTAGGCAATATTGACCGGATGCGTCAGAGGAAGATTCCAGACCGGGAAGGTCTCGAACTTGGCATAGCCGGCGGCGGTACCGTGCTTATGCTCGTGATACAGCTGCGAGAGGCAAGTGGCGAGCTTGCCCGAGCCGGGGCCGGGTGCCGTCACGACAACGAGTGGACGCGTGGTCTCGACAAACTCGTTCTTGCCGTAGCCTTCGTCGGACACGATCAGATCGACATCGTGCGGATACCCCTCGATGGGATAGTGCAGCTTGGCGGGAATGCCGAGCGCGTTCAGGCGATTGCGGAACACATCGGCGGCGGGCTGGCCGGCGTACTGGGTGATGACCACGGCCGCGACGGCAAAGCCGTTGCCGCGGAACAGGTCAACCAGGCGCAGCACATCCTCGTCATAGGTAATGCCAAGGTCACCACGAGCCTTGTTTTTCTCGATGTGGTTCGCGTTGATCGCGATGATAACCTCAACGTCATCGGCAATGCTCTTGAGCATGCGGAACTTGCTGTCCGGTTCAAAACCCGGCAGCACGCGACTCGCGTGATAGTCGTCAAACAGCTTGCCGCCAAACTCCAAATAGAGTTTGCCGCCAAACTGCGAGATGCGCTCCTTAATATGAGCGGCCTGCAGCTCGATATATTTCGCGTTGTCGAAACCCTGGCGCATGTATGGCTCCCGTCCCGTTTCCATTTAATGTTCTAGGCGATTATAACGGAGCCCGCCCTCCCCGATACCCAAACCATCAACAGGCACCAACCAAACACGCCCACCGCAACCACCGGGGACCCAGGATGGCTAATTTGAGGCGGGGAACAAGTCGCTCAGCACCAACGATGGCAGCGCCGCAGGTTGAGCATAAGCCAGCGAAAGCCCGCCAGAGCGAGCAAGGTGACGTGAAAGAGGAGGGCATAGGCCTTTTGGCCATGCCCGACGATTGAACGTCAGATTGCCGCTCTGGCGGGCTTGCAGCGTCGAGCGGTTCCGGCGTTTGGTAAAACGCCGGAACACAAGAGCGCCCCCTCCCGCGCATGAACGGAAGGGGGCTAAAGGTAGGAGTCTACCGGTGGGTTTACCCCACCGGACAGACGATGACCAGGTGATCCTTTACAGGATCGTCAAGGTTTCCGTGGGGTACCCGTTGGGTACTTAGAGCAGCACGCAGGCGACGGTCAGGATGACGGCGCAGACGACGGAGAGCGCGACGATGAGCTTAAGGGCAAACTTGAGCCAGGTCGTCCACTCGATCTTGGCCAGGGCGAGACCGCCCATGATGGCGCCGGAAGTCGGGGTGAACAGGTTCACGACACCGATGGCGGCGGAGAAGATCATGACCATGACCTCGGGCGAGAAGCCAAGCTTAACAGCCAGCGGTCCCATGATGGGCATGGAGACGGTGGCCATACCGGAGGTCGAGGGGATCAGGAAGGACAGGCCGAAGTAGACCAGGAAGCTCATGGGAGCGAAGATCACGCCGGACAGGCCAGCCAGGGCATTGGCGGCAGCGTCGAGGACGAAGACGTCGAGGCCGGTGTTAGCCATGAGGACGGAGATACCACGGGCGAGGGCGATGACGAGAACAACGGACATCATGTCGGCAGCGCCGGTGATGAAGGTGTTGACGATCTGCTTCTCGGACAGGCCACCGATGATACCGATCAGGACGGCCATGAGGAAGAACCAGGTGGAAGCCTCGTCGAAGTACCACTGGCCAATGGGCAGGCCGGTGATCAGGGCAGACCAGCCCTGGACGACGGCGTTACCGTCGGCGTCGTAGACAGCGCCAGCGTCGAAGAAGTTGGCGACGCCCTCGTTGAGGTCGGCCAGCGGAATGAAGCCGACGATCATGACGACGAAGGTGAAGGCGAAGGCGATCAGAACACCCTTCTGACGACCGGTGAGCTTGACCTCCTTGTGGACCTCGGAAGCAGCCTTGCCGTGAGCCTCTTCGGCGTCCTTGAGCTCCTGCATCGACAGGATGGTGGAACCCTTGTCAGCCTTGACCTTCTTGGCATAGTTCATCACGAAGACGATGGACATAGCGGTAGTGACAATCCACAGGACGGCACCGAGGCCGATGATGATGGACTGGTTGACCTCAATGCCAACGCCGGTCAGAGCGTCGACGGCAGCGCCGACGGCGAACGGGTTAACCGTGGAGCCCAGGCAGCCGCAGCCAGCGCCGAGCAGGACGGTAGCGGCGCCGACCATGGGGTCGAAGCCAGCAGCCATCATGGTAGCGGCGAGCAGGGCGTAGAAGGGAACGGTCTCCTCGCACATACCATAGGTGGTACCACCGAGGGAGAAAATGAGCATAAGGACAGGAACGAGCATGATCTCGTTGCCCTTAAGCTTCTGCACCAGAACGGCGATGCCGTTGTCCAGAGCGCCAGTCTCGGTCATCATACCGAGGAAGCCGCCCAGGATCATAACGAAGAGGCAGACGGGCAGAGCGTCAGCGAAACCCAGGATCGGGGCGGTGCAGAAATCGCTCAGACGGGCGGCAGTAACCGCGCCGCCGGACGTGCCGGAGACGATAACGGTAATCACTGCAACAATTGCCAGCAGAGCTAGAAGAATGGTGAACGATGAAGGCATACCGCGCTTTTTCTTAGCGGTCTCAGTCATGGTTCTCATCCCCCCTTCATAAATCATTTAACTTTCTCGCGCGAAGCGGATCTTCCGTGCCGTGCCCACCGCCCGACGCGAGATATTTACCAGACAAAGCCGCTCGGGGTGTGTAGCAAGACACCCCGAGCGAGATGCTAGATGCTCTTACTTGAGCGTGGCGTACATGACAGCCTTGATGGTGTGCATGCGGTTCTCGGCCTCGTCGAAGACCTTGGAAGCGGGGCTCTCGAAGACCTCATCGGTGACCTCCTGCTCGGTGATGCCGAACTGCTCGCACTTCTCGGCGCCAATCGTGGTGTTGGTGTCGTGGAAGCTGGGCAGGCAGTGCAGGAAGATGGCACCCGGGTTGGCCATAGCCATGACCTCGGAGGTAACGCGATACGGGGTGAGCTGAGCGATGCGCTCGGCCCAGACCTCGTCGGGCTCGCCCATGGAGACCCACACGTCGGTGTAGATAACGTCGGCACCGGTGACGCCGTCCTTGACGTCGGTGGTCAGCTTGATGGTGCAGCCGTTGGCCTCGGCGATGGGCTTGCAGGCCTCGATGACGTCGTCAGCGGGCATGCACTCCTCGGGGCCGCAGGCCACGAAGTTCATGCCGAGCTTGGAACAGACGACCATGAGGGAGCGAGCAACGTTGTTCTTACAGTCGCCCATGAAGACGAGGGTCTTGCCCTTGATGTCGTAGTTGAAGTTCTCCTGGACGGTCAGGATGTCGGCGAGCATCTGGGTGGGGTGCCACTCGGTGGTCAGGCCGTTCCACACGGGCACGCCGGACTTAGCAGCGAGCTCCTCGACGTCGTCCTGGGCAAAGCCACGGAACTCGATGCCGTCATACATGCGGCCAAGAACGCGGGCGGTGTCCTCGATGGACTCCTTCTTGCCCATCTGCGACGAACCGGGATCGAGATAGGTCACGCCCATGCCCAGGTCCATGCCGCCGACCTCGAAGGCGCAGCGGGTACGAGTGGAGGTCTTCTGGAAGAGCAGAACGATGTTCTTGCCCTCGAGATAGCGGTGCGGAACGCCAGCGCGCTTCATATCCTTGAAGTTCTTGGAGAGCTTGAGCAGGTACTCGATCTCCTCGGTGGTGAGGTCGAGAAGCTTGAGGAAGCTACGGCCGGAGAGGTTAACACCCATGGTTCGATTCCTTTCGAAGAAATGAATTACGTAAATATTAGTGTTGCCCGTTTGACGGGCGAAACCGGTGCGGTTGTAGGGGGACCGCACCGGAACGTTAAAGACTTAGAGGTCCTCGCGCCAGAAGGGCATGCTCATGCAGCGCGGGCCGCCGCGGCCGCGGGAGAGCTCGGCGGAGGGCACGACGAGAAGGTCCAGGCCCTCCTTGTACAGCACGTCGTTGGTGACGGTGTTGCGGGCGTAGACGCAGATCTTGCCGGGCTCGACGCACAGGGTGTTGGAGCCGTCGTTCCACTGCTCGCGGGAGGCCGCGATCGGGTCGCCGCCGCCGCAGGGGATCAGCTTGACCTGGTCGACGCCGGTGGCGTCCTCCAGGACGTGCTCGAGGGTGTCCTCGATCAGGCGGATGTTCACGTCGCCCGGGTTCTTGCCGGCGGTCAGCTCGTAGACGCGCAGGGTGCCCATGATGGCGGGGTGGATCGTGAACTTATCGACGTCGATCTGGGTGAAGACCGTGTCGAGGTGCATGAAGGCGCGCGAGACCGGGATGTCGAAGGCCAGGATGCGCTCGACCTTGGAGTCGGAGTTCCAGAAGATGTTCTGGGCCATGACGTCGATCGCGGCGGCCTGGGTGCGCTGGGAGATGCCGACGGCGAGGGTCTTCTCGTTGATGTTCAGCACGTCGCCGCCCTCGGTGTGGAACTGGCAGTCGCGGCGGAAGTACAGCGAGACGTCCTTGTAGTCGGGGTGGTACTTGAAGACGTACTTGCCGTACAGGGTCTCGCGGTTGCGGGTGACCGAGTACATGCGGTTGAGGTTGACGCCCTCGCCGACGACCGCGAACGGGTCGCGGGTGAAGTAGAGGTTGGGCATCGGGTCGATGATCAGGTCGGACTCGGACTCGGAGTTGACCAGGGAGTCGAGGGTCGTGGACGCCGTGAGGGGCATGTCGATCTCGGACTTGGTCATGCCGGCCATGGTCTTCTTGACGAACTCGAGGTTGTCCTCGATGGAGTCCAGCTTCTCGCGGACGATCTGCGGCATGTGCTGGCCGCGGATGCCGGCCTCGGCGATGTACTGGTCGGTGAACTCGGCGCGGGCGCCGGGGACCTGGTCGAACACCTCGGCGACGAGGTTCTCGAGGTAGAGGACCTCCACGCCCTGGTCCCTCAGGATCTGGGCGAAGGTGTCGTGCTCCTGCTGCGCGACCTCCAGGAACGGGACGTCGTCGAACAGGAGTCGCTCGAGCTCGTCGGGCGGCAGGTTGAGGAGCTCGTCGCCGGGACGGTGCAGGCAGACCTTCCTGAGCTTGCCGATCTCGGAAGGCACGTGCAGACCTTTCGTCATGGCCTCCTACCTTTCTTTCGGGCCCCTGTCAGGGCCGATTCGTTAGCGCCCCTCCGTGTGAGGCGTTATTGCTGACGACATATTTATATCCAAAATCAGCTCATACTTCCACCTTGCCCCCGAACGGTTTTTTATAGGGGGTGAACGGCATACACATATACTTCACGCATGGCACACTTCATCTTAATAAAGCGTATTTACGTGCTTAAACGCGTTTTAATCCTAAAATCAAATGGAACTAAACTTTGTTAAACCATCCTCAAATTGCATATTTCCAATAAACCTATGAATAGAATTAGCGGTTCACACCGCGTCTCAACCATTTTCATTTTTATTCAGAAAAAAGTTTGTCCTATTCATTTCTGGTAAATAAATTACCGTTTACCAGACGCTTGATACCGTTCACCGGAAACTCAGTATAAGGCCCAGCGGATACCGGCTCGCTTTACGGCCCCATTTGTAACAACTTGACTTCTCGGTATAGAAAAACGGACTCGCTTCCCCTAGGGAAACGGGTCCGTTTTCGATTATCTTCGGCTAATTTGGATAAGGCCCCCCGAAGACCATCGGAATCCTAGCGATCGAACTCCGCCAGTGCCTCGCCCAAAAGCCTCAGGCCCTCGCGCAGAACGTCCTCGCTCGCGCAGTAGCCCAGGCGTGCGCCGCAGGGAAGCTCAAAACGGCTACCGGGGACCAGCAGCACTCCCCTCTCGGACAGCAGGCGCCTGCAGAACTCCTCGTCATCCTCGGGAATATCCAGCTGGATAAACGAGGTGGACACGCCCTGCGGGGCCGTCCAGGAAACGCGATGCTGCGTATCGATCCAAGCCTGCGCGATATCGCGGTTGCCAAACACGATCTTGCGATTGCGCTCGAGAATCTTATCCTTGTGCTCAAGCACATAGGTCGCCAGGGTATCGTTGAACACGCCGCCGCAGATCATGGTGTAATCGCGATAGGTACGGATGCGGTTGGACACCTCTTCGTCGGCCAAGACCCAGCCCACGCGGGCCGCAGGCGTCGAATAGGTCTTCGACAACGAGTTGGTGACAATGGCCCTCTCGTACACGTCGACCATCGACATAAAGGACTCAGTGTTCTCAAGCGGCAGGTACACCTCGTCGCACAGCACGTAGGCGCCCACCGAGCGGGCGATCTCGGCAATCTGGCCGAGCATATCGGCATCGAGCACCGTACCGATGGGGTTCGATGCGTTGTTTATGCAGATAAGCTTGGTGTTGGGGCGCACCAAGCGCTTGAGTTCCTCGATATCGGGCTTCCAGCCGAGTTCCTCGCGAAGCTCCCAATACTCGACCTCGGCGCCCAGCGTGCGCGGAATCTCGTAGAGCGGCGCGTAGGTGGGCCACTCGGCGATAACATGGTCGCCGGGCTCGACCACAGCCATGATGGCGTTGAGGTTAGCGCCCGTGCAGCCATTGGTCTGCAGAATGTGATCGGGATTGACCTCGCGACGATACAGCTTGGCAACCTCGGCCTTAAACTCCGGCGAGCCCTCGATCCAGCCGTAGTTCATCTTCTCGCGGTCCAGGCGCTCGTAAAACGTGGCGCCGTCCTGCTCATCGAGCGCGCGCAGCTCGCCCATGGTGAGCGACGAAATCGTCGACTGGGCGATGTCCCACGTGGCGCTCTTCTCCCAAACGTTGAGCCATTCCTCAACGCCAATCGTCTTGATGTCCATGGCCAAGCTCCTTACAAAAGCAGTCATCCAATCGTGTTGACGTCCCTCATACAAGATTGGGGCGGTGCGAAAACCCGCACCGCCCCAATGGGAGACATCTAATGGCAGCTAGATGTATGTATTATGACCTGTACGGGTCCTTGAAGACCTTAGAGGTCCTCGCGCCAGAAGGGCATGCTCATGCAGCGCGGGCCGCCGCGGCCGCGGGAGAGCTCGGCGGAGGGCACGACGAGAAGGTCCAGGCCCTCCTTGTACAGCACGTCGTTGGTGACGGTGTTGCGGGCGTAGACGCAGATCTTGCCGGGCTCGACGCACAGGGTGTTGGAGCCGTCGTTCCACTGCTCGCGGGAGGCCGCGATCGGGTCGCCGCCGCCGCAGGGGATCAGCTTGACCTGGTCGACGCCGGTGGCGTCCTCCAGGACGTGCTCGAGGGTGTCCTCGATCAGGCGGATGTTCACGTCGCCCGGGTTCTTGCCGGCGGTCAGCTCGTAGACGCGCAGGGTGCCCATGATGGCGGGGTGGATCGTGAACTTATCGACGTCGATCTGGGTGAAGACCGTGTCGAGGTGCATGAAGGCGCGCGAGACCGGGATGTCGAAGGCCAGGATGCGCTCGACCTTGGAGTCGGAGTTCCAGAAGATGTTCTGGGCCATGACGTCGATCGCGGCGGCCTGGGTGCGCTGGGAGATGCCGACGGCGAGGGTCTTCTCGTTGATGTTCAGCACGTCGCCGCCCTCGGTGTGGAACTGGCAGTCGCGGCGGAAGTACAGCGAGACGTCCTTGTAGTCGGGGTGGTACTTGAAGACGTACTTGCCGTACAGGGTCTCGCGGTTGCGGGTGACCGAGTACATGCGGTTGAGGTTGACGCCCTCGCCGACGACCGCGAACGGGTCGCGGGTGAAGTAGAGGTTGGGCATCGGGTCGATGATCAGGTCGGACTCGGACTCGGAGTTGACCAGGGAGTCGAGGGTCGTGGACGCCGTGAGGGGCATGTCGATCTCGGACTTGGTCATGCCGGCCATGGTCTTCTTGACGAACTCGAGGTTGTCCTCGATGGAGTCCAGCTTCTCGCGGACGATCTGCGGCATGTGCTGGCCGCGGATGCCGGCCTCGGCGATGTACTGGTCGGTGAACTCGGCGCGGGCGCCGGGGACCTGGTCGAACACCTCGGCGACGAGGTTCTCGAGGTAGAGGACCTCCACGCCCTGGTCCCTCAGGATCTGGGCGAAGGTGTCGTGCTCCTGCTGCGCGACCTCCAGGAACGGGACGTCGTCGAACAGGAGTCGCTCGAGCTCGTCGGGCGGCAGGTTGAGGAGCTCGTCGCCGGGACGGTGCAGGCAGACCTTCCTGAGCTTGCCGATCTCGGAAGGCACGTGCAGACCTTTCGTCATGGCCTCCTACCTTTCTTTCGGGCCTTACTGGCCGAATGTATCAGCGCCCCTCCGTATGGGACGCTGCTTGCTGACAGCTCTAGTTATATCCAAAAACCACCTGCAATTCCACCTCGCCCCCGAACGGTCAGCAAAGTGCGATGAACGGTATATCTCATATGATTCCCCCATGATGCACTTCGGTTCTCTAAAGCAGGTTTTCAAA
Organism: uncultured Collinsella sp.; assembly: GCA_959027945.1. Classification (GTDB taxonomy): domain Bacteria; phylum Actinomycetota; class Coriobacteriia; order Coriobacteriales; family Coriobacteriaceae; genus Collinsella. The sequence continues at coordinate 12,944 of CAUFRO010000008.1, forward strand.
GGTAAATGTTCTTTTTTCTAAGGAATTAAGCTAGATTGCACAAATATTTTCATGTTTAGGAATTGCATAGCTAAAACGGTTTTCTGCATATATATGTCGTTTGTTCATGATTCAATTTGGATTCGATTATATTCAGCTCTCAATCATTCTTATTCATACATCCTCACCAATTGAGTATGGATATAGATTGTTTCTAAACGAGTTGGGCAGTTAGTTGCATGCCTTGGCAGCGTAAGAAGTAGGTAAAGATACCGTTCGCGCGATGCGTCCGTGCCACAGGTCGACTAAATTGAGACAATAGTGATTAGTGTTAGGCTACCGTCCCTTGTGGGGACTGAACGGACAGATGCATATGCCGAGCAAAATCGAAAAGAAGCAAGCCGCCGCAAAGCTGCGCAAACCGCCGCGCGACTTCTCGTACACGCAAAACCGAGAGCTCAGCTGGCTACGCTTTGACAACCGCGTGCTCGACGAAGCCTTCGACGAAACCGTTCCGTTATTCGAGCGACTAAAGTTCGTCTCGATCTTCGAGTCCAACCTCGACGAGTTCCTTATGGTGCGCGTGGGCGGCCTGTCCGATCTGGCGGAGCTCAAAAAACAACCTGTCGACAACAAGAGCAATATGACCGCCTCCGAACAGGTCGATGCTGTCATGGCCGAAATGCCCGGGCTCCTTACCCGTTGGGAGTCCATCTTTAAGAGCATCGAGGGCAAGCTCGACACCTTGGGCGTTCACCGCGCCCGCATCGATTCGCTTACGCCCGAGGAGCGCACCTTTGTAACCCGCTACTTCCAGGCCTACGTGTCACCGGTCATCTCGCCGCTGGTCATCGATCCGCGCCACCCCTTCCCCAACCTGCGCAATGGCGCGCTCTATCTGGCCTGTGGTCTGGACGGCGCCACCGACGAGGAGAGCCTGCTGGGCCTTATCGAGATTCCCGCCTCAATGAACCGCGTGGTCGAGATCCCCTCGCCCACCGGCACCTACTCCTACATCTTGCTCGAGGGCGTCATCCTCGCCTGCTTGGACAGCTGCTTTGGCTCCTGTAAGCCGCTGGATCGTGCGCTGATCCGCGTCACCCGCAACGCCGACATCGATCCGGACGGCGAGGGCGTCGAAGAGGAAGAGGACTACCGCCAGCACATGAAGCGCATCCTCAAGAAGCGCCTGCGCCTGCAGCCGGTAGTGCTCGCGGTCTCGGGGTCGCTCGAGAAGGCAACGCTCAAGACTATCCGCAAGGCGCTCGAGCTTTCGCGCCGCTCTGTCTTTACCTGCGATATCCCGCTCAACCTGGGCTACGTCTTCGGCATTGAGGGCAAGATTCCCGAGCACCTGCGCAACGAGCTGCTCTTTACGCCGTTTAGGCCGCAGCCCAATCCCAACATCGACATGACCCGCTCCATCCGCGAGCAGGTGCTGCAGCACGACAAGCTGCTCTTTTATCCCTACGAGGCCATGAACCCGTTCTTGGACCTGGTGCACGAGGCCGCCTATGACCCCGAGTGCATCTCGCTGCGCATCACGCTCTACCGCGTGGCCAAGCAGAGCCGCCTGTGCGAGTCGCTGATCGATGCTGCCGAGAACGGCAAAGAGGTCACGGTGCTCATGGAGCTCCGCGCGCGCTTTGACGAGCAGAACAACATCGAGTGGGCCGAGCGTCTGGAAGAAGCGGGCTGCACCGTCATCTATGGTTCCGAGGGCTTTAAATGCCACTCAAAGATCTGCCAGCTCACCTATCGCGAGGGTATGGCGCTCACCCGCCTCACGCTTTTGGGCACCGGCAACTTTAACGAGAAGACGGCCAAACTCTACAGCGACTTTATGCTCATGACGGCCCATCCCGGCATCGGTGAAGACGCCAACCTGTTCTTCCGCAATCTGTCGCTGGGCAACCTGCGCGGCGACTACCGCTTCCTGGGTGTGGCGCCCGTCGGACTGAAACCGCTCATCATGCGCGGGCTTGACCGCGAGATCCAGCGCGCCCTTGCCGGCGAGCCCGCCCGCGTGTTCTTTAAGCTCAACTCGCTGACCGACCGCGAGGTTATCGACAAGATCGCCGAGGCATCGTGTGCCGGCGTGCGCGTAGACATGATCATCCGCGGCATCTCGTGCCTCAAGCCCGGTGTTCCGGGCAAGACCGAGAACGTGCATGTCCGCTCCATCGTCGGACGCTTTTTGGAGCACGCCCGTGTTTACGCTTTTGGCGTGGACTCGGACATGATTTACCTGAGCTCGGCAGACATGATGACACGCAACACCGAGCACCGCGTGGAGATCGCCTTCCCCGTGCTCGACCCCACCTGCCGCGCCCTAGTGCACGAGTACATGGGCATGCAGCTGCAGGACAACGTGAAGGCCCGCAGCCTCACGAGCGACGGCACCTGGGTCCCCGTGGAACGTGCAGAGGGTGAGAAACCCTTCAACTCGCAGGAAGCTCTACTGGAGCGTGCCTATCGCAACGCCGAGGCCGCCGCGCAGCAGCGCGCACAGGAGAAGGAACGTGTGGCCGAAGAAGCTATTCAGGCCGAGGTTGAACATGGGGCAGCCGCCAAACCGGAAGCGGTTGCCACTCCCCCGGTGAATGAGCCCGAGGCTGCCGCAGAGCCCGCCATGGAGAAAGCGCCCGAGCCCGCTACCGCGACTCCGGAGCCCGCCGCCGAGGCAAAGCCCGCCCCAGCTCCTGATCCGCAGCCGACCACGCCCAAGGTCCAAGAGGTCCAGGCGACCGTCATTGAGCCCGAGCCTGCACCTGCACCTCAGCCCGAGCCGCAGGTCACCAAGTCCGCACCCGGGACGAGTGCCCGTCGCGATAAGCCCGCCGGCAAGACCAAGGCCATCGAGCGCCATCGCCCCGGCCGCGTGCGCATGGGCCTGGGCCTGATCGGTCTGGGTCTTAAGACGCTCATTACCGGCAAGACGAAATAGTCGTTTGTAGAAGCAGTTTGTAGAAGCGCCCCGCATTTGAGGAAAGCCTCGGATGCGGGGCGCTTTTCCCTGCTACCATGGTGCGAACAACAACGCGAATGACAGGCAGGGATATGAAGCTCACTATAGAATCGATGACCTACGGCGCCGACGGTCTGGCGCACGCCGACAACGGCAAGGCCGTCTTTGTGCAGGGCGCCGTGGCAGGCGACACCGTCGAGGCCGAGGTCGTACAGGACGGCAAGTCGTTCATGCGCGCCCGCACCACCGAGATTCTGGAGCCAAGTCCCGATCGCATTCAGCCTCCCTGCCCCTTCGTGGGCATCTGCGGCGGCTGCTCGTGGGGCAATCTCTCACGCACGGCACAGCTCGCCGCCAAGGAGCAAAACCTGCGCTCCACGCTCGAGCGCATCGGCAAGTTCGCTCCTGAGCAGGTCGATGAGCTGATACAGCCCATCCGCCACACCAAGGACGCCTGGGGCTACCGCAATAAAATCGAACTCGAACCGACCGTCGTCAACGGTCGCGTTCGCCTTGGCATGTACGGTGTCGACCCCAGCAAAATCGTGACCGTCGATTCGTGCCCGCTGTTCGATAAGCGCTTCCCGAAGGCGCTCAAATCGGTCGTCGGCGCACTCAACTATCTAAGCGGCAGCCATGACTTGGGGCTCGAACGCGTGGGCATTCGCGCATCGCGCCGCACCAAGGCACTCGAGGTCGCACTCTGGACGCCCACAGGCTCTTTTCCGCGCTCGCAGGTCTCCCGCGTGCTGGCGGACGCCGCTCATCCCACGAGCATCGTGCGCGTGATGAGCAAGGGCGAAAAGAAGGCCCGCCGTGTCTCCAAGGTCGAAATGCTCGCCGGAGAGGGCTCATGGACCGAGAATATCGCCGAGGGTCAGATGCGCTTGTCTGCCCCGTCTTTTTTCCAGGTCAACACCAAGGGTGCCGAGATTTTGATCGAGCTTGTCATGGAAGCGCTCGACCCGCAGGAAGACGAGCTTGCCGTAGACCTGTACTGCGGTGCCGGCACCTTTACCCTGCCGCTCGCCCGCCGCTGCGACTTTGTCGCCGCCGTCGAGGCCTACGGCCCCGCCGTGCGCGATCTACGCCGTAACCTAGAGATCAACAAGCTTGATAACGTCGACGTCATTGGCGGAGACGCGGTGCGCGAGTTCCCCGACCAGGATGCCGACGTCTTGGTGGTCGACCCGCCGCGCGCAGGTCTCGCCCCCGAGGCGATCGACCTTATCGCCAGCACGAGTGCTCGCGATGTCGCCTACGTGAGCTGCGACCCGGCCACCCTGGCGCGCGATCTCAAACGCTTTGTCGAAGAAGGCACCTTCTCCCCCGTAAAGATCACGCCAGTCGACCTGTTCCCGCAAACCTTCCACTGCGAGACGGTAGCTATCTTAACCCGAGAAAAATCGGTCAAGAGTTATGCCTATGTGAACATCTCTCCGTCCGAGCTTGGTATGGGCGGCAAGGTAAAGAAGCCGACGTATAAGCAGATTCAAGAATACGTTCTGAAGAATCATGGCTTGAAGGTCTCGTCGCTGTACATCGCAAACCTCAAGGACGAGCTTGGCTTGGATAAGCAGTTCTCATACGAAAAGGCGGAAATGTCAGCCGAGAAGAGACCGAAGTGCCCACCTGAAAAGCGTGAGGCGATTCTGGATGCGTTCCGTCATTTCGGACTTATAGGAGAAGACGAGACGGAGAAGTAGAACACTGTTTTTTGCGTTTTGAGGCGTTTTAAGCCCGCTGGGGTACTCGTGTACCCCTCGGGCTTTTTTCGTGCCTTAAAACGCCTCTGAAGCGGTCTAGGGATGTTCGAGCGCCCATGTGCATCTCGCGTCCGCTCGATGCAAGGGTGGCCGCCCTGCGGGCGGCGGTTGGATGTGGGTGGACGTACAGAAGGGATGCGGCATGGGTCTCGTTCATTAAAGCGTATTAACGTATAGAAGGTTTGTTCCAGTTTTGAAATTCGATTTCATGCTCATTTATGAGGGTTTTTTCCTGAAAAAGTGCGATTTGTTCCAGTTGTTCCAATTCGAAAAATCGGAGTTGGAACAAGTTTTACCCCTGTTTACCAGGCATTTCTAGTGAATGTTCCATTTGTTCCAATTATTCTCAACCTAAAGCGCGCGAGAAAAGAATATAGGAAGGGGTCTATATATGTATGTATATATATAAGACTTGCTGAAAACTGGAACAATTGGAACAAATGAGCAAAACCGCAGGTAAACACGGAAAAATCCTGTTCCAATTCGAAAAACGGAGTTGGAACGGGATTCAGCGAATCGCGCAAAACCGCAGGTAAACACGGAAAAATCCTGTTCCAACTTTTTTGGAACAAACTGGAACAAAACTGGAACAGACCCCGCAATCCTTGGCGTACGTCTTCTTCCCCCGCCGATGCGTTCGGGGCGCGGGCAGAAGATTATTTGAGCCTATTTCTGCCCATAAACGAGCGGAAATAGGCTCTGACCTGCGGCGACGGGAAAATTGATATTGCTTTAATTGCCCTAATGGCGTATAATGAAATGCATATAGATGAATGGCTCAGCACCCGTCCCGTCCTTGATGCGGGGCTGCTATCGGGAATAGGAGCCGAGCGCTCGGTCGTATAGGCCGTGCGTCACGGGCGAAACAACGAACACGAAGCTCCCGTGGAAACCGAGATAGACAAGGCTTTGCGCCTCTGTCCCTCTTCGGTTTCCACGGGAGCTTTTTTTGTTTCGCGAAAAGGATTTTGAACATGGAGGTGGCTGGTTATGGCTAAAGGAAAGAAGCAGGTAAAAGAGGTAAAGCCCTCTTACATGACGACGCGCGAGGTGGCGGCGTTCCTCGGTTTGAGCGCGGGGACGCTCTGTGTCTGGCGCTATCAGGGCAAGGGTCCGAGCTACTACAAGGTCGGAAACGCGGTTCGCTACAAGATTGACGACGTCGAGGCGTGGAAGAACGAGAACGTGAAGCACGTCGAGCTGACGAATTAAGGAGGTGAGAACATGAAGGCAAAAGAAAACCGCCCCGATGCCTGCACAGCTTCCGGGACGGCCAAATCTATATATAAATATTTTAGCACAGATGCGACTGATATTCAAGATGAAACGGGATGGCTGTTCCTGCCCGAGGATTGCGTAGATGTGGTCGCCTTCTGCGAAGAGCAGAGCATCGCGTACGACAATCTTCTCGCGTACGCCGCCCTGTCCTACCTTCAGGGCATCGACGCCGAGAATCCGCCCTCTCGCAACACGCTCAAGTTCGAGCTTCTGACGCTGACGAACCGCTGCATCGACGCGTACAACTTGGGCAAGCGCGACCCGAACGCGGCACCCGGAGCGAAGCATAAGGATGCCTATCCCGACGAGAAGCAGGGCGCTGAGCGCTACAGGCGCCTGTCGGGTCTCCATTTCTTGCAGATTGCCATTGTCCTGCGCGAGCTGCATCACGCTATCGGGATACCCTGCAACAGGGCTGACGACGACGGCAACTTCGACATAGGCGTCTATCAGGAGAGCGGTCCGAACAAGGGGTGCTATGACACGACCGAAGAGGTCCTGACGCGCCTGATTCGCAGCTACAACATGGCAATCACCACGAAGGGCGTCACCGAGACGGTTGCCACCCTTCGCGACATCTGCGAGAAGAAGAGGGCGTGCACGGACAAAGACCTCGTTGCCGTGAACAATGGCATCTATGACTACGGCAACAAGATTCTGATGGGTTTCGACCCCGAGCTGGTCTTTCTGGCGAAATCCCATATTGATTTCGTCGACCATGCGCCGAATCCCGTCATCCACAACGGCGATGACGGCACCGATTGGGACGTCGTCTCTTGGATGGATGAGCTTTCCGACGACCCGGAAATCGTCAAGCTCCTATGGCAAATCATCGGAGCCGTCATCCGCCCGAACGTGAGCTGGAACAAGAGCGCATGGTTCTATTCGACGCTGGGCAACAACGGCAAGGGCACGCTGTGCGTGCTGATGCGCAACCTATGCGGGTCGGGCGCTTGGGCATCCATTCCCCTGAAGAACTTCTCGGAGCCGTTCATGTTGGAGCCTCTGACCCGCGTGTCCGCCGTCATCACCGACGAGAACGACACGGGGACGTTCGTGGACGACGCGGCGGCGCTCAAGAGCGTCATCACGGGCGACCCCTTCCAGCTGAATCGCAAGTTCAAGGCACCCCGCAACGTGCTGTTTCGCGGGTTCATGATTCAGTGCGTCAACGAGCTGCCGAAGCTCCGCGACAAGTCCGAATCCATGTACCGCCGCCTGCTGGTGATTCCGTTCGACAAGCGATTCCAGGGATGCGAGCGCAAGTACATCAAGGACGACTACCTGAACCGTAAGGACGTTCTCGAGTACGTGCTCTACCGCGTGCTCGCCGAGACCGACTATTACGAGCTTGCCGAACCGGATGCCTGCTCGGCGCTTCTGGATGATTTCCGCGTGGCGAACGACCCCCTGCGCCAGTTCGCCGACGAGATTTTCTATGCGGCGTCTTGGCATCTGCTCCCGTGCAAGTTCCTGTACGACCTGTACCGCCATTGGTTCCAGCGCAATCAGCCCTCCGGTCGCATGCTCGGCCGAAACGCTTTCTATGAATCAATCGAGGGCCTTGCCGAGGAATGGGGCTGGCAGTTGCAGGAACGCGTCCGTGTGGACGGGCGTATGGATTTCCCCGAGCCGCTGATTCTCGAATATGACGTGACGGAATGGATGAACAAGGCCTATCGCGGCTCCAACACCGACCGTCTGTGCATGCCGGAACTCAAGGACAGCTATCGCGGATACGTGCGTATCTCGACCGCCTTCTTCGACGGCGGTTATGACATAGACGATTCAACGATTAAGGAGGAATAGATTATGGCAACGAAGAGGTTTGATGACGTGGCCGAGAAGGCACGTGCGTTAGAGGCTCAGGCGAAGAAGCTGCGCCGCGAGGCGCAGGCCGCGAGGACGAAGGCTTACGCCGACGCGCTCGTGGCGGTTTTCCCGGAAGTGAAGGACATGGGTTCGGCGGAAGAGGTCCTTGATTTCGTCAAGGGGCTGAAGCCGGGCACCGGACACGGAACGCCGGATGCGCGCGCCGCTGGCGCTGCGGATTCCGGTCATTTTCCGACCGCAGAAGCTGGAGAGTCGTCGGAAGCGCACGGCGGTTTTTCCGGCGCGGCCTACCAAGGGTAGCCGTGCCGGGTTCCACCGAGGGATTCGGGTTCCGTGTCGGACAGGGGAAGTCGTTCCCGTGTCCGACACGGACGGGCGAGGCTCGGTGGACAAAAGGCGGGGGTTCGAAGGGGACGGCGCAGCCGCCCCCTCGCAAGCTGACGGAGTAGGGCAAATTGCGAGAATCGCAATTTGTACGTACGAAGTCAATGCTTGCTCTTTTCCCCTTTGCGCAGAGACGTTGTGAGATTAGCCGAAAACGGCATTTCGGATTGTCCGCCGCAGGCGGGCGTTTCGGATAGCGGCAAAGGAGGTGTTCCGCATGGCGGAAACGTATGAAAAAAGAAGCGGGAAGGCGACGCGCCAGAAGTACGTGAAAGACCGCCGTGACAAGGTGGTTCAGGTGCGTATGAACGACGCGGAGCTTTCCCTGCTGGACGAGCGGCGCGGGACGTGCTCGCGTTCCAATTTTCTTCGCGGTGAGCTGTACGCGAGTCGGTACGCGCCGCCCAGCCGCGAGGTGGTTCTGGACGTCCCGGCCCTGGACCGTGTCCGTGTCGAGCTGAACCGCATCGGCGTCAACATGAATCAGATTGCCCGCGCGCGCAACCGGCGCTTGAGCGGCATGGGAGTGCTCGACGCGGTGCGTGAGGAAATGAGGACGAAGGACGAGGCGGAAGCGTTCCGCGAGTTCCGCGATTCGGTGGACAAGCTCCGGGCGCAAGTCGATGGACTGTGTGCGGATTTGCAGGCGTACGTGGAGACGGGAGGTGATGTCTGATGCCAACGACGCATGTGCAGTCGCTTCCGAACGTGCGCGGGCGCATGTCGTACACCGAGTTCGGCGAGGGAAAGCGCAGACGCGCTCATCTGGAAAACGGCACGGACCGCATCGCCGCGCAGATGGGTGACGCCGCCTCAAGAGGGGACTTCATTGTCTACTGCGAGGGGCAGAAGCATCGCCACCCGAACGCGGTCAACGAGGGCTACGAGCTGCGCATCTCATGGGCGACCGACGAGCTTGACCCAAGCAAGGCCGACGACATCCAGCGTGGCATGGAGTACGCGTACACGCTGTGCCACGAGCTTGCCCCCGACTCCATGTGCTGGGTCACCATGCACGTTGACGGCGAGGGAGGCTGCGTGCATGCGCACGCGACCATTGCGAACCACGACGCCCGTACCGGTCAGGTCATCAACAAGGGGGACACGAGCCTCTACGCTCCGCGTGTGAAGGCGGTCAATGATGAGCTGAGCCGTGAGAATGGTTTCTCGGTGCTCGGGGCGGACAAGGAGATGTCCCTCTGGGAGCAGAAGCGCGAGACGTTCCAGCCGGATTCTTTCGACCGGCGTCTCGGCGACAGGGTGGCGGATGCCCGCGACCGCTCCAGCACGCTGGACGAGTTCAGGCGCAATCTTGGGCTGAGAGGCGTGACGCTGAAGGAGACCACGAAGACCGACAGGAAGACCGGCGAGGTCACGACGGGATGGTCCTACAAGGCTGTGGACGAGCGGGGACCGAAGCGCCGCACCCGCAAGCGCCGTGCCTCCAACCTCGCCGACGACCTGACCCGCGAGGGCATCGAGGCGTACTTCGAGGCGAAGCAGCGCGAGCTTGAGGTACCCGAGCAGGACGCCCCGGCACCGGAAGTCATTCCCGACGTGCCCGAGACGGCAGAGCCGGCAGAACAGCCCTCTAAGGATTTCGCTCTCGACGTGTACGACCTCGACCGGGCGTACGTGTCGGAGATGGCGTCCGACCTTCAGAAGGCGCACATCCACCGCTCACGCGAGGAGGGCAAGCCCTTCATGGACGAGCGCTACGAGGCGCTCGTGGAGGCGCGCAACCACCCGGACGAGCAGCTGGCGAAGCTGCGCGAGGACGTGGACGCCGCAAGGCGCGAGTTTTATGCCTCCAAGGAGGCACGCGACACCCTGCAACACCCGTGCCCGGGGCTTCTGGCCGGCATGCACGTGTTCGCCAAGGCGGGGCGCGACGCCAAGGACCCCGTGTCCCGCATGATGGCCGACATGACCGCCATGATGCTGCGCATGATGATTCAGGAGGCGCTCGACGAGGAGGCCCGCAGGCAGCGCGAGGAGGCGGAGAGGCGCGTGTACGAATCCCGCAAGAACATGTGGGACGCCGAGAAGCGCCTCAAGGCAGCAGAGAAGGCGCTGTCCAACGAGGACGAGCGCGAGAAGCGTCTGAAGAGCGAGCGCATGCAGCGCCGTGTCAAGGAGGCCGAGCAGCGTGCGCCCGTGAGGACGCCGAGGTCGGCGGACAAGGACACGCAGTTCGGCGAGTAGCCGAAAAGATAAGGGAGCAGCGTCAAGCTGCTCCCTTTCTCAATGGATTTCAGGTACTGGCACGTAGTCCCAGCTGGTCCCGAAGTGCGTGATTCCCCACACGTACAGGTCAAGCTCCTCGTCGTGGAACACCGGCTCGTCGGTGTGCTCCATGATAAACGACGGGTCCTGCACGATGTACCACTGGAAAATCTCCTCCCACGGTGCCCAGTCCCCGCTCACGGGTTCGAGCGGGCGGCTGGCAATCTCGTTTGCGAGCACCATCCCGCCACACGTCTCGGCGAGGTCGGCGTAGGTCTTGATGCCGTAGTCACTCATCGCTCTCCTCCTCCGCTTCCCGCTCCTCGATTCGCTTGAGGTATTCCGCCACGCAGTAGCGCATGGTGCGCAGGGCCTCGCAGTTGATGCTCTCCGCGAGGATGTCCCCGTCGAGGACGACCTCGCCCAGCGCGTTCACGAACCGCCACTCCATCACGTTGTCGATGCGCTTGAGCACGTCCTTCAGGGTGCCGCTGTCGCGCATGGGGGCGTTGCCGTCCACCTTCGACATGCGCTCAAGCTCCTTGGCCTTCGCCGAGCAGATGCGGGCGGTGCGCCTGAGCACCTGCGCCCTCCACATGGCCTCCTCCTGGGGGCTGCTGGGTTCAAGACGCTCCTTGTCCATCGTGTACCTCCTTATCTTCGTTTCAGAGGCACCCGACGCCGCAGGCGTCTTTCACGCATGCCCATCCAAAGCCCGGCGAAAGACCTCCGAAAGACCTTCGCAGGGGCCCTGTTCGGGCAGGGGCGCGGAAAGGGCTCAGCACAGCCCACCGAAAGACCTTCGCAGGGGCTTTCTTCGGGCAGGGGCGCGGAAAGGTCTCAGAACAGCCCGCCGAAAGCCCTCGAAAAGCCCTTCAAAGGTCGGTGCGCCGTAAGGCGCATTATCGTCTCAATCAGGTCTACGCGCAGTCGGTTGCTCGCATCTGTGCAAGCGTCTCGATGATTTGACGCTCGGATACCGGGCGAAGGCGCCATGCGTCGAGTCCGATGTTGACGCTCGTTCCGTCAAGGAACTCGTCGGGCGATTTCCCGTGGGTGTGCCCGTAGAGATGGACGATGCCGTCAGGCACGTCGGGGGCGTATTTCAATAACGCCTTGTCCAGCGAGTTCGCCGCGACATCCTCTAGCTCGACGCCCCGTTCGATGTACGCCTTGCGCGGCGTGTGCGAGATGATGGCGGGCATGCCGTTCGCAAGCGTCAGGAACAGGTTGGACGATATGGAGCCGATGCAGACGGACGCGAAATCGTACGCGTTGGTGTTTCGGATGTGGAAGCCGTCGTGATTCCCCAGTATCAGGTGGATGCGCGAATGGGGTACGGTCAGGTCGTCGAGCAGGTACAGGGCGCGGCGGAGGCTCTTGTGGCCGCCGGCGGACAGGTCGCCCGCGATGTAGAGGTCGTCGTTCTTCCCGCATACCGCGTTGATGCGTTTAATGATGGTTCTGTCATGGGCCTCCGTGTCGACCATCTCGTTGAATCGGTACTCCGACAGCTCGCGTCGTAATTGATTTAAGCCGTCAGGCGCCTCGATGGTGTCGCGGTCGGGACGCATCCCTGGTTTCCAGAAGCCGCGCGTCGCGGCGACGAACGGGTGGGCTAGGTGCAGGTCGGATGTGAAGTAGCGCATATGTTAAGTTCTCCCCTTTCGTTATATGATTTTGCGTTTTTGGCTCTCGCCGACGTGAGTCGGTTGTATGGGATAGAGGTTCTGGTTTATGCCTAGAAGCGATTTTATTGAGTGGTTGGTATAAGGACGCCATTGCGTCTGTTTCGTGGCCTTAAATCGCCTCTCAGGGTGTTTGGGAACCGTTGGCTTGCGTCCGTTAAGTCGTATTTACGATAGCAAGCCTCGTTTATGATTCCTTTGATGGTTCGCGGCAGCGCCGCGACCTATTATTGCTTTTACGTAAAAATAAAGGGGAGCACCCGTTATGCGGATGCTCCCCTTGTTCGGGAAACGGACACCTGCACGCGACCGAAAGGGAGCGCGCGGGTCTGTGAGGGCTATGCCCGAACACAGTACGTGCCGTGATGATGTCGTCATTGTTGATGGCCACGCCACCCGTTACTGACGAGCACCACACGAACTGCAATACACGTAGTCCACGTAGGTTTCGGTCTTGTTGGTACCGTGGTCTTCCTTGTGGGAACCAGTCTGGACAGTCTGGGTCTCGTAAACAGTTTCCATACGGTAGTTATCAGGCAAACCCTGCTTGATGAGTGCTACAGCGTGTGACTCGGCGTCGGCGTCGCTAGTAGTGGTATAGCCGTCGTAAGAGAAGATGTATTTGGTACCGACAGCGACCTGCTGAGTACTGTAGTCTGGCACGTCGACCCAGTTGCTTACCCAGACATTGCGGGTGGCCGTGTGGTTCACCCAAGTGTGCGTGTGGACAGGCTTGGAAGGCTGGCTGGACTGGGAGGGCTTGCTGGAAGCAGAACCAGCGTTCGAAGAACCGTTGTTGGAAGGCTGGGAACCAGCGTTGCTGTCGGCCTTGGCGTTGTTGTCGTTCTTGGCAGACGGCGTCGTCTGTGCGGGCTTGTCGTTGACATCGACGTCCTTGTCGGCGTCAGTTGCCTCCTGCTTGGTCTTGTCGCTCGCGTTCGGGTTCTTGGCGACGTTGCCGTCGAGCTTGTCGAGGATGCTGGTACCGGCATCGCCCTTCAAGGTCTCGTCACCCTTCTTGATGGCGTCCTTGGTCTTGTTGACGATGTCGGCGAGCATGTCGTCGGTGACCTTGTCGGCGGGAATCTGCGCCATAGGGCAGTTGACCGCAGGTGCGGTCTTCGCGTCGGCGTCGACGGTGATGTCGACGGGAGCGCCCGTGTCGTAGATGTCGAACGCGGAACCGTCGGAGTTGACGGGGCTGACGAAGCTCACGGTGTAGTCGCCCTCTGCGAGTTCGACCGTGGAAGCGCCCTTGTTGCCCTCGGCATCAGGGGTCACCGCGTGGTAGAAGTCCACGTCGTTGCCCTCGATATGGGCGATGGCGGGCGTGGAGTTCTCGTCCCAGCCGTGGTCGGCCGTGACGCTGAGGGTCACATCGACGGTCTTTTGTTCGTCGGTATCGGTCTTGTCTTGCTGTGTGAAAGCGCCTGATGCTGCGGCAATCGACACGGCTATGACGGCAACGACTACGATTACGATGACCGCTGTATGCGGCTTGTGGTTTTTAACCCATTCGATTGCCTTTTCCATTTAGTCCACCTCTATCCCTTTTGTGTCAGGGGTGTCTAACACGAAGCCGGCGTGGTTTTCGTTGACTATTGTGGCAAGCCCGCTGAAGCCGGCGAATGTCGTGTCGTAGACGGTCTGCTTATTGACAGGAGAAAAAAGCTCGATGCGCTCGTTGCGAATTGCCTTTCCGGCTTCGGTATAGCTTACGTTTATACCCCAATTGAGTACATCGGCAGGGGTTTGCTCTTCGTAGTCTGACTCTCCCATGTGGCCTAACTGCGCTTTGTAGAAGGAATACGAAGGGGCGTCGAAGGATATCGTCTCGCTCTGCGTGTTGTTTCCGGTGCCGTCTGTCTCAATGCGAAGCGTGTACGGCTGAGCCTTCGGTTCCTGATACGTAGCCGACTTAGTTGCGGCCTGACCGTCTTTCGCCGCGTTCAGTAGAGCTTCCAATTCGGAGAGCGTTTGGTTGTAAATAGACTTCGTCTGTTCTAAATCAGCGTCGGTTAGGTCTGACAGTGCGCTTCCGCCAAGCCAGGACGTGTACGTGCCGCTGTCGTACTCATCTTTCAGAGCATCGTAGGCGCTTTGAATGTGCTCAATAGCCGGAGCTGTACTGTCGAGGGCGTCCTTACGTTCTGTGTCGAACACCTTCTTGTCTTGCTCCTTTGCCATCTCAACGATTTCATCGTCAGACTTACCGTTCAAGTCTGCGAATGTCGCTCCATCGCATTGGTATGCGGTGACGTTGCCGTTTCCGTCAAAGACAAGAATGCGGTCAATTTCTCCGTCTTTCTCTATTGCGTCATTCTTGTTGTACTGCACCCATACGCTTTTCTGCCCGAAAGCCTGAGACACAGCAAGCGGCTCACTCGCACTCTTTACATCGTTTGTACCGCCACAGCCTGCGAGTGTGAGTGTGAGCAGGCATGCAGTGACTACCGCAGCTGCGGTAAGTCTTCTCTTCTTCATACTATGTACCTCCAAATGATTAAGATTTTTAGCCTCACCCGCCGCATCGAAGTGGATGCGGGTCTAATGATATGTCGGGGCCAGAAGAATATGAAGTGTATGGGCTGAAAATAGCCTATACAGATTATTAAATTATACACACATTCTCCATACGATTCAAAAGTAGATGAATTGTATGGGCGGTTAGAGGATGAAATACTACGAAATAGGACAGCGCATACGCCGCTATCGCAAGGCATGCGGTCTGTCGCAGGAGGCTCTTGCCGAGAAGGCTGGCATTTCTGCAACGCATATGAGCCACATCGAGACCGGGAACACCAAGCTGAGCCTTCCGGTTCTCGTAAACATTGCGGAGGCTCTTTCGGTGCAGACGGATGCCCTGCTTTACGACACCCCACGATTTTCCAAGACGGTTGCGTCGGAACACATACAGAATCTGCTTGATTCATGCACGACGGAACAGCTCTATGTGATTATTGATACTCTCGAAGCTCTCAAGGTTTCACTGGACAAGCACGTGGGTGATTGAATTGATTTACAGCCTCGACTTGTGAAAGCCCGGTACGAATAGGTGCCGGGCTTTTTTCGTGCGCCCATAGGTCGCTATTATTGCCTATATACACCAACAGGCTATTGACAAAATACACGTTTGGGCGCATAAGATATACATAAATGGGGGTGATTTCAATGGATGAGAACACAGACAGCATGACTCCGGCCGAGGAGCTTAAACACATGCGCGAGCTGTACGGTATGAAGCGCTCCGAGTTCTGCGAGCATTTTGGAATCCCTCTACGCTCGCTGCAACATTGGGAGATTGGAGACCGCAAGCCGGCTCCATTTCTGGTTTTCCTTCTTCGCAAGGTGTACGACCTCGAACAGGAGAATAAATACTTGCAAGAGTGCATCGACACACTCGACCGTCAAAACGATGAGCTGAAAGCACTTATTAAGTCTCAGGCAAATACACAGTAATAACCGAGGTGGATTTTCATGAGTACAAATAAAGAATTACGCGAGGGGGTGGCCGACAAGGCAAAAACCTGCTTCCTGTATGTTCGCGTCTCCACGAAGATGCAGGTGGAGAATGGGGAATCAATCGAGGCGCAGCTGTACGACCTGCGCGACTATGCAAAGCGAAATAACCTGCGCATCTTGCACGAATATATTGACGATGGATATTCAGGTAAGAACATCACCGGGCGTCCCCACTTCCAAGAGATGATGGAAGAGATAAAATCCGGTGTTCGCGTGAACTATGTTCTTGTGTTCAAGCTGAGCCGTTTCGGGCGTAACGCAGCAGACGCACTTTCGTCGCTTCAACTTATGCAGGATTACGGAACAAACCTCGTCTGCGTCAAGGATGGCATCAACAGCGAAGCCCAGATGGGCAAGATGATGATTGCGTTCATGTCGGCGTTCGCAGAAATGGAACGTGAAAACAATCTTGTTCAGACGATGGCTGGGCGCGAGCAGAAGGCCCGCGAGGGAAAGTGGAATGGCGGACAAGCCCCCTATGGCTATAAGCTCGTCAAGGACGAAAAGGGCAAGGGGCATCTGGAAATCGACGAAGACGAGGCGGAAATCGTTCGCATCATATTCCGCGAGTACACCAAGAACGGCAAGGGCGTTATGGCGCTCGCATCTTGGCTTAATGCGCAGGGATACCGTAAGAATGTCCGTGGGAACGGCAAGTACGAGCACTTTGTCCCGACGTTTCTAAAGAACGTACTGTGCAACCCTGTATATATTGGAAAAATTGCTTACGGACGTCGCAGGACGACACCCGTCAAGGGCAAGCGCAACGAATACCGCATGATTAAGCAGTCCGATTATGACGTGTACGATGGAGAGCACGAGGCCATCATTGACGAGGCTACATGGAACGCGGCACAGGAGCGCATGGCCGAGGAGTCTCATCCGTTCCCGGAAGCAAAGACTGGCGAGCACGTGCATCTTCTCACGGGAATGCTCATCTGCCCGGTATGCGGGCGCAAGATGATTGCCAATGTCTCACACGGAAAGCGAAAGAAGGACGGGACTGTAGGCAAGTCCACCTACGCGTACGCCTGCAAGTACAGCAAGAAACAGTTCGGGCCAAGTTGCACGTTTACCCGCCAGTTCAAGCAAGAGTACATCGACAGAGAAGTAATCGAGGTCATAGCACGTGCCGCCTACTCCGATATATTCGAAGAGCGTGTGCGCGACGAGCTTGATGCCGCTGTGGATATTGAAAAGCTGGAAGCGGACATGGAACGCATAGGCAAGGCACTGGACAACAACAAGGCTGCAAGGCGCATGCTGTCCCGCAAGCTCGATTCTTTGGACGTGTCCGACCGTAGCTATGAGCGTAAGTACGAGGATATGCAGGCGCGGCTCGATAAGCTATATGACGAGTACGCAGACATCGAGACTGCGTTCGATGACGCAAAGTCGAAGCTGGAGAGCGCCAAGGAGAAGCAAGTGACGACTGCTCGCATATACGAGATGCTTGACGAGTTTCGTGAACATTTCGACGAGTATGACCCTGTGCGTAAGAAGGAGATTCTGCGGCAGGTAGTGGATAGTGTTGAGATAAATCCTGACGCAAACCCGAAGAAGGGTGACACGATTGTGACGCGTGTGCGCTTCAAATGCCCCGTATCCTTTTATCCTACGTTGCCCGAAGAGGCTTATGATGCACTCGGCGTCAAGGAGTTCAACCGCTTGGAAACGACAGAATATGTTTCCGAGAAAAATTCTCGGGTTGACGAAGATACCGTTGAGACGGTCGTCCACCTTAGGCGCAACTAGCCACTTAATCATTGCTCAGAAAAATCATTGGGAAATCGAGCGTGGCAAGCGGAGGTCTTCGGGGTATAAGACGGCTAATTGTATGCCGCCTATGAAAGGAACCCTCATGCCCAGCGTTGCCGTTCTTGCCGCCGATGGCTTTGAAACGATTGAATGCCTGACCATGGTCGATGTCATGCGTCGCGGCGGTGTGCGCGCCACGCTCGTCTCGATCATGCCCACGCGCGAGGTCGTAAGCTCGCTGCAGATTCCCGTAACTTGCGACGCACTCTTTGACGAGATTAACTTTGACGAGTACGACTGCGTCGTGCTGCCCGGCGGCCTGCCCGGTGCCACCAACCTGCGCGCCGACCAGCGCGTCTGCGACTTAGTCTGCGATTTCGCCGCGACCAAGCACGTCGCCGCCATCTGCGCCGCCCCGTTTATCCTGGGTGAGCTTGACCTGCTCGAGGGACGCCACGCCACGTGCTTCCCCGGCTTTGAGAAGAGTTTTCCCGAGGGCGCCTATACCGGCGACAAGGTCACGCACGACGGCAACATCATCACCGCCAGCGGCATGGCCCAGTCGCTCCCCTTTGCGCTTGAGCTGCTGCGTACGCTCGCCGGCGACAAGGCTGTCGAGAAGGTTGCCGAGGGCATTCAGCTATGATTTTGGCTTCGCAATCACCGCGCCGCATCGAGTTGATGCGCGAAGCGGGCTACGACATCCGCGTCATTCCCGCTGACATCGACGAGACTCCTTTTGATGACGAAACCCCGCTTACGCTTGTCGAGCGCTTAGCTCGCGCTAAGGCTGCCGCCGTTGCCGCCGAGCACGCCGAGCCCAATGAGTTGACCATCGCGGCCGACACCATCGTCACCTTCGATGGCAAGCTTTTGGGCAAGCCGGCAAACGAGGACGAAGCCCGCACCATGCTCCACGAGCTCTCGGGGCGCACGCACCAGGTCGCAACCGGCGTCTGCATCGTTAGAGCCGGAGACGCCACAGCCCCGCACGCCGCCGAGAGCCTGTCGTTTGTCGATGTGACCGACGTGACGTTCTATGAGCTCACCGACGAGCAGATTGAGCGCTACGTCGCCTCGGGCGAGCCCATGGACAAGGCAGGCGCCTACGGCATTCAGGGCACAGGCGGACGCATGCTCGTGCATGATATTTCGGGCGACTTCTACAACGTGGTGGGCCTGCCCATCGCTCGCGTCGCGCGCGCGATTCAAAAACTATCGTAATTGCATCTGGCGCTGGGTATCCCCCAGCGCCTACAATTTCGGCGTACCGTACGGATCCCGACCGGGCATAAGGCCCGGCGGAAAACCGATAGGAGTAAAACATGGATACACTGCTTGAGGCCATTGACGTTTGCGATGTCGATGGCTTTTGCTTTGGCAACTATACGGACGAGGAGGCCGGCACCGGTTGCACCGTAATTGTGGCAACCGAAGGCGCAACGGGCGGCGTTGACGTTCGCGGCGGCGCCCCGGCATCGCGCGAGACCGATTTGCTGCGTCCCGAGAACACCGTGGACAAGGTCCACGCCGTCTGCCTTTCGGGTGGATCGGCCTTTGGTCTGGAGGCCGCAAGCGGCGTCGCCCGCGAGCTCGAGAGCCGCGGCATCGGCCTTCCCGTCGGCCCCACGCAGGTGCCCATCGTGTGCTCTAGCTGCATCTTCGACCTCGCCTTTGGCGACCCCACCGTACGCCCCGACATTGAGGCTGGCATCTCCGCCGTGCGCGAGGCGCTCGACAACACCCCCACCACGCTCGAGCAGGGCAATGTGGGCGCCGGCACCGGCGCCACCGTGGGCAAGCTCATGGGTCCCGCCACCTGCATGAAGGCCGGCCTTGGAGCCGCCGCCGTGGCACTCGGCCCTGTTAAGGTGGGCGCCGTGGTCTCGGTCAACGCCTGTGGCAATGTCGTCGACCCCTTCACCGGTGAATGGATCGCTGGCATGCGCGCTGCAGCAGATAGCGACCAGATCGTCGACATGGAGCTCGCAGCCTTTGCCGCCGCCGGATCTATGCAGATGCCGCTCGACCGCACCAACACCACCATCAGCTGCATCGTCACCAACGTGAAGCTCACTAAGGCGCAGGCCACCAAGGTCTCCCAGATGGCAGCAGACGCCTATGCGCACGCCATCCGCCCCACGCACACCACCAACGACGGCGACACCATCTACACCCTCGCCAGCGGCAAACTAGACGCTCAGACAAGCGCCGCCGTTCCCTTGGACCTGTTGGGCATGCTCGCCGTAAGGGCTTTGCAAACCGCCATCGTAAACGGAGCCAAAACCGCCAAAACCTCCCACGGCATCCCCGGCGCCGCAAAGTAACCTAACCTGACCGGTTGCCCGGTGGGGCTTGGTTATGTTTGCTGCTCTACAGTCCTGGCTCGCACGAAGAGCACATTAAGTGCTCTTCGGCTCGTGCGGAACTCGCGACAAACATAACCAAGCTCCACCGGGCAACCTACTCAACAAGATCCCCTTCAGCCCAGGCCCCTGTGTACCGCGCGTCGAAGATCTTCAAATTCAGCTTGCTGACATAAAGCGGGACATAGCAGAGGGCCCCTGGTCCTTAACTTGATACGAGTTCCGCACGCAAAGGAGGCGCCAGTGGCGCCTCCGTCTTGCGCAGGACTGTTCGAAGTAGCAAGTTAAGGACCAGGGGTCCCCGTTACCCGAGTGTTTCTGTGCTAGTTGAATTTGAAGATCTTTGAGGCAAGATGGTATAGGCCGAGTGTGGTTTTGTCTCCGGCTCGTCCATGCAGGTTGGTAAAGAATCCGACCACGCCGTAGCGAGCGCGACGATACATGCGCTCGTCGTACTCCTTCAGGTCCTTCCACAGCGTCTTCAGGCGCTCATCGGCACAATCTTCCTCGGAAAGCTTGGTGAGCACCGAGCAAATCGCCATCATCATGGTGAAGTAGCCCATCATGTACGAACGCAGACGCGAGGACTCAACGTCCTGGTACAGGTGGAACGATTCCATCATGATGCGCGTTACGCGGAACTGCTGACCCAGGCGCTTGACCATTGTGGCCTCATTGACGCTCTGGCCCTCGCGACCGATAAAGTAGCGATAGAGGTCGATGTCGGCGTAGTACATGGTCTTGCAGCGCGGCAGCGGCACGTAAGCGTAGATATTATCCACGTAGAACGTGTGTGCCGGCATAGGCAGATTGGACTCGCGCAGTACATCGGTGCGATAGCACAGGCTGTGCATGAGCAGATTTTGATCGGGACGGAAGTGTCCGATCTGGTCCCAAGAGAAAATCTTTTTGCGCGGCAGGGCAAACTTGTAGCCAATAGCGGTATGCGTGCCCTCGTAAACCTTCTCGTACACGTAGTTCGAGATAAACAGGTCGACGCGCTGGTCGCGCTCCTCAAAGCCACGCAGAATCGACAGCATGGTCGAAAGCGCCGCACCGTCGAGCCAGTCGTCCGAGTCGACAACCTTGTAGTAGGTGCCCTGCGCCTCACGCAGACCCGAAAGGACGGCAATACCGTGGCCGCCATTCTCCTGGTGCACCGCGCGGATGATTCCAGGATAACGGGCCTCCCACTCGTCGGCCTTGGCGGCCGTCTCGTCCTTGGAGCCATCGTCCACCACGATAATCTCGATATCGGTGGCGTAATTGCTCCCCTCCAAGATGGAGGTGATGCAATGGTCCATGTCCTTGGCGGCGTTATACGAGGGAATACCGAATGTTATGACTTTATGCATGGCAGGCGATAATCTCATCCGAAAGATCGAGGGCGGAATTGGTCACGGCGTCCATATCGTAGTAACGATACTCGGCCAGACGACCCACCGGGTGGAAGTTCGTCAGGTTCTGGACGCGCTCAAGATAGCGCTCGTAGAGCTCACGGTTCTCGGGCTCAAGAATGGCGTAGTACGGCGTCTCACCCGAGCCGGGTGTATAGGCTTTGGAGTACTCCTTCATGATGGTGGTCTTGCCGGGCAAAACCTGACCGGTCATGTTCTTGAACTCGGTGATGCGCGTGTAGTCCTCGCTCGTGGTGTAGTTAACGGTGCCCACAGGCTGGAACTGATCCATATCGAGCGTCTCGAACTTCATATCGAGCGTGCGGTACGGCAGCGCGCCCAGGTCGAGATTGAACAGCTCGTCGAGCGGACCGGTGTAGACGATCTCGCCACCATAGACCTTACCGTCGATCTTGACGGTAGTCTCGTCGATCTCAAAGAGGTCACGGGCGTCTACGTCACAGAATACGTCAATCAGGTCGTGATCGAGCATATGTTCGAACAGCGCGGTATAGCCGTCCTGCGGCATGCCCTGGAAAGGAGCCTGCGGGAAGTAGCGATCGTCATCGCCCACAAAGACGGGAACGCGGCCGGTGATCGAGGGGTCGATCTGATCGGGCGTCTGGCCCCACTGCTTCATGGTGTAATGCAAAAAGACGTTCTCATAGACATAATCGGCGACCTCGGCAAGATCCGGGTCGTTCTTCTTGCGCAGCTCCATAATGGGCACCTTGACGTCCTTGCCAAAGGTCTCCACGAGCTTTTGGTACAGTTCCTCGCCGCGCTCATCGCCAAAGGCAAGCTTAAGGCTCGCATGGTTAAAGGGCACGGGCATAAGGGTACCGTTGATGTTGGCGAGCACCTTGTGCTGGTAGTCCGTCCACTTGGTGAAGCGCGACAGGAAGTTATGCACGCGCTCGTTAAAGGTATGATAGATATGAGGACCATACTCGTGGACCAGGATTCCCGCCTCGTCAGTGCAGTCGAAGGCATTGCCCGCAATGTGGCTACGGCGCTCCAAAACGGCAACACGATAGCCGATAGTTTCGGCAAGACGGCGGGCGCAAACGGCACCGGCATAACCGGCGCCGACAACAATCATGTCGTACGCACCGGCATTAAAGCCTTCAGGCAGGCCTGAGGTAATCTGCATCGATACTCCTTGTCAAAAGCCACGTGCTCGTTAGCTGGGCTTTTCTCGAACATTCTTCGAGACATATTTATCAGAGCGATTATAGCGCTAATGCGTCCTATAATGAGCTTGCCACACAAGGAAAGCTCAAGCACCGCGGCGTACATTATTGAAAGGTAAACCCGCTAGCAGCGGGTTTATTCGTGAACAGCCGGGCGCCTGGAGCTTAGCGAAACGCTTGTAAGGAGTAACATGAGCGATTTCCTAAACCGTATGAAGTCTGCCGCTAAGGCCGACCTTAAGACGATCGTCCTGCCCGAGGGCGAGGATCCGCGTACCATCGTCGCGGCAAACAAAATCATCGAGGAAGGCCTGGCAAAGCTCGTCATCCTGGGCAACCCCGACGAGATCGACGTTCCCGGCGCCACCGTCATCGACCCGCGCAATGCCGAAAAGCACGAGGAGTACGCGCAGAAGTTTGCCGAGCTCCGCGCCAAGAAGGGTGTCACCATCGAGCAGGCTCGCGCCCAGGTGATGGACGCCACCTACTTTGGCACCATGATGGTCAAGATGGGCGACGCCGACGGCCTGGTCTCCGGCGCCTGCCACTCCACCGCCGACACTCTGCGCCCCGCGCTGCAGATCCTCAAGACCGCCCCGGGCACCAAGCTGGTCTCGGCCTTCTTCGTGATGTGCACCGATACCCCGCAGTTCGGCACCGACGGCACGCTGATCTTCGCCGACTGCGGCCTCAACATCAACCCGTCCTCCGACGAGCTCTCCGAGATCGCCATCGCCTCCGCTCACTCCTGGTCCACCTTTATGGGCAGCGTCGAGCCGCACGTGGCCATGCTCTCCTACTCCACCATGGGCTCCGCCGGCGGCGAGGTCGCCAAGAAGGTCCAGGAGGCCGTTAAGTTCTGCAAGGAGAAGGCTCCCGAGCTCGCCATCGATGGCGACCTGCAGCTCGACGCCGCTATCGTTCCCACCGTCGCCCAGCTCAAGGCCCCCGGCTCCTCCGTTGCCGGCA
This sequence comes from uncultured Collinsella sp., assembly GCA_959027945.1. Taxonomy (GTDB): domain Bacteria; phylum Actinomycetota; class Coriobacteriia; order Coriobacteriales; family Coriobacteriaceae; genus Collinsella. The sequence goes on from CAUFRO010000008.1 coordinate 36,271, forward strand.
AGGCCAACGTGCTTGTGTTCCCCGATCTCGAGGCCGGCAACATCGGCTACAAGCTGGTCCAGCGCTTCGCCGGCGCCGACGCTTACGGCCCCATCCTGCAGGGCATCGCCAAGCCGGTCAACGACCTTTCGCGCGGCTGCTCTGCCGACGACATCGTGGGTGTCGTAGCCATCACCGCCGTCCAGGCTCAGATGGCTGAGTAGCGGACGTACTCGCCCGAAGGCCGCACAGGTTAACCCCTGAAAACGTCCTCGACCAATGAAACGCCCCCGTTCTGCTCCTTCGGAGCTACGAACGGGGGCGTTTCTGGTCTGCGGAATGTTTCCAGGGGTTAACCTGTGCGGCCTTCTACTATCACGTGGCATTCAGGGAATCTGGGGTGGACGGCGGCTTGGCTACGAGCTGGGGCTGAGAATTTGGATGGATGGGCGACGTTGCTGAGAGCGTATGCGTTGCAGGTAATGACCACTTTGGAGCCATAAGATAGACTGCGTTCCGATTTCTGGCCTTCCGGAAAATGTGTCCCGGTTTGGAGGCTGATTGTGGGATGGAGTTTCCGCCCCGCTCGTCTCGTCCATCAAATAAGGCCTCCGGAGCTCGTTGCTCTGGAGGCCTTTCTCTCAATTGCAGACGAATGCGCTAGTTGCTACCGGTCAGACGCTCGACGTCGTGGGCGATCATGTATTCCTCGTCGGTGGGGATGACCATGACCGTGACGGCGGAGCCGGCAGCGCTGATGACCTGCGGGCCGTTGCCCACGGCCTCGCGGTTCTTATTGTTGTCGATGCGCACGCCCAGCCACTCAAAGCAGTCGCAGAAAGCCTTGCGGATCGACCAGTCGTTCTCGCCGATGCCGGCAGTAAAGGTAATGGTGTCCACGCCCGCCATGGAGGCAATCATGGAACCGGCCTGCTGCATGGCCTTGTAGGCGAACATGTCGAAGGCGAGCAGGCAGCGCTCGTCACCCTCGGAGGCGCGCGTGCGGATGTCGCGGGCGTCGTTGGAGATACCCGAGATGGCAAGCAGACCGGACTGCTTGTTCATCATGTCGTCGACTTCCTGGTAGCTGTAGCCGCCCTCGCGCTGCAGGTAGCACACGGTGGCCGGGTCGATGGAACCGCAACGGGTGCCCATCATCAGGCCGTCGAGCGGCGTGAGGCCCATCGTGGTATCGCGGCACACGCCGTCCTCAATAGCGGCGAGCGAGGCGCCGTTGCCCAGGTGGCACGAAAGCAGACGGTGGCAGCGCGTGCCCAGGATCTCCTTGGCCATCATCCACTCGTAACGGTGGCTCGTGCCGTGGGCGCCGTACTTGCGCACGTGATACTTGTCGCACACGTCCTTGGGCAGCGCGTAGGTGTAGGCGACCTCGGGCATGGTCATGTGGAACGAGGTGTCGAAGACGGCCACGTTGGGCAGCTCCGGATACTTCTCGCGGCAATATTCGATTGCCGCGGCCTCGCCGTAGTTGTGCAGCGGGGCGAGCGGGGCCACCTCAAGGATCTTAGCCATGACCTCGTCATCAACGACTGCGGAATCATCGAAGTGCCAGCCGCCCTGAACGATACGGTGGCCGATGCCATCGATCGTAAAGTCGGTCTTCTCGAGCTCCTCGAGCACGCGAGCGATAGCAGAGCGATGATCGGGGAAGGGAACCTCCTCGGTCTGCTTGGCGCCACCGTTCTCGGAATGACCAAAGATACCCATGTCCGAGCCGATACGCTCGCAGTTGCCCTTGGCGAAAACCTCGCGGGTATCGGTATCCAGAAGCTGATATTTAAGACTTGAGCTGCCGGCGTTGACAACAAGTACGTTCATGAGACTCCTTTGCAGTGCAATACGGTCGACGCAGACCTCTTAAGGCGACCGCATTTTAATAAGAAGTTATCACATCTTGATAAATAGCTATCAGACATATCGCCAAACGAGCGCAAAAGAGGGGCTGAACGGCACTTGGTCGTCCAGCCCCTCCCCTCTTGCAATTACTTACTGTTGACGATGCGCTCGACGTCGGAAGCGATCATGAACTCCTCATCCGTGGGGATGACGAAGATCTTGACCTTGGAATCCTTGGCGGACAGGCACCAAGCGCCGTCGCCGCGAAGGGCGTTGCGGGCATGGTCCATCTTGACGCCCATAAAGGCCAGACGGTCGGCCACGCCAGCGCGAACGGCCGGAGCGTGCTCGCCGATGCCGGCGGTAAAGACCAGGGTGTCCATGCCGCACATGGAAGTGGCCATCTCGGCGGCCTTGGCGGCAATCTTGTAGACGAACATATCGAAGGCGAGCTGAGCCTCGGGGTCGCCGGCAGCGGCGAGCTCCTCAACGTTGCGGCAGTCGTTGGTCTTGCCGCCGGTCACAGCCAAAAGGCCGGACTTCTTGTTCATCATCTCGTCGACCTCGTCGAAGGTGTAGCCGCCTTCGCGCTGCAGGTAGCACACGGTAGCAGGGTCGATGGAGCCGCAGCGGGTGCCCATCATGACACCGTCGAGCGGCGTCAAGCCCATGGTGGTGTCCATGCACTTGCCGTCCTCGATGGCGCACAGGGAAGCGCCGGAGCCAATGTGGCACACGACGACCTTGCGGGCCTCGCCGTTGGTCATCTCGGCGACCTTCTTGGAGATGTAGCGATAGCTGGTGCCGTGGGCGCCATACTTACGGATGTGCAGCTTATCGCAAACGTCCTTGGGAAGGGCGTAGGTCTTGGCGACCTCGGGCATGTTGAAGTGGAAAGCGGTGTCGTAGACCGTGACGTTGGGCAGATCGGGATACTGCTCGAGGCAGTACTCGATAACGTTGGCCTCGGGGTTGTTGTGCAGCGGCGCGAGCGGGGCGACCTCGCGAATCTTGGCGAGAACGTCCTCGTCGACGAGGGAGGAGTCGCCAAAGTACCAACCGCCCTGAACGATGCGATGGCCGATGCCCTCGATCTTGACGCCGTTGGCCTCGAGGTCCTTCAGAACGACCTCAATGGCGACCTTATGGTCGGGGAACTCGATGTTCTCGGTCACCTTCTTGGAACCGTTGGCAGCATGGGTGAAGGTACCGCCGGTAAAGCAGACGCGCTCGCAGGAGCCCTTTGCGGACACCTTGTGGGACTTGGTATCGATGACCTGATACTTAAGGGTCGAAGATCCTGCGTTGACGACCAGAACGTTCATGTGTCTCCCTACTAACAGGCGGTGTGGCGCCGCCAGGTTACATACGCTTCAATAATAAACCCAAACGCCCTCGCGCTCGGGTTTATTGCGTTGATATATAAGTTATCGGTGCCCAAATACTCACGGCCTTTGACTTGTAAGACGAAATAGCGCGGGGATATACACCAAAGAAGATATCCCGAGCGCTACAAGCAATATGACTCGAATACCCGCGATGCTGCTCAACGCAGCATTGAACAGATAGAAAAGGATGGCACCCACCGCCACCATCTGGCTTTGGACCGAAATCAGTGAACAGCGCATCGAAGAATCGACAGCATTTTGAAAAATTGAGTATTTAATTGGAGCAAATAACGAGTAAGCAACCGTCTGCAGTACATAGAACACGGGCAGCAAATAGACCGGAGTAAAGGGAATCAAAAACAGAGCAGTCAGGAAAAGGCGCACGATGCCGCAAATACGCGCAAAACGGCCCTTGTCGACATGAGCAATCACACTCGGCACAATAAGCCCCATGGAAGCCGAGGCAAGGAGCTGGACCGCAATGGTCACACCCGAAGCGACGGCATTCATTCCGCGACCCGCAAGCAGCAGTGAGAAAAAGTCTTCCAGGGCGACAAAAGCAAATGCCTGAGAGCAGTCCATGATGAACGCTGAACGAAGAATGCCGTTACGCGCAATAGCGGCACCGATCATCTTCGGGCTAATTCCACGCTTAGGTGTCGCTGCAGTGTCCCCTCTTCGCATCTCAGGAATGCAGGCAACGACAACCAACGTCAACACCATTGCGATGATATCTGCCGAAAGGCCAATGAGATATGCACCGACAGACGAAATGAAACCGCCCACGCAAGCGGAGATGGCATAAGAGGCATAGAAAACAAATCGCTCAACGACATTAAGTCTTACGAGCTGGTCCTGAGAGACGCTGTCAATGTAGATCGCTTCTATGGATCCGCTCACACATGCAACTGCAAATCCTTTGAGAGCAAACGCGCCGATTAAAAGCAGAGGAGAACGGGCGAAAAGTAGGGCGGCGTAGTATCCAAGCATTCCCACGACGCCAACGAGACCGCTTGTCTTTCGTCCAAACCTGTCAGCAATATAACCAGTAGGAACCTCAAGAATGAACTTACTCACTTGGTATGCAATCATCATGCTAGAAATCGCTACCATCGAGAATCCGACGAATTCAAGGTAAACCGTCAGAAAATACAAAATGGTGCTGAAGTTCGACAGAAAAACGAACGTCATATAAAGCAAAACCGTACGGTTTTTCATGCTCCGCCCTCCAAGAGCCAATAGCCCAAACCGAAATCTTGGAAAAGCATGAGGGCAAAGCCGTCAGTCATGTGTTACAAGGCGTCAACATTCACTTGACGCCACGAGGCCAAATGGCCTCACGAAGCGAGATGACGCAATAGGTGAAGAAATACCGTCTGGTGTCGATCGGTCCAGGCATTTTGTCGATAGCAAAAATAGATGGGCAAGGCCACGTCATGCGAGCCTTCAATGGAGCACTCGCTCACTTCTGATCCATCCGATGCGAGAGAGGACCCAGACAAACTCAATATCAATCCCCCGGCTTGAAGAAACTCAGCCTGAGCCCTGCTTCCGTATTCAACATCACGGAAGCGAAAATTGACGAGCTGGGCTTCAGGGCATTGGTTAATCGCATTGAGACAGGGTGACAAATTAATGGGAACAGCGAGCCTGCCGCTCAGTAGCTCGCGAATGGTCATGGCGCCCACAGATTGATGACCCGCTGGACACGAAAGAACCTTGAGCTCCTTTTCACCCAAGTATTTCGAAGAAAGGACGCTGTCCCTTGGTTCCTCAAATGAGATGGCCGCGTCCGAAATTCCAAGCATAAGCGACTCAAAGCATGTGGCCGTTGGCTGATGCCAAACATCAAGGTGAATCTGGGGGTGCGAGCTTTCAAACGAGTCGTACCAGTTTTCGGAAAAAAGACGCCCCCGCCCGTGAAGACAGGGGGCGTAAAGACGGAAGTGGCCGTCGGGCGAAACGCCGCCGTTCCCCGATTGAGCGTACTTTTTGAGATCGTCGACTTGTGCCAGGATCACGCGTGCACGACACGCAAATTCTCTGCCCGCCGGAGACAAAACAGCCTCCCCCGCCGATCGGTCGAGCAAAACAATCTGATACTCAGATTCCAACTTTTTGATTGCCGACGAAACGGCCTGTGGGCTCACGTGAACGGCGCGAGCCGCTTTGCGCACGCCGCCGTAGTTCGCTACCGCTTGAAGGTATTCGAGTTGAGAAAGCTGCATAGGTTACTCCAAAGGCAGCCAAGGCGACGGGCTGTGCGTCCTCAGATGAGGTTCTCGCCCAGGTTCTTGCCGCCGAGGACGTGCATGTGGAAGTGCATGACGGTCTGACCGGCGTTGACGCCCTTGTTGGAGATGACGCGGAAACCGTCCTCCAGGCCCTTGGCCTTAGCGACCTCCTGGATGGCATGGGCCATGGCGCCCATGGTCTCGGCAGGCACGTTGTCGGCGATGTCGCTGTAGTGCTTCTTGGGGATCACGAGCGTGTGGACCGGCGCCTGGGGGTTGAGGTCGTCGAAGGCGATGACCTGGTCGTCCTCGTAGACAACAGTCGAGGGGATCTCGTGGTTGGCGATTTTACAGAAGATGCAATCACACATGGCTGGTTCCTTTCTTACAGACCAAGGTAGTCTTTTTGGGACGGGGCTTTTTTGACTACTTTTTCGCAAAAGCAAGTGCTCGGCGAGCCGTCGCCAAAGGGTAGTCAAAAAAGCCCCGTCCCAAAAAGACTACCCCAAAGTGGGCTGTGGGATGGTTAGAACGAGAGGTTGTCGTCGGTGTTGGCGGCTTCGCCGTCGGCGAGCACGTCGTTGCCGTCGACGTCCTTAAGAAGCACCGAGACCTTCTGCTCGGCATCGGACAGGCGGGTGCGCAGGCTCTTGAGGAGCTCGACGCCGCGGGTATAGCTCTCGAGCGACTCCTCGAGCTCCATATCGCCCGACTCCAGGCTGCGGATGATGAGCTCCAGCTCCTGCGAGGCCTGCTTGTACGTAAGCTGCTCGACCGGGGTCTTCTCTGCCATATCTGTTTCCTTTCCTAAAGGTTTATCGCTATGAAACGCGGGTTACTCGACCGTATCGACCGTTGCAGCCACGTTGCCGTCTGCCATACGCACGCGGATGGCATCGCCGGGCTTAAAGCTCTTGGCGCTCGTAGCCACACCATCATCGCTGTACGCGATGGAATAGCCGCGGGCAAGTACCTTGAGCGGCGACAGGGCATCGAGCGAAGCCGCTGCACGGCCCAAGTCGGAAGCTGACTTGTTGAGCATTGTGCGCCCCTGATGCTCCAGACGGGAACTCGCAAGCGTGAGCGCATGGCGTTTGCCATCGAGCCCCGAGGTGCTTGCGATCAAGCGCTCGGGCAGACGCTCGAAGTTGGAGCGGAAGGCCCCAACCGAACGCGTTATGGCGCCCGACAGTCGATCGGCAGTCAGCGCAAGCTCGGACTCGCGACGCTCGACCATAAACGTTGGATCGTTGAGGCACGGGCGGCACGCGGCCGCATCGAGCGCGTCAACCAAACGAGCCGTATAGGTGTCCCAGGCACGACGACCGCGCTGGTCGAGCATTTCCAGATCGACCTGATCCGACCCGATCATCGAAGCCATCGCGGCACCCAGACGTTGATGGCGCGTCTCGAGCACGTCGGCCAACTCCGTCATAGCCGGCGCCACCGATTCTGCCGCTGCCGTTGGCGTGGAGGCGCGACGGTCGCTCACCATGTCGCAAATCGAGGTATCGGGCTCATGGCCAATGCCGGTCACCACGGGCACGGGGCAAGCCGCCACCGCACGGGCAAGCTCCTCGTCGTTAAAGGTCATGAGGTCCTCGAAGGAGCCGCCGCCACGGACAAGCAAAATGCAATCGGGCGCCGGCGTAATGGCAGCGGCGCGGCGCAAGCCTTCAATAAGCTCTGCCGGCGCGCCCTCGCCCTGGACCTTTGCGCCCACGCAGACAAGCTCGACGAGCGGGTTGCGACGGCGCAGCGTACGCTTGACGTCGTCGATCACGGCGCCCGAAAGCGAGGTGACGACCGCCACGCGTGAGCAGAACACCGGGATACGGCGCTTGCGCGCTTCGTCCATCAGGCCCTCGCGGCGGAGCTTTTCGGCCAGTTGCGCCACTTGTTGACGCAGCAGGCCCTCCCCCGCCAGCGAGAATGAGCGAGCGACAAAGCTCATGCGACCCGTAGGCTTGTAGAGATTGAAGCTGCCCTTAAAGCTTACCTGCATGCCGTCGCGCAGATCGAAGGTGCGCTTAAGGTAGGCGCCCTTCCAGATGATGCAGTCGACGGCCGCCGAGTCGTCCTTAATCTGGAAGTAGCAGTGGCCGCTTCGGGCATTGGGACCACGAAAACCCGTGACCTCACCCAAAACGCTCAACTGCGGAATGGCATCGAGCGCGCCGGCGGCGATCTCCACCGCTTGGCTCACGCTGAGCTCTTTGCGCTCCTGCTCGTCCGATCCGTCGAACTCGGCGGAAACGGTATTGCCGGTCAGATTCCAGCCTGCCACGCAGCCCCCTTTCGTCATCGAGCACAAGGGCTTCGACCCTGCGCAGATTCAAGTCCAACACATAGTACAGCGCCGCGGGGACAAGAATCTCCGCGGCGCCTGTCAAGCCAACTTGTTATCGGTTGGAGTTTCTGTTGTAGCGAGCCATCAGGTAGAGCAGCTGAATAATCGAGGTGAGCGCCGCCGCCACGTAGGTGAGCGCGGCCGCCGTCAGGACCTTCTTGGCACCGTTGACCTGCTTGGAGCTCATGCCCGACTGCTCGATATACGCCACGGCGCGTCGGCTGGCATCGATCTCGACCGGCAGCGTAACCAGCTGGAACAGCACGCTAAACGAGAAGAAGACCAGCGCGAGGGTCGTGAGCCCCGCGATGTTCATGAACAGGCCCATGAGCAGCACGATCGTCCAGGTGTTCTGGGTAAAGTTGACGACGGGAACCAAAGCGGTACGTACCTTCATCATGGCATAACCACTTTGACGCTGGGCAGCATGGCCCGCCTCGTGACAGGCCACGGCAACGCTTGCAACCGACCCGCCCGAACGGTTGGCATCCGACAGATACAGGTTGTTGTCCTGCGGGTTGTAATGATCGGTGAGCTCGCCGGCAACGCCCTTGATACCCACGGCGTTGCAACCGTTGGCATCGAGCATGCGACGAGCGACCGTGGCACCCGTGTCGCCGTCCGAGCGAACCTTGGACCACGTCTTGTACGTCGAGTTGATATAGCTCTGCGCGGCAAGGCCAAGCACCGTGCAGACAAGAACAACCAGCAGGTACAGCGGGTCAATGCCAAAGCCGTATCCATAGTAATAAGGCATGCGAATTCCTCCGAATCGAGTTACACGTTGGAGGCATTCTACCCACTCAGCCGGCTAGGCTTCCCTATAACAGTTCAATCTTTCCGTCCTTCACGGTGAGCCCCATATTGCCGGAAAGCAGATCGTCCAGACGCGAACCCACGAGCTCAAAGCGCCAGCCTTCGCGCAGGGGGCTCTGCTCGGGATGCTCAATATAGTCGGCCAGGTCATCGCGCGAGGCAATGACCGAGGTCGCCACGCCCGAGCGCTCGGCAACCAGGCGAATGAGCGCATACATCAGGTCCGTCACGCTCTCCAACTCCGGCGAAATCTGACGGTGCCCGCGCACCATGAGCGGCAGGCGATCGTGTGGGCAGCTCGCACCGCGCTTAATGGCCATGAGCGCGCCGTCCACGTCGCGCTCCCCCAGCTGGTCGGTACCGCGAATGCTGCGGAACTCCTCAACACGAACGGGATTACGTTTAACCAGGGCCAGCAGCGTATCGTCGGACATGACCCACTTGCGCGGGATGTTGCGGCGCTCGGCGCGGTCCTCGCGCCAAGCGGCAAGCTCGCGTGCGATGCCCAACTGGTGACGGCTACACGAGTTGATGCGCTTGACCTTGCGAAACGCCTCATGGCGGTCGGCGCGGTAGTGCGACTCGTCGGCCAGCGGACGCAACTCGTCGAGCACCCAGTCCACCCGGCCCAGCTCGCGCAGGCGACTCATCATCTCGGTATAGGCGACGATCAAGTACTTGACGTCATCGATCGCGTACTCGACCTGCTTATCAGTCAGCGGGCGGCGCGACCAGTCGGTCAGCGACTCGGTCTTGGGCAATGAGACGCCACAAAACGTCTGCACGAGCGCGCCGTAGGAAATCTGCTGGCGCTCGCCCAAAAAGGCGGCGGCCACCTGCGTGTCAAAAATGGGACGCGGCAGCACGCCCACGGTATGGAGCATGACCTCCATATCCTGCGAGCAGGCGTGGAAGACCTTAGTCACGCTCTCGTCGGCCATAAGCTCGGCAAGCGGCGACAGGTCGTCGATCACCAAAGGATCGACCGCGACGCTCTCGGCAGGGGTGGCAATCTGAACCAAGCACAGGCGCGGATGGAACGTGCGCTCGCGCAAAAACTCGGTATCGACGGCAATCGCGTCGAACTCACGGGCGCGCTGGCAAAAGTCGAGTAGAGCCTGATGTGTGGAAATGTACATATCAACCCATCGAATAAGGTTAGGCCCGAAAAACACGGGTAGGATATCGGCATTGCCTTACAACTATACTCGGTTAGTCACAGAACGGGAACGTAAGTATGCGCTGCCTTATCATCCACAACCCGGCATCGGGCCCCAGCTCAGATGAAATCTACGCATTCACGCACGCCCTCGCGCAGGGCGGCGACGAGGTCGTGATGCGTTTTATCGGCGATGGCATGGAGCCCGAGGACGCCGTGGCAGACGTGCGCGAGTTTGATCGCGTGGTCGTTTCGGGCGGCGACGGCACCGTCTCCAACGTGCTCGACCAGATGCGCGGATGCGGTGTCCCCACGCTCGTCTTCCCCTCCGGCACAGCCTGCCTGTTCTTCAACAACATCGGCAATGCCCCCGAGGCAGCGGCGCTTGCCAAGGCTTGCCGCGCCGGTCGCACGGTCAAAGTGGACATGGGCGAGCTCTTTTGGCTCGACGAGAACGGCAACGAGAAGCGCCACGGCTTTATCATCATCGCCGGCTCGGGCTTCGACGCCGAGATCATGATGAAGGCCGCCCCCGCCAAAAACGACATCGGCGAGATCGCCTATTTCCTGTCGGCGCTCGCCACACCCAACCCCACGGTGGCGCATTTTACGATTGAGCATGACGGCATTGTCGAGGAGCTCGATGGCATCTGCTGCATGGCCGGCAACACCTCGGTCATTCAAAACGACATCAACCTGTTCCCCGACTGCCGCATGAACGACGGCATGGTCGACATCGCGGTCATCGAGCCCGTAAAAACCGTCCAGCTCCTGCCCACTGTGATCACCGCCGCGCTCGACCCCGCCGGCAAGGTGCTCGGCCGTCCGCAGTTCAAGATCATCCAGACCAAGGAAGCCAAAATCACCTGCACGCCGTCGCTGGGCATGCAGTTCGATGGCGAGATCATCTCCAGCAACTCGGGCGTCTTTGGAGCCCGCGCGCTTCCGCAATGCCTCGACCTCATCGTCGACGAATTCTCCCCGCTCGGAAAATAGGAGGACCCCATGAACGACAATCCCCTGCTCGGCTTTATCGTCATTGTTCTGGCCATGCTCGTCGGCTATGCGATTAACGTGATCCACCGCCGGAAGAAGTAATTCCACATTGGTATGATATTCATCCAATTATCGTCTCCCCTGTTGTTTATGCATTTGCACGACAGCGGGGGATTTTTCTTTGTGCCCCGTGCAAGGCGCTTTATTCAGGTACAGTAATTGCAGGGCGTCTTTATTTAAATAAAGCTAGATAATGAGTATTCTTGTCCGCTCATCGCATATTTTAGGACGCTCATCGAGTATTTCATCGAAATAGATGAATACTATTGAGACTTCCTATAGGCTAATAGATGTATTTATTAGCTGAAATCCTGCACGGTTCCGCGGGGTTTCAACGGTTGGGAGGGATTATGAGGTTTACTCATCCTGTCAACACGCTCAAAAAGCTCGGCTGCGGCCTTGCGTTTGGAGCAACGGCCATCATGGCCATGCCGACTTCGGCACTCGCCTGCACCCAGATCTACATGGGCAGCAAGCTCACGGCAGACGGCAACACGTACTACGGCCGTTCCGAGGACTTCGGTCCGCGCTATGTCAAGCACTTTGGCATTGAGCCCGCACACAAGGACGGCAACGAGTACACCTCGGTCGAGTCCGGTTTTGAGTACAAGTCCAAGGGCGCAACCTACCGCTACACCTTCGTTCGCGACAACCCCTCGCAGTGGGAAGATCGCTACGACGCATATTCCGAGGCAGGCATCAACGAGAAGGGCGTCTCCTGCTCTGCCACGCTGAGCACCTCCTATAACGAGAAGGCCGAAGAGGCCGACCCCATCACCGAGGAGACTGGCATTGGCGAATACAGCTATGCCAGCGTCATCCTGGGCGAGAGCGCCACGGCCCGCGAGGGCGTCGAGCTCATCGGCAGCCTGATCGACGAGCAGGGCGTCTGCTCCAACGACCAGATCATCATCGCCGACAGCACCGAGACCTGGTTGTTCGCCGCGCTTTCCGGCCATCAGTGGATTGCTATGAAGCTCGCCGATGACATCGCCTCGCTCAACCCCAACATCGGCAACCTCACCTATAACGTCGACCTCGATGACACCGAGAACTGTCTCCATTCCGAAGGCATCGAGTCCATGCCTAAGGAGAAGGGCTTTGCCGAGTACACCGACGGCAAGTTCGACGTCGCCAAGACCTACGGCGAGGAGATTAGCGAGGCCGGTATGCACCAGTGGTCGCGCTATATCCAGGGTCGTGATTACTTCATGGCTCCGCTTGCCGAGGGCACCGACTACGAGATCGTCAAGGACGAGCGCGAAGAGGCTCGCGCCACGACCGGCGCCCTGGTCCACGAGATGCAGCCGCTGTTCTTCCAGCCCGGCAAGTCCGACTTGAACACCTTTGAGATGATTCGTTCCTTCGCCGCTCGCGGCGAGAATGTCGCCGGCCTCAACGCCAACACCGACGGCGCCTATGCCATCGGCTCCAACCGCAACACCGAGATCCACACCTTCCAGATCCGTCAGGGCATGGACCCCGAGATCGCGACCATTCAGTGGGAGATGCTCTCCAACGCCGAATTCTCCGTCGCCATCCCCTTCTACTCCGCACTGCTCACCGAGGTCAGCCCCTACTTCAGCGATCAGGATGTCTCCTTCGATCACTGCGAAGAGGAAGACGTCGTGAACAACGAGGAGCCCAAGAACTCCATCAACTACGTCCTCATGGACATCAACACGCTCGCCTATGAGAACCGCGACCACTGCGCCACCGGCGTCCGCGCCTATCTCGACGCCCTGCAGAAGGAACTCATCGAGCAGAACCTGACCGTCGACGAGGCCATGCAGGCCGAAGAAGGCACCGAGGCCCGTACCGCCCTGGCCAACAAGGCCGGCAAGGCTGCAACCAAGAACACCTATGTTAAGTGCAAGGCCATGCTCGAGGAGATGCGCGACTACCTCAAGGAGGGCGATTTCTCCGAGGAGTTCGTCCCGAGTGACTACGATGCTGACAACGACTGCCTGGTCGAGTCCATCACCTACGCCGACGAGGCCCTTTCCGATGAGGACGTGGCCGAGCCCGAGGCCGAAGAGGAAGAGGCCGCCGAGGAGAAGTCCGAGGGCAACAACATGGCCGCCATGGCCGTTGGCGCCGTCGTCATCATCGGTGTCTGCGCCTACGTGATCTATCGTCGCAAGAAGGCCTAAGACCCTCATGTCCTAGCTGAGCGGGCGGGGCACATGAGTCACCTCACCCGCTTAGCCCGCTCTTATTGACCGACGGGAAACCCGCCTGAAATCTTTTCAAAAAAGATTTCCCCGCACACACTTTGCTGTGCTATAGTGCAGCGCAACAGCAACTAGGTGCGACCGCGCCACGGCATCACGAAAGGAGCCACCAACATGAAGAACACGATGAAGTCTCTCAACAACTGGTGGTGGCGTGATGCGAATACGATCGGTCGACAGTGAGTCCCTCACGCCTGTTTTTGCGCTCTAGGTGATTGGAAGGCCTCCGGTTTCGACCGGGGGCCTTTTTCTATCTCGAGCCCGATCGCATTCGCATCACGCGCCTCCGCTTTTCTCTTGCACTCCCATTTCGAAAGGATTTTCACCATGTCTCAGAACACCACCGCCACCCAGCCCCGCACCGTCCAGACCGCCGACCGTGGCAAACTCGACGTCCGTGCTCTCGTCCTGCTCGCCATCCTGCTCGCCGCCGGCTTCATCCTCAACTTCACCGTCGGCAAGGCAATCTCGGGCATCTCGGGCGGCATGATCAGCCCCGAGTTCATCATCTCGGCCTTCTGCCTCACCATCCTGGTCGTTCGCCCCAACATCGGCCAGGCGCTCGTCATTGGCCTCATCTCGGCTGCCGTGATCCAGATCACCACCACTTCGCCGTTTGTCGATTTTGCCGCCGAGGGCATCGCCGCCATGCTCATGGCCGGCATCGTCAACGCCGCCGGCAAGAACGGTCAGGTCAAGCCCGCCATCGCCATTGTCGCAACCTTCCTGACCACCTTTGTCTCCGGCGTCATCTTCATGGTCATCAAGATGGCCATGCTCGGCGTGGTCGGCGAGCTCGCCGCCGCCATGTTGCCCGTCGTCGCCATGACCGCCGTCTTTAACGCCATTCTGGTCGGCGCCCTCTACTTGCCCATCCAGAAGGCCCTTAGGCTCAACTAACCCGCTCGGCTTTACGAGCCACCCCATCTTGGCGTTCATTCGTCGCTCGCGTACCCAAGTACGCTTCGCTCCTCTTTCGCGCCAACCTGGGGCCCCTCGTAAAGCCGTCTCCGTGCTTCACCACCAAAGACTGTCCCAAACGACTAGCTTTTGGGGACGTTCTTAAACGACTGGTCATTTAAGAACGTCCCCAATGACTATGAAAGGTATCCATGGAAACGATCATCAACGTCGACGATGTCTCGTTCTCCTATGGCACGCAGACCGAGCAGGCGCTCAGCCACATCTCGCTCAGCGTGAACAAGGGAGATTTCATCGGCATCATCGGGCCCTCGGGCGCCGGCAAGTCCACGCTTGCCGCCTGTCTGTCGGGTGCCGTGCCCCACCACTACACCGGCACGTTCTTTGGGTCCGTCATGGTTGACGACCACGACACCTGCGAAGTCTCGCTCACCGATGTGTCGCAGATCGTCGGCAGCGTGTTGCAGGACATCGACACACAGATGGTCGCCTCGGTCGTCGAGGACGAGATGCTCTTTGGCCTCGAGAACTTTGGCGTTCCCCACGACCAGATCGAGCGGCGCGTGAGCGAAACGCTCGAGACCGTCGGCATCAGCGACCTGCGCGACCGCGAGATCGCCACCCTCTCGGGCGGACAGAAGCAAAAGGTAGCCATCGCCGCCATCCTCGCCATGCGTCCGCGCGTCTTGGTTCTCGACGAGCCCACCGCGGCACTCGACCCCGCTAGCTCCACGTTGGTCTTCGAGACGCTGCGTGAGGCAAACCGCGCACTTGGAATCACCATCGTCGTCGTTGAGCAAAAGGTCGCCCTGCTCTCGGAGTACTGCAACCGCGTGCTCGTGCTCAACCATGGCGAAATCGCGCTGCAGGGCGAGCCACACGAGGTCTTCGCGCATACCGACGAGCTCCGTGCCATCGGCGTCGACTGCCCTCGCGTCACGCGTATCTTCAATAGCCTCGAGGCCGATGGCCTGGTAAGCGGCACCCCCTGCTTGGATGTCGATGAGGCCGAGCGCCTGATTTCGGGCATCGTCGACCCCGCACACGCGGCTATCGAAGCCCAGGCGCCCGCCGGTTCCCCGCATGCACCGTCGTTGCGTCCTCATGCCAAGGACGCCGAACCCGTACTCACCTTCGACCATGTTGAGTTTGCCTATCCCAATGGCGGAGCCGCCGTACACGACCTTAGCCTGACGCTCTATCCTGGCGAGCTCGTGGGCATCGTCGGCCAAAACGGCGCCGGCAAGACCACGCTCACCAAACTGCTCACAGGCCTGCTTAAGCCCGCCTCGGGCAGCGTGCGCGTCACGGGACTGGATACCGCAGCCGTTCCCACGAGCCGCATCGCTCGCGAGGTCGCAACCCTCTTCCAAAACCCTGACCGTCAAATCTGCAAGGACACCGTGCTCGACGAGGTCGCCTTTGGCTTGGAGCTTGGCGGCATGGACCGCGCCGAGGCTCTGCGTCGTGCCCAACTCGTCATCGACCGCTTTGGCTTGCCGGCCGACGAGGCGCCTTTCTCGCTTTCGCGCGGCCAGCGACAAATGGTGGCACTCGCCTCCGTCGTGGTCGTAGAGCCCAAAATCGTGGTGCTCGACGAGCCCACGAGCGGCCTTGATTACCGCGAGTGCATGACCGTCATGGAAACGGTGCGTACCATGGCCGAGCGTGGCTGCGCCGTAATCATGGTCTGCCACGATATGGAAGTCGTCTCCGACTTTGCCGAGCGCATCGTAGTAATGGCCGACGGTCGCATCCTCGATCGCGGCCGCACGCACGAGCTGTTCTCGAACATCGAACTCATGCAGAATGCCTACGTTGAGCCGCCCCAGGTCATCGAACTCTCGCGCCGTCTGGCATCTTCCGTCTCGCCCGCTTTTGCGCAGGTGAGCGAGGTCACCGATGTCGTTCGAATTACCAAGGAGATGGTCTACCGTGGTTAACGTCATCGACTACATGCCGGGCGATACGCTGCTGCATCGCCTGAATCCCGTCGTCAAACTGGGCCTCGCCGCCGCCATCATCGTCGGCATCTTTTTGTCCGACACCTACGTGGCGCTGTTGGGCTTTTTGGCACTCACCCTTGCGCTGGGCGCCTACGCCGGCATCGTCAATCGCCTGTTCTCGCTGCTCAAGCTGCTGATTCCGCTCGCACTTATCATGCTGGTGCTCCAGCTGGCCTTTATGCGCGATGGCAACGTGGTATGGGGCTTTATCACCGACACCGGCCTCATCACCGGATCAAAGGCCTGCCTGCGCCTGCTGGGCGTGGCATTGCCTCTCATCCTCATGCTCATGGTGACCAAGCTCAACGACCTTGCCAACGCCTGCGTCGAGGTGCTGCACGTGCCGTATCGCTATGCCTTTACCTTTACCACGGCGCTGCGCTTTGTGCCGGTGTTTGGCCAGGAGATGAACGCCATCATGGAGGCGCAGACTGCACGCGGCGTCGAGTATGACACCAAGAACCCCATCAAGAAGCTCAAGCTCATGCTGCCGTTGTGCATACCGCTGCTTATCTCGAGCGTGGGCAAGACCGACGCCACCGCGCTTGCCGCCGAGCAGCGCGGCTTCTACCTGCGCACGCGCGCCAGTTCGTACAAGCGCTATCGCATCAAAGGTCTGGATATCGCCGTGCTCGCCATCGGCGTCGCCCTCATCGTCCTGGGCTTCCTCTTCTAGCAACCGCCAGCGGTAACCGGCACACGCAAAAGGCCTCGGCTCGCACCAAACGAGCCGAGACCTTTACTGTTTCCCCAGATAAAACCCACCAAAATATACCTGTCCCTATTTGGCAGGTTGAGGGCTATTGGCGGTAGGGGGCGCCGCTGCGAATGATGGACTCGCGCACCAGGACGTCCATGGCGTCGAGGGTAATCTCGGGCATCTCGCGGTATTTCTGCAGCACCGAAAGCTCCGTGCAGGCCAGAATGACGCGATCGCAGCCGCTGCGGGCAAACTCCCACATCACGCGGTCGAACTTATCCATATCGGGCTCACGTCCGGCCTTCACATCGTCGTAGATAAGCGACATCACATCGGCCTGACGCTTCTCGCTGGGATAGACGACCTCGACGCCCGCTGCCTCGCATTCGCGCCCATAGACGCCCGCGCCCACAGTTCCGTCGGTGCCCATGATGCCGATTTTGCGCACCGGCTCGGCCGGCATGCTCAGGTTAGGATCGAACTCGCACTCCCCCATCACCGCGCCAGCTAGGGCATAGCGCACCGACTCGCGCGGCATGTGGATAATCGGCACCTTCGTAAACGACTGGATCTGGTCGTAGAAGTAGTGTGACGTGTTGCAGGGAATGGCAATGTGCGCACAGCCCAGCGACTCGAGCGCCTGGGCGCACTCCTTCATAGTCGCCAGCAGCTCGGCATGCTCGCCGGTCTTGATGGCCAGCGTGCGGTCGGGCATGGTCGACTTGGAAAGAACCACCATGTCGATATGCTCCTGGTCGCACGTAGCCGCCGTATGGCGCACAACCTGGTCGTAGTAATACGACGTGGCCTCGGCGCCCATACCGCCGATAACTCCCAGCTTTTCCATCGCCGCCTCCTTGGTGACGCCCGCGCAATTGCGCGTATCATACCCGCGCCCGCCCGATATAATCCGGACGGGCACCGCACTCATCTACTTGTAATACGTCTTGAACAACTTAAAGTGGCGCAACTTGGTGTGCCACATGCGCAGCCAGCGGTTAAAGACAAAGTCGCCCTTCATAAACGAGGGGTCGGCGCCCTTGCCTTCCTTATCCAGGCGATGTACCTTAGCGCGCAACTCGGGATCCTTGACGTACTTGTCGACGACACCCATGGGGACGATCATCCACAGCGCCTCGTCCTGCGCCGTCACAAACTCCGGCTCAAACGGGCGGTTGAACACATACTCATCCACCACATACTTGGCAACGTTAAAGCCGCTGTTGGTTACGTAGTAGTTGCTGCGGCCCTGGCGGGTGTTGAAGTCGAAGAACTTAAACGACCCATCGCGTTCGTCATACTTGACGTCAAAGTTGGAATAGCCCACAAAATGAAGGTCCTCGAGCAGCTTGCGCACGCCGCCCATGAGCTCGTCGTTGGGTTCGGTGATAATGCAGGCGTGATTGCCCACGCCGTGGGGCTGATGCTCCTCAAGCAGCACGTGGCCCAAGCACATCATGCGGACCTTGCCGTTGCGGTCGGAATAGCTGGTGAGCACGCGCATGTACTCATCGTTGCCGGGCACACGGTCCTGCAAAATCAGGTCATCGGTGTAGCCACTGGCGTACGAGTCGCGAATGACCTGCGCGAGTTCGGCGCGGTCGGCGATTTCATAGGCCTTCTTCTGGCCCTCGAACTCATGCTGCCACCACATGATGCCGTCGGACGGCTTCAGGATCATCGGGAACGGGAAGTCAATCTGGTCGAGCACCTCGGCCGGCGCCTCGCCTTGCGCGTTGAGCATCTGCGCAGTAAAGGTAAACGTATGCGGATACGGCACGCCATGCTTCTCGCACAGCTCGTAGAAGATCTCCTTCTTCTGGCACTGCTCGAGCATGCTGTAGGGCGCGTAGGGCGCGACGATGTTATCCGCCAGCTCATCGGCATCCTTTGCCTGAGCCACCAGGGCAACATAGTTATCGCCGCAGCCCATCAGGACAATCGTCTTATCGGCATGCGCCTGGGCAATGCCATTGACGGTTTTGAGCATCACGGGCATGGTATCGATGTCGACGTTGGGCGTGTAGTCGATAATCTGGCTTCGATACGCAGGGCCCGTCTGGTACTTGCCAAAGACCAGACTCTTGACCTGATACTCTTCGTAGAAGGCGCGCGCCACCGAATAGGCGTTGATGTCGCCACCGAGCAGCACGGGAATGAACTCGCGCTCTGTAAACTGCAATGCCATGGAAACTTCCTATCGTGAACTGCCCGCACAACGGGCGGTCTTAGTGCAACCGATTCATTCTAGCGTGCCAAACCGCCAGTACCCAAAGTTCCACCGTATCTATGGCAATCGGAGGGGCAAACTCGGCGCAAAGACGGCACTCACCGCTGTACGACAACGGACAATGAACCTACCGCTGTTGTAGGATTCAACATATTGTCAATCTCATAAGCGAAAGGCGCACGCGTGCCCCAAGAACATCTGACCGACAACCCCATCCTTGACGCTGCAAAACGCGAGCTAGCGGAACGTACTCAGACGACCGCTCCCCTACGCACCGCCAGCAACGCCTACGAAGGACCCGCCCGCATCGTCTCGATTAACACGTCGACGCACAAAGGCACACGCAAGTCGTCTGTCTCCGAGGGGCACGATACCGTCATTGAACAGTTTGGTCTCGCTTCCGATGCGCACGCCGGGCACTGGCACCGCCAAGTCTCGTTTTTGGCCGCAGAATCAATCCAGACGGCACAGCATCGCGGGCTCGATGTGCACGAAGGCGACTTTGGGGAGAACTTCACCACACAAGGCATCAACCTGCTTTCGCTCCCCTTGGGCACACAGCTCAAGATCGGCAACGACGTTCTGGTCGAGATCAGCCAGATCGGCAAGGTCTGCCACACCCGCTGTGCCATCTATTATCTCGCCGGTGACTGCATCTTTCCCCACGAGGGCATTTTCGGTGTGGTGCTTCGAGGCGGAGAGGTGCATGTCGGAGACGATATCCAAACAGTCAAGCTCGGCGACGGTACGTGTTCCTTCACCCCAGCCGAGGCGCTCGAAGAAGTTGAGCATGCTCGCCGCGAGGGAGCCCTATAGGTGCAAAACCCCATGTTGGAGTAGCCCTTAAGGCGTGAATCTGCGATCAGACAGAGTTCCGTAACGTTAAAGTTGAACTCTATGGTTTCTCAACAATTCACTATAACTGCAGGTCAAAGCCAAAGCCTCAAGTTCAACTTGACCCTTTGGAACCTTTAAGGTTCAAGTTGAGGTCGAAAGCAGTAGTAGAATACCGTTCGAACCATAACCTACGATTGATTGCAGAGGGATTGGATGCAGCATTCGAATCATCGCGTCGCAGCGCTCATCGCGTCGAAGCCGGCTCGTATCATCACGAGCGCCGCACTCGCTGTCGCACTGACTGCCACGCCGATGCTCTCCCCCGTTGCGGCGTATGCCGCCTCGCAGGCAACGCAGGATCAGCTTTCCGCCGCACAGCAAAAAATCGAAGCCGCCACGAGCGCCTACAACGATGCCCGCACCAAACTCGACGACCTGCAAAAGCAGATCGACTCCAACGAGGCGAGCATCGAGGAAATCGAGGCTAAGCTTCCCGAGCAGCAGGCCAAGGCAAGCTCCGCCATGCGTGATCTGTACAAGTACCAGAAGGGTACCAATCCCATCGTGAGCTTCCTGGTCAACGCGCAGAGCTTGGGCGAGTTCATCACCACCTGCAAATACACCAACCAGATCACGAGCTCGAGCGTCGACGAGATCGAAGAGCTCAACAACATGCAAACCGAACTCGAGCAGAACAAGGCCGAACTCCAGCAGGCCAAGTCGCAGCTTGAGGCAGAGCAGAAAAACGCCGAGGATGCGCTGGCACAGGCCCAGCAGCTCCGCAGCGAGGCGCAGGCAAAAGCCGAGCAGGAAAATGCCGCCGAGCTTGCCAAGCTCGAGGCCGATAAGGCCGCTGCCGCCGAGAAGCTCTCAGGCGAGGGCGTAAGCGGCAGCAATTCCAGCAGCCAGGCCACCAACACCAACACCACCATCGACACCACGGTGAACAACGCCAATACCGGTAACTCCGATTACGATACATTCATCAACGAGTGGACGAGCCGCATCGATAATTATCTTGCCGGCTCCCCCATGGCAGGCCAGGGCTACAACTTTGCCGTCGCCGCTTGGAATACCGGCGTCGACCCCCGTTGGTCCCCCGCCATCGCCTGTATCGAGAGCACCAAGGGCACTTATTGCGCCAATTCCTACAACGCCTGGGGCTGGAGCGCCCGTGGCGGCGGTTGGCGCAGCTTTGGCAGCTGGAGCGAGGGCATCGCTGCTCACGTGGCCTACCTTGGCAACACGTACGGCTCCACCCTTACCCCGGCAGCGGCCAAAAAGTACTGCCCGCCCACGTGGCAGGACTGGTACAACAAGGTCGCCGCTCAGATGAACCGCATCTAAGTACAGCTGAAAAGGGCCCCAAACGGGGCCCTTTTCTTTTAGGTGGCGGAGGTGTCGACGACACCAGTCGCATTGGCGACCGCAACTATGACGATCATGCACAGGAGCAGCACGCCCAATGCCTTGATCCAGAGTTTCGCGAGCTTCTTGCCGCGATAGCTGTCGAGCAGTGCGAATCGTCGACGAAGACGGCGCTTGTCGAGCAGCGCAAAATGCATAAGCACCATAAGGCCATCGACAAAGATAAAATACTCGATTACGAGAAGCCACGTCGGGTAGCTTTGGTTTGCTCCCGTGGGGTGAAAGACGGCAAAGTGACTTCCTGCAAAGAACACAAGCAGCGAAAAGCAGACGAGTGTATTCCAAATGCGCCCCAGAGACTCCGGAACGCGAGAGAGCAGACCGCATGCAGCGAAGGCGGCAGGCCCAGGATGCCCTGTGGGGTTCTTGAGCCCTTGGGGCGTCAACACCGTCTCCGATGCCGGAGTACGGACAGGCGCAGGAGGCCGCACGGGGCGACTCAGGTCGTATGCCGCGCGCGTCGCCCGTCCCAACGCTTCCGCACTCGCAAAACGTTTGGCCGGGTCAAGCGCCATCGACATGCAGATGACATCGGCAAGTGGAGTGGGAATGCCGCGCGCCTCGCATTGCTCGCGCATGTCGAGCCCTGGTTTAGGGTCGACTCCCGTCAAGCAGAAGAACAACAGGGCGCCAAGTGCGTAGACATCGCTGCGCACGCTCGTCTGCCCAAACCCGTACTGCTCGGGCGGCGCATAGGGTCGCGTGCCAAACTTGACGGTGTCGGCATCGGCGCCATCGCGCCATACGCGGGCGATTCCCAAGTCGATAATCACCAGCGATGAAAATGTCAGGCCGTCATCAAGCGTATAGTTGGCACCTGTCACGATGATATTCGACGGCTTGAGGTCGCGATGGATCACCGGCGCCGGCGTCTCCCCCGCCATTGCAAAACCGGCGTGGAGCTCGCCCACGGCATCGCATAGGGCAGGATACAATTCACGCACATAATCGGGAGTGGCTCCCAGACGGTCCACCAGCGCCCCGAGTGTCTCCCCTTCGATGTATTCCATAACCACGTTGAGCTCGTCGCCCACACGACGACAATCGACGATTCTGGGCAGGTGCTCAAAACGCCTGCCTGCCCGCTGGGCGGCAAACAGACGCTCGTATGCCCCGCCGATTTGAGCCGAAGCATCGATGCGTTTACGGACAAAGGGGCCGAGCGAACCACCGCCGGTTCCTTCAAAGTACACGAGCTCGGTTGTTTCAACGGACGAGCGCTTAAGTACACGCTCCACGCGATAGCTGTCGTCGCGATCGAGCGACGCCAGGTGCTCGGCAAGCGCTGCGGTCAGCTCGTCATTGGAATATGTTGGGGTCTGAGTATCCATAGCCTCCATCATAGCGCAGGGCGCAGACACCCCATGGCATCCGCGCCCCGTTCGTTTGCATCGTTGTTCGACAGCTCCGCCGGCTCAGATATCAGCCGCTAACTCACCGTCTCCTCGCCAAAGCGATACAGTTCCTCGTTGACCTTTTGGAGGCTGCACCCGCGATCGATGCAAAAGATGATAATCGCATCGCGGCGGTCCTTGCAGTTAAGGACGCTTACCCCGGCAGCCGTCAGCGCACGGTTGGTCTCTTTGAGCGTCAGCGCCATCGCAAAGGCAATCTGCAGCACCTTATTGCGACTCGGATGACGCGCACCGGTAAAGATCTGATAGCCAAAGGTCTCATTGAGATCGGCCATACGAACCACGCGCGAGCGCTCCAAGCCCTTTTCCTGCAGTAGCTGCTTCAGGTAGTCCGAAAGCGACGGGGTGGCAAAGTCGTGCTCCTTGATATAGCCATCGATGTTTGGCGCGTCGAGAAGCTCATTGAGTAACTCGTCAGTCAGCTTTTTATCGGGCATACGACCTCACCTCCCCCAGTGCATGCAACATGCTAGAAACCGCTTACGTCCGAACGCTCCCAGCTAGCAACCTGGTCGGGAGACACCGTACCCAGCGCCTCGAACTTCCAGGAGCCGCCCGCCTTCAGATGATTGGTGTTTGCAAGAGCCGTTCCAACCTGGTTGCCATCGGCATCATACAGAACATACTCAATCTGAATGTAGCTCTTTTCCTTGTCCGTGTTATTGGTCAGCGTGCCCGTGATCTTATAGGCAAACTGACTGGAGGTGTCTTCAGCCTCGTCAGCAATGGTATACGGTTCTTGCGGTTCTTTTTGCTCCTCAGCCTGCTGTGTCGCCTCGGCAGGTTTTGCCGAATCGCTCGCAGACGAATCGGTTGAATTGCCACCCATAGAACCCACGGCACCGACGATAACCAGCACCACGATGACGCCTAGGACAATCTTGCCGATCGGCTTCTTTCCCTCTTTTGCCATTATTCATCCTTCCTACGATCCGGCTACCGTGCCGGCACACAGCACATCGTAGGAAGGATTGAACTTGAATTCATTAGCTGAGAGCTAAGGTTGCGGTAAACGGCCAATGCAGTTATCCAAACGCCGAGCAAACGCACTTTGCGCGACCGTCTGCCAGCAGTGATCAACCCACCGTGACGGATTCCCCGGTAAAAGCACTGATCATCAACAGGACAAAGAAAACAAGGTAGCTGACACTCAGCAGGTACGCAATGATCAGAAAGACGACCCAGCCGACATTGGTTTTACCGTCTGCACGGCGTTGCTCGCGATTACGGCAAAGCCAAATCGTCACGCCAATGGCCACAATCAGCAACACGAGTGCCACTGCTGCCAACCCGGCAAGCGCAAACATCACGCCAATGCTCACAGCGATGACCGGAAGCAGCAGCAAACCGCACCCGCATCCACCCGGACTATATACGGCAGACTGTCGGCGTCGCCTCATCGCCGCGCCACCCCCATCATCTTTGAGCACTACAGTGCGAT
This sequence comes from uncultured Collinsella sp., assembly GCA_959027945.1. Taxonomy (GTDB): domain Bacteria; phylum Actinomycetota; class Coriobacteriia; order Coriobacteriales; family Coriobacteriaceae; genus Collinsella. Next base: position 60,322 of record CAUFRO010000008.1, read on the forward strand.
GGCCTGCTGAACAGGAACGATCTTGTCGAGTTCCGGTTCGATCCGCCTTTTCTCGGCCTCAAGGTCAAACGCCACCTGAGCGCGCAGCCAATAACCATCCGTCAGGCCAAAATAACGGCAAAGACGGAGGTCGGTGTCGGCCGTCACGCGACGTTTTCCCAAGACAATCTGCCCGATACGCTGAGCCGGAATCCCAGTCTCCTTAGCAAGGCGATATTGAGAAATGCCCATGGGAACAAGAAACTCCTCTTTGAGAAGCTCACCAGGAGTCACCGGCGACAGCAAATCGGCCGAAGCCTCATCACTTGTGATAATCGACGATTTCGACATTCCAAGCCATCTCCTGTCTCCACTCAAAACAGACCCGATAGCGCTCGTTAACACGGATGCTATATTGACCGGCACGATCGCCCTTCAAAGCTTCCAGGCGGTTGCCCGGTGGAACGCGAAGATCATCAAGTGAAGCACAAACCTGCAGTTGGCGAATCTTCCTCAACGCAACACGCTCAAAGGGTACGAACCTCCTGACCCGCACACCCATGGCAAAGCGTTCGGTATCCTCATCTTTATACGATGCAATCATAGTATCGCCTTACGTTAGTAACGTCAAACGTTTCTATAGACTTACATCTCTATTATATCGTACGTTTGTTCGTGTTTTCTAGAACAAATAGTCCTTCACGCCTTAGTCAAGCGAAAGCAATCGTTTGTAGACATCGAAGCCTTTGAGTAGGATTTCCTCGTCAAAGAGCATGGTATCGGTATGCAGAGCGCTTGTTGCATAGGCGGGGCAGCCATCCGAATCACTCGGGTTGTCTTGGTCCTCTGGCACGCCCGTGCCTAGCAAGAAGAACACGCCCGGCAGATGGCGCTGATAGAACGCGAAATCCTCGGCGATCAGCAGTGGCTCGTCCACAAGTTGCAGCTCGGACAAGGCAGGCGCAATGTAGGCAAACAACTCGGGGTCGTTGTCGACCGGCGGATAGCCCTCGGCAAAGTCGAGATCATACGTGCAGCCCGTTGCGGCACAGGCATCGTCCAGCACGCGGCGCACGCCTTCGCGCGCACGGTCGAACATGTCGTCCGTAAACACACGTAGGCTGCCGGCAACATGGGCCTCCCCCGCCACCGCGTTGCAGACGGTACCGGCCTGCAGCAGACCAAACTTACCGATACAGGGCTCGTCGGTGCCCAGCTCGTCCATCAGCTCGCGCTCGGCAACCAAAAACTTCGCTGCCGCCAACGCGGCATCGTGCGACTCC
>CAUFRO010000009.1 GCA_959027945.1 uncultured Collinsella sp.
GGACTTGCAGCGACGGACCTCAGGACACTCTTACACCACGTCTGCGCGCGCGACCCTTCGAATCGCTCAAATTAGGCAATTTGCTCTCGATTTTGCTGCTACTAAATTGGTGACAGTACTCATATTTGCCACTTTTTGCCCACGGGGTATCCGGAGGGGCCCTCGGCAGGCATCTAACGCTACAATAGCTACCACGTGGCTGGGTTTGCCGGCCGAATGTGCGATGTCGTGGGAGGGGACATGGTCGAGTTTACAAAGACGATTAAAGATCCGTTGGGATTGCATGCCCGCCCGGTTGCGCTGCTTTATGACATTATCGCCAAGCATCGTAGTGACGTGTCGGTTTCGATTGGCAATCGTCATGTCGATGGCCGCGACGTTATAGGGCTCATGGCACTCTGTGGCGAATGTGGCGAGGACATCGTGTTCCGCGTTTCGGGCGTGGATGAGGCCTCCTGTGTCACATCGATCAGAAATCTCTCGCTCTAAGCATGATAGGGCGCGGTAAAGGATGGTCCTTTGCCGCGCCTTTTTGTTTCGTATAGGAAACTTTTTCGAAATCTGAATGGGGACCCTTTCCAAAAAGTTAACCACGTGCTAGTTTACTATAGCGAACATAGACGTGGTTAACTTTTTACGCGTCGATGTTGAGGACGAACTGACGTTAGGAGCAACTCATGTCTTGCGGACCGCAGATGCCGGCCATGCCGCTTTCGATGGTAAAAGCGGGCGAAACCGTGCGCGTGTCTCGTGTAAAGGGCAATGAGGACATGAAGCACCACCTCAAGGACCTCGGCTTTGTCGAGGGCAACGAAATCCACGTGGTGAGCTCGAGTGGCGCCAATATCATCGTCACGGTGCTGGGCGCACGCTTTGGCATCGATTCCAAGGTTGCCATGCACATCATGACCGTCGGTTAGTCTGCAGCATTTCATAAAAACCGAAAGGGGGACAAGAGGATGAAGACGTTGGGTGACGTTAAGGTGGGCGAGAGCTCCACCATCGTCAAGCTTCACGGTGAGGGTGCGCTTCGCCGCCACCTTATGGACCTGGGGCTCATCAAGGGCACTTCGTTCAAGGTCGTGAAGGTTGCACCGCTCGGTGATCCGGTCGAGATCAACGTGCGCGGCTACGAGCTTTCCATCCGCAAGGAGGAGGCGGCTGTCGTCGAGGTCCAGTAAGGGCTCGCGGCGTATATTTCTGCAGATAAAGTTAGGTATTTCTAACTTAATGCAGCAACTTTGAAGCACATTATCCAGCCTGTGCGGAGAAAGCAGCGCAGGCACACAAGGAAGAAGGATTGAATGGCGGATTCTCAGATCCATGTCGCGCTGGCGGGTAACCCCAACTGCGGCAAGACCACGCTTTTCAACCTGATCACCGGCGCCAACGGCTACGTTGGCAACTGGCCCGGCGTCACGGTTGAGAAAAAGGAGGCCAAGCTCCTAAGCGACAAGAACGTTACCATCACGGACCTCCCCGGCATCTACTCGCTTTCCCCCTACAGCCCCGAGGAGCAATGCTCGCGCGATTATCTCATGAGCGGCGAGCCCGATGTCGTCGTTCAGGTGGTCGATGCCACCAACCTGGAGCGCAATCTATACCTGGCGCTTCAGGTCATCGAGACCGGCCTGCCTGTGGTCGTTGCCCTCAACATGGCCGATCTGGTCGAGAAGAATGGCGACAAGATCGACACCGACAAGCTCTCCAAGAAGCTTGGTTGTCCGGTCATGATGATCTCGGCTCTTAAGAACAAGGGCATCAAGGAGCTCTTCGAGCAGGTCAAAAAGTCCGCTGCTTCTAAGGGTCAGGTGCCGGAGCACAAGTTCGATTCCTCCATCGAGGACGTTCTGACGCACATCGAGAACAACCTTCCGGCGAGCGTTCCCGCCAACAAGCGTCGCTACTACGCCGTCAAGCTGTTCGAGCGTGATGCAGACGCCTGTAAACTCATCAACCTCACTAAGGAGAAGGCTGCTCGCGTGGAGGAGCTGGTCGCCCGGTGCGAGCAGGACTGCGACGACGATGCCGAGTCCATCATCACCGGTGAGCGCTATGGCGTCATCGCGCACATTATCGACGAGTGCATGACCAAGGCTCCTGCCAAGATGAGCACCTCCGAGAAGATCGATCGCGTGGTTACCAACCGTATTCTGGGCCTGCCGATCTTTGTGGTCATCATGTTCTGCGTGTACTACATCGCCGTTTCCACCCTGGGCGGCACGGTGACCGACTTCACCAACGACCAGCTCTTCGGTACCGACGGTTGGTACGTGCTCGGCCAGGGTCGCGACGCCTACGATGCAGCCGTCGAGGCCGCAGGCGACAACGCCGACTCGGTTGACCCGGCGCAGTACGGCCCCTATGTCCCGGGTATCACCACCGTGGTGCACGACGCCCTTGTGGCGGGTGGCACCGAGGACGGCGGCCTGGTCGATTCGCTGGTCTGCGACGGTATCGTTGGTGGTCTGGGCGCCATCTTCGGCTTCGTCCCGCAGATGTTCCTGCTGTTCGTGATGCTGTCTTTCCTGGAGGACTGCGGCTATATGGCCCGCGTCGCCTTCATCATGGACCGCGTGTTCCGCCGGTTTGGCCTGTCCGGTAAGTCCTTCATCCCCATGCTCGTGTCCTCGGGCTGCGGCGTCCCCGGCGTCATGGCCACCAAGACCATCGAGAACGAGAAGGACCGCCGCATGACGGTCATGACCACCACGTTCATTCCCTGTGGCGCTAAGCTGCCGATCATCGCCCTGCTCATGGGTTCCATCATCGGCGATTCTTCCACCACCGCCGCGTGGATCAGCCCGCTCTTCTACTTCCTGGGCGTCTTTGCCGTCATCGCCTCGGGCCTCATGCTCAAGAAGACCAAGCTCTTCGCCGGCCGTCCGACCCCGTTTGTCATGGAGCTTCCTGCCTACCACTTCCCGGCGATCCGTTCCTGGGCGCTGCACGTGTGGGAGCGCTGCTGGGCCTTTATCAAGAAGGCCGGCACGGTCATCTTTGCGTCCACCGTCGTCGTTTGGTTCCTCTCCAACTTTGGTAGCTATAACGGTTCCTTTGGCTTCCTTCCTGCGATGGACGGCATCCCCGAGGAGTTTATGGACTACTCCGTGCTTGCCATGCTGGGCAACCTGGTCGCTTGGATCTTCGCCCCGCTCGGCTTTAGCACCTGGCAGGCCACCGCGCTGACTGTCTCTGGCCTCGTCGCCAAGGAGAACGTCGTCGCCACCGCCGGCTCGCTGCTGTCCGTCGCCGACGCGGGCGAGACCGACCCGAGCCTGTGGACCGCGTTTGCCGGCATGTTCCCCACCATGGGCGCTTGCGTTGCCTTCGGCGCCTTCAACCTGCTGTGCGCTCCGTGCTTTGCCGCCATTGGCACCATCCGCAACCAGATGGATTCCGGCAAGTGGACTGCGATCGCCATCGGTTACGAGTGCGCCTTCGCTTGGGTGATCGGCCTGTTCATCAACCAGTTCTACAACTTGCTTGTTCTTGGACAGTTTGGTATCTGGACGATTGTGGCCATCGTGCTGCTGGTTGCGATGCTCTTCCAGATTTTCCGTCCTATGCCCAAGCACGCTTGGACCGACGAGGACGAGACCAACACTGCTTCCGCTGCAGTTTCCGCCTAAGTCCGAATAAGGATCAACCCCTTTCCACGAGCCCGGGTGTCTCAGTGACACTCGGGCTTTTTGACGCAATGGGGGACAGATTGCTTTGCTCCAGAAGTAAGATGTGGCGTTTCCGCAGATAAAACCGACCAAAATAAACCTGTCCCTATTTGGTAGGTGGAGAATGGGGTAAAGTAAGTGCTGGTTAACTAGAGGAGGCTTGCTATGGCACCTATCGATATTGTTGTACTGGCTGTTATCGGCGTTGCGTTTGTCGCCGTGTGCGTGCGCATCTACCGCAAGGGCACCTGCGCCGACTGCGCTCAGGGTGGCGTTTGCACGGGGCATTGCTCCAACAAAAAGACGTGCGCTGCACTTAAGGGCGTAGACAAAATCGCCGAAGACTTGGGTCGCGGTATCAAATAAGGTCCGGACATCCAAGCGCTCCGCGGGCATCCGTTCGCGGGGCGCTTTGTGCATTTGAGGGAGAGTACGGCGAGTCGAAGAGTATTTTTGGGGTATCGTTAACTGGACTATTAATTGGCAACTTATCTATAACGGAGTAACCGCATGAGCGCTCGCGTAACCATGAAGGACATAGCCGCCGAGCTTGGCGTTTCCATCAATACCGTGCACAAGGCTCTGACGGGAAAGGCCGGCGTGAGCGAATCCGTGCGCGCCAAGGTGAACGCTAAGGCCGAGGCCATGGGCTATCACCGCAACACAAGTGCCTCAAGCCTGCGCCGCAAGGATATCAATCTGGTGTTTTGCCTGCCCCGCGCATCGCGCGAGGGAGCGTACTTTTTCCGTTACCTGTGGGAAGGCTGCAATCGCTTTGAACAGGAGGTCATCGACCGGGGCATTACGGTTGAGCGCGTTGAATTTGGCGTGGGCGGCTACGCTGATGCACTCGAGCAAATCGACGAGCGTCTGCAGGTGGGCGAGAAGATTGATGGCTTGCTCGCCTATGCGCCGGGCGACGATCGTGCGACTGAGCTTTTGGGGCAGATCGCCGAGGCGGGCGTGACGATTGAGCTCGTTGACGGCGACCGCCCTCACCTCGATCGCCTGGGCGCTAGTTTGGCCGACTACTCCACGGCGGGAAGCCTGATGGCCGAGCAGGCGGCCAATCTGGTTCACGCTTCTGGGACCTATACCCGCGTGCTTTTATTGGCGGGCGACCCCTATACCGACTCGCACTATTTGACCGCTCGCGCCTTCCACAATTACCTTCGCGAGCACAATGTTCCCTGGCAGGTCGAGGATCTGACCGGTGCTCATGCCCAGGTCAAGCAGCTCGAGCACGAGCTCAACCAGCGTCTAAAGTCATCGGAAGCCCCCGAGTTGATCTGCAGCGTGTTCGCCGTGGGCTCTGAGCTGATTGCCGATGCGCTTGTCTCGGCTAACAAGGCCGGCGAAGTAATGGTGATCGGCAACGACCTGTTCCCAGAAAGTGCGCTGGCCTTGCGTCGGGGCATCTTTACCAACATCGTCTACAAGGACCCGGTGAGTCTGGCATACCGTGGCGCCAAGACCTTAGGCGATTACCTGCTGTGGGGAAAGACGCCGGCGGAGCCTGTGCAAAAGGGGGCTGTTGAGATGGTGTTTGCCAGCAACGTCGATCGTTACTGCGAGCTCGCCGGAATCTAATGCGTTTAGGGAGTTCCCTACTTGCCGCGTACTTTTTGGCTGGGGATCGAAAAATTGTTTCGAAGGCCGCTGATGGCGAATCTGCCGTCAGTGGCCTTTCTTTGTGCCGATCCAACGCAGGGTCCATGGCTCGGCAACCGTTGAACGGGCAAAATCTACCGTTCACCCCGTGGTGGTTAGGTGAACGTTCACCTTTTGAGGTGCAATGGATTAGTATAGTGAACGTTCACCTAAAGGATAACGAGCGCGCCGTGCGCCCGCCTTGCCAGCAAAGGGGCTGTTTGATGAAAAACTTTATGGACGATCAGGATTTCCTGCTGAGCACCAAGACCGGCGAGGAGCTGTTCCACAACTTTGCCGAGGGCATGCCCATCGTCGACTATCACTGCCACATTTCTCCTAAGGAGATTTGGGAGGACAAGCGTTTCGAGAACATCACCGAGGTTTGGCTGGGCGGCGACCACTACAAGTGGCGCCTGATGCGTGCCAACGGCGTCGACGAGCGTTTTATCACTGGCGACGCCCCTGCTCGCGAGAAGTTCCAAAAGTGGGCCGAGACCCTGGGTCGCTGCGTTGGCAACCCCGTCTTTGAGTGGAGCCACCTGGAGCTTAAGCGCTACTTTGGCTACGAGGGTGTCCTCAACGGCAAGACTGCCCAGGAGGTCTGGGACCTTGCCAACGCCAAGCTCGCTGAGGCTAGCTTTACCTGCCGTAACCTGATCAAGCAGTCCAACGTCCGCATGATCTGCACTACCGACGACCCCGCCGACAGCTTTGAGTGGCACAAGAAGATTGCCGCCGACGACAGCTTTGACGTTCAGGTCGTTCCCGCCATGCGCCCCGATGCCGCTTTGCGCATCGAGCGCGGCCAGGAGTTTGCCGACTACTGCAAGCACCTTTCCGAGGTTGCCGGCGTTGAGGTCAGCGACTTTGAGGGCATGAAGGCTGCCATTTCCAAGCGCTACGACGTTGCTCACGAGCTGGGCTGCCGCGCCTCCGACCACGCACTCGACTACGTTATGTACGTCCCGGCTACCGCCGACGAGATCGAGGCTATCTTTGCCAAGGGTCTGGCTGCCGAGCCGCTTACCGAGGAAGAGGTCCTCAAGTACAAGACTGCCTTTATGCAGTTCGTTGCCGGCGAGTATGTCCGTCTGGGCTGGGCCATGCAGCTGCACTTTGGCTGCAAGCGCGACAACAACCGCGCCATGTTCGCCAAGCTCGGTCCCGACACCGGCTACGACTGCATCTCCAACTACACGCCGTCCGACCAGCTCGCCGATTTCCTCAACTCCATCCAGGAGACCTGCGGCCTGCCCAAGACCATCCTGTACAGCCTGAACCCCATCGATAACACCATGATCGATACCGTCATGGGCTGCTTCCAGGAGGCTCCGACCGCCGGTAAGATCCAGAACGGCTCCGCCTGGTGGTTCAACGACAACGAGGTCGGCATGCGCGAGCAACTCACGGCTCTGGCTAACGAGGGCGTGCTGGGCAACTTTGTGGGCATGCTTACCGACTCCCGCTCTTTCCTGTCCTATCCGCGCCACGAGTACTTCCGTCGCGTGCTGTGCAGCGTGATCGGCGAGTGGGTCGAGCAGGGCAAGTACCCGGCCGACATGGAGCTGCTGGGCAGTATCGTGCGCGACATCAGCTACAACAACGCGGTCCGCTACTTTGGCTTTGATTTGGACACCGTCGAGGCATAAGCCTGCATCGAATCACATCGAACTCGGGAGCGCCGTTGCCACACGCGGCGCCCCCGTTTTGCTTGCACGCTAACAGCTATCTAAGGAGAGACACAGATGGAGAACATCAGCTACGATGCGCTCGAGACGATCGGCTACAAGGGCTATTTGCTGCCCAAGGATGCTCCCGAGAAGGTTCTGCAGTTTGGCGAGGGCAATTTCCTGCGCGCCTTCGTCGACCGTTTCTTTGACATGGGCAACGAGGCCACCGGCTGGAACGGCAAGGTCGTCATGGTGCAGCCCATCAACGGTGCCTTTGGCTTTGCCGACGGTATCAATGCCCAGGACGACCTGTACACCGTGCTGGTGCGCGGCAAGGAGAACGGCAACACGGTTGACGAGTCCCGCGTGATCAGCGCCTGCAGCCGCTGCCTTAACCCGTATCGTGAGGACGACTACCGCGCCATGATGGAGGTCGCCGTCTCCGACGACCTAGAGATCATCGTCTCCAACACCACCGAGGCCGGTATCGCCTATGACCCGTCCTGCAAGGCCGACGACATGCCACCCGCGAGCTTCCCCGCCAAGCTTGCCCAGGTGCTCCACACCCGCTGGGCTGCCGGTAAGCCGGGCGTCATCGTCCTCGCCTGCGAGCTCATCGATCACAACGGCGAGGAGTTGCTGCGCATCATGAACCAGTATGTGAGCGACTGGGGCTGGGAGGACGAGTTTGCGCAGTGGATGGCTAACGACTGCACCGTCTGCACCACGCTCGTCGACACCATCGTCCCCGGCCGCATCCGCGATCCTAAGGAGGCCGCGGCGGTTGCCGAGCGTCTGGGCTACGAGGATCCCTTCCTGGCCGTGCGCGAGCCCTTCCAGATGTGGGGCATCTAGGGCGACGAGTCGCTTGCCGAGAAGCTTCCCTTTGTGAAGGCTGGTCTTCCGGGTGTCTTTGTGACTCCCGACGTCACCCCGTACAAAAAGCGCAAGGTCCGCATCCTCAACGGTGCCCATACCGCCTTCGTTCCGGGTTCCTGGGTTGCCGGCTTTGATATCGTGCGCGACTGCATGCATGACGAGACCATTCGCGGCTTCATGAACACCATGCTCTACGACGAGGTCATTCCGACGCTTGCCGCCGACTTGGATGTCGAGGACTGCAAGGCCTTTGCCGCCGCCGTCGAAAACCGCTTCGACAACCCGTTTATTGATCATGCGCTGCTCTCCATCTGCCTCAACTCCACGGCTAAGTGGCGCGCTCGTGACCTGCCCACGCTCAAGGACTACGTTGCCGAGACCGGCAACCTGCCCAAGTGCCTGGCGACGAGCCTCGCTACGCTCATCTCCTTCTACACGCAGGAGCTCGTGTCCCGCGAGGGCGACGGCCTGCACCTGCGTCGCTCCGACGGCACCGAGTACACCGCTCAGGACGACGCCTTCGTGCTCGACTTCTACGCCGCCCATGCCGGCGCCGACGATGCCCAGCTGGTGCACGACGTGCTCACCAACGAGCAGATGTGGGGCGAGGACCTTACGCAGATCGCAGGTCTTGAGGAGTTTGTCGTCAGCGCGCTCGCTGTCGTGCGTGCCGAGGGCGCCAAGCAGGCCTTCGCCAACGCTCAGGCGTAAATTTCCGGCGCAGACGCGGGCGCGGGACGGCGTGCCCGCGTCTCGACTTCTGCTCAACCTGTAGGGTTAGGACCATTTGTAATGAATACTATCCAGATCAATCCGGCCGATAACGTGATCGTTGCGCTGTCGCCGCTTGCCAAGGGCACTGCCGTCGCGGTTCCCGGGGTGGGCGAGGTCGTGGCCGCAGAGGATATTCCGCAAGGCCACAAGATGGCTGTGCGCTCGATTGCCGCCGGCGAGGACGTCATTAAGTACGGCCTTCCTATCGGTCATGTGACGGGCGATGTCCAGCCCGGTCAGTGGCTCCACACGCACAATGTGAAGACCAACCTTTCGGGCGAGGTCGAGTATACCTACAACCCCACACATCCGGTCGTTGAGCCGGTTGAGCCCGAGACCTTTAAGGGGTTCCGCCGCGCCGACGGTCGTGCCGCGACGCGCAACGAGCTGTGGATCATCCCCACGGTCGGCTGTGTCAACGAAGTCGCCCGTGCCATGTGCGAGCAGGCCCAGGATCTGGTCGATGGCTCGCTGGAGGGCGTCTACTACTTCCCGCATCCGTTCGGTTGCTCGCAGACCGGCGCCGACCATGCCCAGACCCGTCGTCTGCTGGTGGCACTGTCGCGTCACGCAAATGCCGCGGGCGTGCTGTTCCTGTCGCTCGGTTGCGAGAACTGCACGCATCAGCAGGTGCTCGACGAGCTCGGTGACTTCGATCACGAGCGCGTTCGTTTTCTCACCTGCCAGGATGTAGCCGACGAGCAAATCGAGGGCCACAAGATTCTGGCCGAGCTGGCAGACCTGGCAAAGCAGTCCAAGCGCGAGCCCATTCCGGCCTCCGAGCTGGTCATTGGTCTTAAGTGTGGCGGCTCCGACGGTCTTTCGGGCATTACCGCCAACCCCACGATCGGTCGCGTGAGCGATATGGTCGTCGCCCGTGGCGGCACGTCGGTGCTTACCGAGGTGCCCGAGATGTTTGGCGCGGAGAGCATCCTGCTCGACCGTTGCGAGAACGAGCAGGTCTTTAACGCTGCCTCCGACATGCTCAATGGATTTAAGGACTACTTTATTAGCCACGGCGAGGTCGTTTATGAGAACCCGAGTCCCGGCAACAAGGACGGCGGTATTACCACGCTCGAGGACAAGAGCTGCGGCTGCGTGCAAAAGGGCGGATCTGCCCCCATCGTCGACGTGCTGCCGTATGCCGGCCAGGCAAATAAACACGGCCTGAACATGCTGTGCGGTCCGGGCAACGACATGGTATCCACCACGGCGTTGACGGCTGCCGGCTGCCACGTGATTCTGTTCTCGACCGGCCGCGGCACACCGTTTGGCGCGCCGGCGCCTACCCTCAAGGTGTTCACCAATCAGCGTTTGTGCGACCACAAGGCCAACTGGATGGACTTTAACGCTGGCGTGATTGCCACGGGTGAGCGCACGCTCGACGAGGCTGCCCACGATCTGTACCAGCTGGTGCTGGAGACGGCGAGCGGTAAGCTCACGAGTGCTGAGCGCCGTGGCTGTCACGAGATCAGTATCTGGAAGGACGGCGTCTGCTTGTAGAGAGATTCGCCATTCGTAGGGGTGGCGAATCTTTTGATCTCGATGACGGGGCTGCACAGTGGCTCCGTGCGAGGGAAGGGTTGCTACTGCGCGTTTGTGAGATGCTTTTCGGTGCCCTTTTCCGCACTGTTGACGTATCTATGGTTATTAATTCGGGCAAATTGGTTTAAGAAGCCGATTTCGTCCAGGTCGATAGAGGGGAATTGCGTGCCTATCCACATCGTTGAGGAAGCAAATCGCTGTCTGGGCTGCAAAAAGGCGTTCTGTCAAATAAAGGGCTGTCCGGTGCAGACGCCCATTCCGCAGGTTATCGACCTCTTTAAGCAGCGTCGTCTAGAAGAGGCGGGCGAGCTACTGTTCCAGAACAATCCCATGAGCGCGGTCTGCTCCATGGTTTGCAACCATTCGGGCCAGTGCGAGGGCGCGTGCATCCAGGGCCGCAAGGGCGCGCCGGTGCATTTCTCGAGCATCGAGAACTATATCTCCACGGCATATTTGGATCGTAAGGAGTGGAAGCCCGCACCGTCGTGCGGTAAACAGATTGCTGTGGTCGGTTCCGGTCCCGCTGGTATTACCGTGGCCATTAAGATGGCCCAGCTGGGCTGTGCCGTCACGGTATTTGAGCAGCGGCCCGAGATCGGCGGTGTGCTGGAGTACGGTATCCCCGAGTTCCGCCTGCCCCGTGCGCTCGTGCAAAAGTATCGCCACGTGATGTGCTCGCTTGGCGTGCGCGTGCGCCCCTCGACCACCATCGGTGGCGCGCTGCATATCGACGACCTGCTGCGCGACGGCTACGATGCGGTCTTTGTCGGTACTGGTACCTGGCGAGCTCGAAAGCTGGGTATTCCCGGCGAGTCGCGCGGCAACGTGCTGTTTGGTATCGATTATCTGGTCGATCCCACGAGCGTGGCAATCGGGCAGAACGTGGCGGTTATCGGCGCCGGCAATGTGGCCATGGATGTTGCCCGCACGGCGCTGCGTTCGGGTGCTCGCAAGGTCACTGTGTATGCACGCTCGCGCCATATCTCGGCCATCGACGACGAGGTCGAGCTGACCGAGCTTGACGGTGCCGAGATTGTGCGCGGCAAGGCGATTTGTGCCATCGACGATAACGGTCCGGTGTTCGAGACGGCTATCTTTGACGAGGACAACAATGTGGTGGGCTACGAGGAAGAGCTCGACCATGCGTCTGCCGACACAGTTGTGATTGCGGCTTCGCAGGTGCCCAAGGACAAGCTTGTGCTTACGACGGGCGGTCTGGAGACCGACCATCGCGGCCTTCTTTCGGTCGACGAGCGCGGCATGACCACCGTGCCTGGCGTCTTTGCCGCCGGCGACGTGGTCAACGGCCCGCTGACGGTTGTTCACGCCGTAGCCGGCGCCAAGCTCGCCGTCGAAGGCATGACTACCTATCTGGGCCTCTAACTCCATCCCACCCATCAGTTGCGGTGAAATACGGACTGTTTTGGCTGTCAAAGGCCTTATCTACTCCGTATTCCACCGCAACTGTTTGTTGGGCGGGCTAGAGACGCTGCATGCGGTACCCGACACCCATGTGCGTCTGAATCATCTTGGGGTGAGAGGGGTCTGCCTCGATCTTCTTGCGCAGGGTGCGCATGAACACGCGCAGGCTCGCCAGATCGCTGTCCCAGCTCGTGCCCCATATCTCGCGGGTGATGAAGGTGTGGGTGAGCACCTTGTCGACGTTTTTCGCCAGAAGGACGAGCAATTTGTACTCGGTTGGGGTGAGCGAGAGCTCGCGTCCGTCTTTCGTCGCGTATCCCGCGGCGTAGTCGATATGCAGCGGACCGTTGTCAAACGTGCTCGCTTCTGTCGACTCGCTCGACGCCATCGAGGAGCGCCTCAAATTCGCACGGACGCGCGCGAGCAACTCATCCACAGAAAAGGGCTTGGTGAGGTAGTCGTCTGCCCCTGCGTCAAGTGCTGCAATCTTGTCGGAATCTTCGGTGCGCGCCGAAATGACGATAATGGGGACTGCCGACCAGCTTCGGATCTTCGTGATGACCTCGATACCGTCAATGTCGGGAAGGCCGAGGTCGAGCATGATGAGGCTGGGGCCGTGCGACACCGCATCCATGATGGCGGCCTGGCCGTTGCAAACCTTGCTCACGACATAGCCGTGGAGGTCAAGCGCGGTCGAAACGAGGTTTTGAACGGTCAGGTCATCTTCGACCAGGAGGATGCGTGGCTTAGCGGCATTATTCATGAATCTCGATCTCCTCGGCGGGCAGGGTAAAACGGAAGACGGCCCCATGGGGGTGGTTGTCGCGAACTTCGATGACGCCGCCATGCGCCTCCACGATGGAGCGGCAGAGCGACAGCCCAAGGCCGATGCTTCGACGCGAATCCACGGGCCGCGTATTGCTTGAGGTGAAGAAGCGCTCAAAGATATGAGGCTTGTCGCAGTCTGCCACACCCGGCCCATCGTCTGCGACGTCCACCACGACGAACGCACCCTCGCGACGTGCGCTGATGGTGACAGTCGAGTCCTCGGGCGTGTATTTGAAGGCGTTCATGATGAGATTCGTAAGCACCTGCATGATGAGATGGACGTCGATGCGTACCAGCAGGATGTCGTCAGTGTGCTCGATGGTGACAGTACGTCCATGCGATGCTTGGGCGACATGGCTGAGGGCGGCCTCGATGACCTCGTCGATGAGCTCGGATGTGAAATTGAGGCGAATGGTGCCGTCCTCGACGCGTGTGATGGCGAGGAGGTTCTCCACGGTATCGATAAGCCAGAGGGAATCGTCGTAGATGGCATCGGCAAGATCGCAGCGCTGTTCGAGGCTGAGCTTCTCGTCGCTCTTCCGAAGGATTGCCGCAGATCCGGATATAGCCGTGAGGGGTGTCCTCAAATCGTGGCCGATGGAGCGCAAAAGGTTGGCGCGCAGCTGCTCGTTTTTCGCCAAGACCGCAGCCTCTTCGCGCTCTTGCGCCGCCCGGTCGCTTTCGAGCGCCAAGGCGCATTCACCTACGATAGATAGGACGATCGAATGCTCGAAGGCTTCGATCTCGCGCCCCTCCAGGGCGATGCCGATGACACCGAATACCTTGTCGCCGGTGCGAACCGCGAGGTAGAGACAGCGCGCCTCAGGCAGGGTCCGCGTGCTTGCGCCCGCGCGCTTGTTGTTGGTGTAGGTCCAGGTTGCAACGGCGCGCTCGTAGTCGGTGAGCAGCGACGCGGATCGGTTTTCGGTGCCAGCGGACTCATAGAGCGCCTTGCCGAGCGTGCCGTGTTCGGCGGGGTAGAAGACCACGTCGAGTTTTAGCAGTTTGACGAGTTGGTTCATGGCGACGCGGGCGCACTCCTCCGCGCTATGGGCTTGCTGCAAGAGCTGGTTCGTTTCGAGGAGTACGCGCGTTTTGAATGCGTTCTCGGCGGATGTACGGGCGTTGTCGGCGATGCGCGCAGTTAACTCGCCGGCGACCATAGCGGTGGCGAACATGATGCCGAACGTGACCAGATAGCTTCGGTCGTAGCTGGCGAGCGAAAACAGAGGCGTGACGAAGCAGAAGTTGTAAAGCACTACAGAGAGCACGCTCGATACGATCGTGCAGATACGCCCCGTCGTGGTGACGGCGGTCAGCAGGGCCGTGAAGATATAGAGGGATATGATGCTGGAATCGGCAAATCCCAGATGGCGGAAAGCCGTGCCGATCGCCGTGGCGGCAAGAGAGAGAGCCAGCGTGCGAAGCACGTTTCGGCTGCTGGGCGGCTGCAGGGCGAGCGCATGGCGGCGTCCTTTGGGTCGGGAGGGCGGAGTCGACTGTTCTGGAATGATGTAAATGTCGAGGTTCGGGGCGAATGTTATGAGCTGTTCTACGAGAGATTTGCGGCCGAAGAGGGCCTGACGGACGCTGCTGCGCTCGCCCGTGCGCCCCATGACGATCTTCGAAATACCCGACAGGCGCGCGAACTCGGAGATCTGAAACGCGATGTCGTCGCCATAGACGGTTTCCATATGTGCTCCGAGCTGCTCGGCTAGGGCGATATTGGCTGCAAGCTTGGCGCGCTCATCATCGCTCATGGCTTGCGTGCGCGGGCTCTCTACGAACAGGGCGACGAGCTCGCTGCGAAACGCTTTCGCCATGCGTGCGGCGGCACGGACGATGCGGGGATTGGTCGGCGCCGGGGAGACACAGACTAAGATACGCTCCCTGGTGTAGTAGTCACGGTTTCCCAGCACGCGTGCGGCATCTGTGAGGTGGCCGGTGCGATCGGCGCAGCGGCGCAGCGCGATTTCTCGGAGTGCGGTGAGGTTCTCGACGGTAAAAAAATGCTGTTGCGCTCGGTCGGCTTGTGCGGGACGGTAGACGAGGCCGGCGCGAAGGCGCTCAAGTAGGTCTTCGGGCTCTATGTCGACGAGCTCGACCTGGTCGGCATCATCGAAGATACGGTCGGGGATTCGTTCGCTCACGACAACGCCGGTGATGGATGCAACCATGTCGTTTAGGCTCTCGATGTGCTGAACGTTCACGGTCGTATAGACGTCGATTCCCGCATGTAGAAGTTCCTCGACGTCTTGATAGCGTTTGTCGTGGCGAGACCCCGGCGCATTCGTATGGGCAAGCTCGTCGACAAGGATGAGCTGAGGGGCGCGTTCGATAGCCGTATCTAGATCGAACTCGCTGAGCGCAATGCCGTTGTGCTCGATGAGTTTACAGGGCACGTTCTCAAGCCCTTGTGCAAGATGGGCAGTTGCCGGACGTTCGTGCGGCTCGATGTATCCCGCGACGACGTCGACACCTCGCCGCTTGGCGGCGTGGGCGGCTTGAAGCATCGCATAGGTTTTGCCTGCGCCAGCAGCGTAGCCAAAGAAAATCTTGAGGTGTCCCCGGCTGGTTCGAGCGTCATCGGCGGCCTCGTCTTTCTCAATTGCCTTGAGGATGAGGTCTGGGTTGACGCGAGTGTCCGATGCGTCGCGCTGCATAGCGTAGCCTTTCTGAAACGTTGTCCATGCGTGCATACGCGGTGAGGACGCCACTGTATGCTCGCGAGGTCGAGTATAGGCGCACTGCAGCCGCAATAGTGCTTTCTACCTGCATCTTTACGGCATCTTAAGGACGTGAGCCCCGGCCCTCACGCCTCTTTAATCCCTAGAAGCGTTTACTGTCCCCAGACGCTTGCGAGAGCAGGCGTCCGAGACATCGGACCGCGCGTGAAAGGGGCGGTAAATGGACATCCTCATTCCCATCATCGGAGTCGTCTGCATTGGACTCCTTATCTATTACATCTACATTCTGATGAGGAGTGATTCGTAAACTATGGACGCTGCGATTCAGTACATCTTGTACTTTGCCGTGCTCGTCGTCCTGGCCGTTCCGCTCGGTCGGTTCATGGCCCATATCATGGATGGTGAGCATACGTTCCTGTCGCCTGTGATTGCTCCTGTGGAGCGTGGCGTCTATCGTCTGCTTCGCATCGACGCGGCAGAGCAGATGGGGTGTAGGCGCTATCTGGCGAGCGTGCTGGTCTTTTCGGGGATCGGCCTCGTGGCTCTTGTGGCACTCCAGGCGTTTCAGTCCCTCTTGCCAGGCAATCCCCAGCACCTGCCGGGTGTGTCATGGGACCTGTCGTTCAATACGGCTGCTTCCTTCATAACCAACACCAACTGGCAGTCCTACTCCGGTGAGACCACCCTGTCCTACCTTGTGCAGTTCATGGGTCTCACCGTGCAGAACTTCGTTTCCGCCGGCACCGGTATCGCGGTCATGTTCGCGCTGATCCGCGGCTTCCGTCAGGTCAAGGAGCAGGGTCTGGGTTCCTTCTGGGTCGACCTCACCCGCACCGTCCTGTATGTGCTCATCCCGCTGAACCTCGTGTTCGGCATCTGCCTGGCTGCCGGTGGCGTCATCTCCAACTTCCAGCCGGCTCAGAAGGCTGAGCTCGTAGAGCCCGTCGCTGTCCAGCCTAATGCAGACGGCGGCTGGAGCGTCATCGACGGCGCCGAGATCGAGGGCGACACGGTCAAGGTCGACGGCAAGGTTGTCGAGGGCGCGCGCGTGGTCACCGAGCAGTTCCTGCCCCAGGGTCCCGCGGCTCCTCAGGTCGCCATCAAGCAGTCCGGCACCAACGGCGGAGGCTTCTTCGGAGTGAACTCCGCTCATCCGTATGAGAACCCCAGTGCCTTCACCAACATCATCGAGATGACCAGCCTGCTGCTGATCCCGGCCGCCTGTTGCTTCACCTTCGGTATCGGCGTCAAAAACACCAAGCAGGGCAAGGCCATCTTTGCCGCCATGTTCATCCTGCTGGTGATCTTCGCCGGCATCATCGCCCTCAACGAGCATGCGGGCACCCCGCAGCTGGCAGATGGCGGCGCGGTCAACATCGAGATGACCGATGGCCAGGCTGGCGGCAACATGGAGGGCAAGGAGAGCCGCTTCGGTATCGCCTCCTCTTCCACCTGGTCCGCTTTCACGACGGCTGCTTCCAACGGCTCGGTTAACTCCATGCACGACTCCTACACCCCGCTGGGCGGTTTTGTCCAGATGCTCCAGATGGCTCTGGGCGAGGTCGTCTTCGGCGGCGTGGGCTGCGGCCTGTACGGCATGATCGGCTTCGCCATCCTCACAGTGTTCATCGCCGGCCTCATGGTCGGACGCACGCCTGAGTTCCTGGGCAAGAAGATCGAGCCGGGCGAGATGCGCTGGGCAGTTGTCCTGTGCCTGGCAACTCCGTTTGCCATTCTGGTGTGTTCGGCCATCGCCTGCATGGTGCCCGGTCTTGCCGACCAGCTCAACAATGGTGGCGCGCACGGCTTCTCCGAGGTGCTGTATGCCTTCACCTCATGCGGCGGCAACAACGGCTCGGCGTTTGCAGGCATGAACTGCAACATTCCCTGGATCAACGTCATGCTCGGCCTCGAGATGCTGTTCGCCCGCTTCATGCCCATCATCGGTACGCTGGCTATCGCCGGCTCGCTGGCCAAGAAAGGTAAGGTCGCCGAGAGCGCCGGTACCCTGTCTACCACCAACGGCATGTTCGTATTCCTGCTCGTGTTCATCGTTCTGCTGATCGGTGCCCTGAGCTTCTTCCCGGCCCTGGCGCTTGGCCCCGTTGCCGAGTTCTTCCAGATGATTGCGTAAAGGAGGGCGCAGATTTATGGCTATGCAAAAAGACATGATGGGCCGCGCGGTCCGCGACTCGTTTGCCAAGTTGGATCCTCGCGTCCAGATTCAAAACCCGGTCATGTTCCTGGTGTGGCTTTCCGCCGGCATGACCTCCGTCCTGGCCGTCGCTTCCATCTTCGGTGTGCAGGACGCGGGTGTGCCCACCTACTATGTGGTCGCCATCGCGGTCATCCTGTGGCTCACAGACCTGTTCTCGAACTTCGCCGAGGCGCTTGCCGAGGGCCGCGGTAAGGCTCAGGCCGATTCCCTGCGTGCGGCCAAGAAGGATGTCGAGGCCCATCGCATCGAGTCCGTTGAGGACAAGGAGCACTTCACCGTCGTTCCCGGCACCGAGCTTACGCGCGGCGACCTGGTGATCGTACGCGCCGGCGAGCAGATTCCCGGCGATGGCGACGTCATCGAGGGCGCTGCCTCCGTTGACGAGTCCGCCATCACCGGTGAGTCCGCCCCCGTGGTCCGCGAGGCCGGCGGCGACCGCTCTGCCGTTACCGGCGGTACCGCGGTGCTGTCCGATTGGATCATCGTCAAGATCTCCAGTGAGCCCGGCCAGAGCTTCCTGGACAAGATGATCGCGATGGTCGAGGGTGCCGCGCGCAAGAAGACCCCTAACGAGATCGCTCTGGAGATCTTCCTGGTGGCCCTCTCCATCGTCTTTATCCTGGTCACGCTGGCCCTGTATTGTTACTCCTGCTTCTCGGCCGGTCTTAACGACATGGTCAACCCCACGGCCGTGACCACGCTCGTGGCACTGCTCGTGTGCCTGGCTCCCACTACCATCGGCGCCCTTCTGTCCGCCATCGGCATCGCCGGCATGAGCCGTCTGAACGAGGCCAACGTGCTGGCCATGTCCGGCCGCGCCATCGAGGCCGCCGGCGACGTCGACATCCTCATGCTCGACAAGACCGGCACCATCACCCTGGGTAACCGCCAAGCCGCCGAGTTCATCCCGGTCGATGGCGTCGATCCCGCGGAGCTGGCCGATGCCGCCCAGCTTTCCTCGCTGGCCGACGAGACCCCCGAGGGTCGTTCCATCGTCGTGCTCGCCAAGGAGCAGTTCGGTCTGCGCGGTCGCACGCTCGAGGATAAGGGTATGGAGTTCATCCCCTTCACCGCGGCAACGCGCATGTCCGGTGTGAACTACGAGGGCAATGAGATCCGCAAGGGCGCTGCCGATTCCGTGCGCACCTATGTGGAGGCAGCTGGCGGCGTGTTCTCCCAGGAGTGCGACGAGGCCGTCGAGCGCATCGCCAAGGCCGGCGGCACCCCGCTGGTCGTGACCAAGAACTGTCGCGTGCTGGGCGTTGTGTACCTCAAGGACATCATCAAGTCCGGCGTTAAGGAGAAGTTCGCCGACCTGCGCAAGATGGGCATCAAGACCATCATGGTGACGGGCGACAACCCGCTCACCGCCGCGGCAATCGCCGCCGAGGCCGGCGTTGACGACTTCCTGGCCGAGGCCACCCCTGAAGGCAAGCTCGAGAAGATCCGCGAGTTCCAGCGTGAGGGGCACCTGGTCGCCATGACCGGTGACGGCACCAACGACGCGCCCGCTCTGGCCCAGGCCGACGTCGCCGTGGCCATGAACACGGGCACCCAGGCTGCCAAGGAGGCCGGCAACATGGTCGACCTCGACTCCAGCCCCACCAAGCTCATCGAGGTCGTGCGTATCGGCAAGCAGCTGCTCATGACCCGCGGTTCGCTCACGACCTTCTCGGTGGCCAACGACATGGCGAAGTACTTCGCTATCATCCCGGCCCTGTTCTCGCCGATCTACCCGGGCCTTGGCGCGCTCAACATCCTTGGTCTGGCAAGCCCGCTGTCCGCGGTTCTTTCGGCCATCATCTATAACGCGCTCGTTATCGTCGCGCTGATCCCGGCCGCGCTGAAGGGCGTTAAGTACCGCGAGGTCCCGTCCGGACAGCTGCTGACCCACAACCTGCTCGTGTGGGGTCTGGGCGGCATCGTTGCCCCGTTCGTATTCATCAAGCTCATCGACATGCTGCTCGCGTTCTGCGGCATTATGTAAGTGGAGGTTTGTATGTTCAAAGGTGTTGCATCGCGCGCACTGGGCGTGTTCGCGCTGTTTACCGTTGTCTGCGGCCTGGGCTATACGCTCGTCGTGACCGGCATCGCCCAGGTTGCGTTCCCGTACCAGGCGAACGGATCGCTCATTACGGTCGACGACAAGATCGTGGGCTCCGAGCTGATCGGCCAGAACTTCGAGGATGAGGACCACATGTGGGGCCGCATCCAGAACGTGACTATCGTCGAGGGGGAGGACGGTGGGCTCATGGCCTACGGCACCCCGTCCAATTTGTCCCCGGCGAGTGAGGAGTACCGGCAGCTTGTGGACGCGCGCGTCGAGAAGATTCGCGCCTCCAACCCCGATGCCGATATGGACGCTGTGCCCGTCGACCTGGTGACGTGTTCCGGCTCAGGCCTCGACCCGGAGATCTCCCCCGATGCCGCCGAGTACCAGGTCCCGCGCCTGGCGAAGGCCACGGGCAAGAGCGAAGGCGAGGTGCGCGAGATCATCGCCCAGTGCACCAAGGGCCGTTTCCTCGGCGTCTTCGGCGAGCCCACGGTCAACGTGCTCAAGGTGAACCTTATGCTGGACGGCGCACTGTAGGTGAGGGAGTGGCGGATGAGGGCATGACTGACTATCTGAGCCCTCAATTCCACTCCGCCCATCAGTTGCGGTGGAATACGGACTGTTTTGCCTGTCAAAAGTCTTATCTACTCCGTATTCCACCGCAACTTTTTTGTGAGGGTCGGGATTGAAGGTGGGGAGTGCGAGCGAGTGCGAATGCGGCGGATACTGATACGATAGGTACGTTAGCAACTGCCGCCGAGCGGCTCAAACGAAAGGAAGCCTGTATGGAGTCATCCGCCTACCCGATGCTCTTTAGCCCGATCAAGGTCGGTACGACCGAGGTCAAGAACCGCGTCTTTATGCCGCCGGTGTCCACCAACCTGGCCGATCACGGCTATGTGACCGACGACTTGGTCGATCATTACCGTGCCCGCGCCAAGGGCGGCGTGGGCCTCATCATTACCGAGGTCGTGACGGTCGAGCCCACCTATACCTATCTGCCGGGTGACATGTGCTGCTACGACGACACGTTTATCCCCGGCTGGGAAAAGCTCGCCGCAGCCGTCCACGAGTACGGCTGCAAGATCATGCCGCAGCTCTTCCACCCCGCCTACATGGCCTTTAACATTCCGGGCACGCCGCGCCTGATCGCTCCGTCCTTTGTGGGCCCGTCCTATGCCCGCGAGGCGCCGCGCCCCATCACGGTCGATGAGATTCACGAGCTCACGCATCAGTTTGGCGACGCTGCCGTGCGTATGCAGAAGGCCGGTGTCGATGGCGTCGAGGTCCATGCGGCGCACGCCCACGGTATGCTCGGCGGCTTTTTGACTCCGCTCTATAACAAACGCACCGACGAGTACGGCGGCTCGCTCGACGCCCGCATGCGCTTCTTGCTCGAGGTCATCGCCGAGATTCGCGAGCGCTGCGGCAAGGACTTCATCATCGACGTCCGTATCTCGGGCGATGAGTACACCGATGGCGGCCTGACCCTCAACGACATGATCTACGTCTCGCGTCGCCTGGAGAAAGCCGGCGTCGACATGATCCACGTGTCGGGCGGTACTACCATCAAGCGCGGCTCCGCGATTCCCGCCGCCGGTACGCAGCAGGCCTCGCATGCCGCCTGCTCGCGTGAGATCAAGAAGCATGTGAACATTCCCGTCGCCACGGTCGGCCGCATCAACGAGGCATGGATTGCCGAGGAGCTGATCGAGGACGGTGCTGCCGATATCTGCATGATGGGCCGCGCCAATCTGTGCGATGCCGAGTTCTGCAACAAGGCTGCTGCCGGCAACGCCGACGACATCCGCCCCTGCATCGGTTGCCTGCGCTGCCTGAACGGCATCATGTTCGGCAAGCGCATCTCCTGCACCGTCAACCCGGACGTGGAGCGCGACGAGGCTGGCTACGAGCCTGCCGCCGAGGCCAAGAACGTACTCGTTGTGGGTGCTGGTCCTGCGGGTATGGAGGCAGCCTACATTGCCGCCAAGCGCGGTCATAACGTGGTGCTCGTGGATAAACAGGACGAACCGGGTGGCGAGATGCGCATCGCGGCCGTGCCGCCGGCAAAGCAGGAGCTCACCCGCGTGATCAAGTACCAGTATCGCCGCCTGGCCGAGGCGGGCGTGAAGTGCATATTTGGCACCGAGCTTACTGCCGAGGACATTCAGCGCGACTACGCGGGTTATGAGGTTGTCCTGGCTTATGGCGCCGAGCCCATCGCTCCGGCCTTCATGCAGGGCTTTAAGCAGGTTATGACGGCCGACGACCTGCTGGGCGGCAAGGCTTTCCCGGGTAAGAAGATCGTCATCGTGGGCGGCGGCACCGTCGGTTGCGAGACGGCAGATTACCTGGCCCCGCTGGTCAACGACCTGTCGCCGGCCAACCGTGATGTCACTGTTATCGAGATGACCAAGACGCTCGCCGCCAACGAGGGTGGTGCCGGTCGCGCGGTTCTCATCACGCGCATGCTCTCCAAGGGCGTTCACGTGCTGACCGAGGCCAAGGTGACCGAGATTACCGAGGACACTATCAGCTACGAGAAGGATGGCGAGGTCCACACCATCGCCGATGCCGATACGCTGGTGCTTGCCATGGGCTATCGTCCCAACACCAAGTTGGCCGACGACCTTGCCGCCGCTGGCGTTGCTGTCCACGTGCTGGGCGACGCCAACAAGTGCGGCAATATCCGCGACGCCATTGGCGATGGCTACAAGGTTGCCTGCGAGCTCTAGCCAACCCCTTGGTGCATGGGGGACCTGTCTCCGCGGCGTCAGTCGGTAAATAGCAAAAAGCGACGGCCGTCCCGTACGTGGGACGGCCGTCGCTTGCGTTAGTTGCAATAAGTCGTGCGATTAGAGCCCCAGGAGCTCCTTAACCTTGGCGATGATGGTCTCGTCGGTGGCGTTGGCAAAGAAGTACTCCTGGAAGTGCTCGCCGGCAAGTGCGCCCTTCACCAGGTCCTGATCGATCTCGCCCAGGACGTCGACGAGCGGACGCATGGTCACAGCGCGCACGCCGTCGAGGATCTTCTTGTTACGCTGCTCGGGCTCAACACGCTCGGCGGGGTAGCCGTTGCCCGAACCAAAGCCAAAGAGCTTCTCGAAGGTGTACTCAAGGTTGAGCTCCTGGCCCCAGCCGTTCTTAAGAGCGAAGGGCATGGCAACGGCGTTGCCGTCGTTGACCTAGGCAAAGGTGTAGGCGTCGAGCGGGTCGGCAACGTGGCCGCACAGCACGCCGGGGAAGGAGTTGCAGGCGAGCATGGCGCCCTCGCCGGTGCCGCAGCCGGTCACGACGTAGTCGGCAGCACCGGAGTTCAGCAGCACGGCGGCAAGGATGCCGTTCTGCACGTAGGTGAGGGGCTTGGAGTCGGCGTCGGCATACATACCATAGTTAAAGACGGTGTGCCCCATGGGCTCGACAACCTTCTTAAGGGCAGCCTCGATCATGGGGTTCTTGGAGTTCTGAGAGTTCTCATTGATCAGAGCGATTTTCATTGCGAATTACCTTTCTATTTCTAACTTGCGGTGAAATACGGACTGTTTTGCCTGATAGAAGCCAAAACCAATCCTTATCTCACCGCAACTCAAATGAAAAACGAGTGGATGAAACCTGATATGGGCAGTTGCGGCGACGCTTATTGAGGCTGCTTTCCAATGTATGCGAGGATTCCACCGTCGACATAGAGGATGTGGCCGTTGACGAAGTTCGATGCATCGGAAGCCAAGAACACGGCGGGGCCCTTCAGGTCCTCGGGCGTGCCCCAACGGGCTGCTGGCGTCTTGGCAATGATGAACTGGTCAAACGGGTGGCGGCTGCCGTCGGGCTGCGTCTCGCGCAGCGGTGCGGTCTGCGGCGTGGCGATGTAGCCGGGTCCAATGCCGTTGCACTGGATATTGGCCTCGCCAAACTCCGAGCAGATGTTCTTGGTGAGCATCTTGAGTCCGCCCTTGGCCGCGGCATAGCCGGCGATGGTCTCGCGGCCCAGCTCGCTCATCATCGAGCAGATGTTGATGATCTTGCCGTGGCCCTTGGCGATCATGCCGGGCAGGCAGGCCTTGGACACGATAAACGGTGCGTTGAGGTCAATATCGACGACGCGGCGGAAGTCCTCGGCGCTCATGTCGAGCATCGGGGTGCGCTGGATAACGCCGGCGTTGTTGACCAGGATGTCGGGCGTGGTGCCAAAGTCGGCCTCGATCTTGGCGATGAGCTCGGCAACGACGGCCTCGTCGGTGACGTCTGCCACGTAACCATGAGCCTCAAAGCCCAGCTCGCGGTAGTGCTTCTCGGCCTCGGCTACCTTGTCGGCGTGACGTGCGTTAAAGGCGATCTTGGCGCCAGCCTCTCCGAGCGCCTCGGCGATAGCCATGCCAATGCCATAGGTGGCGCCGGTTACCAGTGCGACCTTGCCGTCCAGACGGAAGCTGTCCATAAGATCAGACATAGCGATCCTTTCAAAAGAAACGTTCATCTATATAAGTCTTGCTTTTCATACAAGGTCAGTATAGGAGAAGAGGATGATTTAAAAATCAGATTCTCCTAAAATCAGGTGAACGTTCACTTTTAAAAGGTAAACGGTGATTTCGCCCTTGCCGCGCGGACGTTTATTCGCTCTGTTCCTGCGTGCCCTCTGCGATCATGTTACGGTTATACACCAGGTGCAGATACATCGCGTCGTGCGCGGCGGTGGGATTGCGCGAGGCGATGGCGTCGGCCACATCGCGGTGCGTGCGGATAGTTTCCTCGACGAGCTTTTTTCCGGTCACGTCGATAAAGAGGGGGACGGATGCCTTGAGCACGCCCATCAGGCGGGGAACGACGAGGTTTCCGGAGCTCTCGGCAATGGCATTGTGGAACGCGGTGTCGGCGGCGGAGTAATCCTCACCGGCCTCGGCCAGGCGCTCGGATTCGTCGCAGAGCTCTTTGATACAGACGACCTGGTCGTTGGTTGCGTGCTCGGCCGCCATGCGTGCCATCTGCGGCGGCGCCACGGCCCTCTCGCACGTCAACGATGCCGGTTTTTGGATGTGCTCCTCGTTCCTGGAGATTGACGAGAAGACCACCCTCAAGTCCTGGACCGTTATGGAGACGCTCATCGGCCTTTCGGGTCTTGCCTGCGCCCTGGTGATTTCGTTCTTCGCCTAGTTCGCGTAGCTAAGCATCTTTTGCCGAGCGCATCGCTCGGTGCCCATTTACACCTGATTCATTAACCAACGATTGGTACAACCGTTCAAATCAAAAGAGGAGAGCATCATGGACGAGAAGACCAAGGCACAGATTCAGCAGGAGGCAGCCGACCTGGTTGCCAAGCTGCAGCCGCGTTCCGGCAAGTTTCGCACCATCAGCCCCGAGATGGACCCGCTGCGCCTGGGCTCTGGCTGGTCTATCGAGGATCTGGACAAGCCGCAGGTCATTATCGAGTCGACGTTCGGCGACTCGCACCCGGGTTCTGCCGGCCTGTTTGAGCTGGTCGAGGAGGTCCGTGCTGGCGTTGCCGAGGCTGGCGGTCACGGTGCTCGTTACTTCTGCACCGATATCTGCGACGGTGAGGCCCAGGGACACGACGGCATCAACTACTCGCTGCCCAGCCGCGACATGATCGCCAACATGATCGAGATCCACGCCAAGGCCACCCCGTTCGACGCCGGCGTCTTTGTCGCCAGCTGCGATAAGGGCCTGCCTGCGAACCTCATGGCCATGGGCCGCATCAACATCCCCTCCATCGTCGTTACCGGCGGCGTCATGGATGCCGGTCCCGATCTGCTGACCCTGGAGCAGCTCGGCGCGATTTCTGCCCGCTACGAGCGCGGCGAGATCTCCCGCGAGGAGCTTGAGTTTGCCAAGCACAACGCATGCCCCAGCTGCGGCGCCTGCTCCTTTATGGGCACCGCCTCGACCATGCAGGTTACCGCCGAGGCCCTGGGCCTTATGCTTCCCGGTACCGCCCTGCTGCCCGCAACCAGCTCCGATCTGCGTGAGTTTGCGCGCGAGGCTGGCCGTCAGTCCGTGTGGCTCTCCGAGCACAACCTGTGCCCCCGCGACATCGTGACCAAGGAGTCCTTCGAGAACCTCATCATGGTCCACGGCGCCATCTCCGGTTCCACCAACTCGCTGCTGCACATTCCCGCGATCGCCCGCGAGTTTGGCATCGAGATGTCCGCCGACGATTTCGATCGCCTGCACCGTGGCGCCCACTACCTGCTCAACGTTCGCCCCGCAGGCGAGTGGCCGGCGCAGTTCTTCTACTATGCGGGCGGCGTGCCGCGCATTATGGAGGAGATCAAGTCGATGCTCCACCTCGACGTTATGACCGTCACCGGCAAGACTCTTGGCGAGAACCTCGAGGACCTCAAGAACAACGGTTACTACGAAAAGTGCGGTCGTTACCTTGAGAAGTGGAATCTCAAGCGCGAGGACATCATCCGTCCGTTTGACCAGGCCTTCGGCACCGACGGTTCCATCGCCATCCTTCACGGCAACCTTGCCCCCGAGGGTGCCGTCGTCAAGCACACCGTCGTTCCGCGTGAGATGTTCCAGGCTACGCTCAAGGCCCGTCCGTTCGACTGCGAGGAGGACGCCATTCACGCCGTCCTGACGCATGAGGTTAAGCCCGGCGATGCCGTTATCATTCGCTATGAGGGTCCCAAGGGTTCCGGAATGCCCGAGATGTTCTACACCACTGAGGCTATCGCCAGCGATCCCGAGCTGGGTGCGAGCATTGCCCTGATCACCGATGGCCGCTTCTCCGGCGCCTCCAAGGGCCCGGCTATCGGTCACGTTTCGCCCGAGGCTGCCGTGGGCGGCCCGATTGCCCTGATCGAGGAAGGCGACCTGATCCAGATCAACATCCCCGAGCGCTCGCTGTCCATCGTGGGCATCGCCGGCAAGGAGATGGAGCCGGCCGAGGTCGACGCCGTCCTGGCCGAGCGTCGCGCCGCCTGGAAGCCTAAGGCTAATCGTTACACCTCCGGCACGCTCAAGTTCTTTATCGAGCATGCAGTTTCCGCCATCCAGGGTGGCTACATGGAGTAGCGCCCGGGCGCATCAAATTTCCCCTCTCATAGATGCGTGGCACGAAAAGCTCCGAGCTCACACGAGTTCGGGGCCTTTTTCGTCTGGATTGGGGACGCATAGCCGGACGAAAGCGTGTTGTGTTTGGCGTAAAACCATACGAAAGTGCAATTTGCGTCTTATTTCCGAACGTAAAACAGACGAAAACCGTTTACGTCTGCTTTAAATCCGTACGAAAACGGTTTTCGTCTTGCAGGGCAGTTGCCGTTTCTACAGTTCAACTTCCAGTTCGGCTTTGTGTTCGCAGAGGTAGTCGCGCATGTAGGGGATGGCAAATGAGACCTTGCCGTACGAAGGAGCCTCGATAATCGATTCTCTTAACAGGCGGCTGCGGACGGAGCTCACCTGTTGAGGCGTTTTGTTTAGGGCATCGGCAACCATGCTGGTCGAGCTCGTCTGCCCCAAAGACGCCATGCTCAGCAGATAAGCGATGCACGTGGGCGGAATGCGCTGCAGCGCGGGCTCAATCACCATGGCGCAGAAGCGTTCGCGTGCCGTTGCAATGCCGCGCTCGGCTTCTTCTTCTCCAATAATCGCTGTATGTGCGCGTCTCGCCAACTGCCATGCGTAGTATCCAACGAGTTGGATCATGAAAGGATAGCCTTGCGTTGCCTCGGCAAGTTGGCCGGCAATACCTGGCTGCAACTCCATGCCAGACGCTTCAATGGTTTCCTCGAGGGAGTACGACACTTCGGTTACTGCCACAGCCTTCAGGTCAAAGGGGAGGGCACGGCGCAAAAACGTAAGTGTCTTTCCGTTGATGATGCTTTCAATCATCGAAGGCAGCCCAGCAAAAACAAAGGCGATATCAAGGTCTTCGCCGATAACCTGCTGAATCGCAATGGAGAGCGTTCGGACCTCATCGAGCTCTGCGTCTTGAACCTCGTCGAGAGTGATGAGCAGGCCATTTCCATTCTTGGTTATTGTCTGTCTCATGGCGTCGCGTAGCGATGGGCCGATTCGCTCAATATCTATGCTGCCGATGGATATGCCAGCTACGGTGGGCTCAAATCTGGCGTGCTTGGCCTGGAATTTGGGCTGCAGCTGTTCGAGAATGCGCTGGCAAAGTCCCTCGGTTGCGACCTCTTTTATGACCGTCCAGCCACGGCTTTGCGCCAAACGTGAGCACTCGTCAAGGAGGACCGTCTTGCCCGTTCCACGGACGCCGGCTATGCGCATTAGGCGCCCAGGGGCACCAGGCCCGTTGGTGAGGCCCTCATTGAATTCTTCGAGCACATCTTCGCGGCCGATAATCGTGGGAGGTGTTTTACCTGCTGTGGGCTTAAAAGGGTTTGTTTGCATGTGAGCCACCTTTGCTCAAGATATAGCAAGATATAGCAAAGTATAGCAAGATATAGCAAAGTATAGTGAGATATAGCAACGTATAGCGCTGTTTGCGGGTTCTTACGGTGGTGCTATTTCCCGAATGCCGCGCGCACAAAGCGCTGGGCGAACAGCTTGTTGGCAACTCACGAGGGCTCGGGGTGCCAATTTGGGGTGCAGTAGTGCTGCGCCACGAAAAGGGCCTATCTACTACGTTTAAGCCGCAGGGGTCAACCATAGTCGGCTTTTTCGAAAATCGACAAGCTGTCTGCCTGCGGTTTTGTTTTCACGGTTTTCGGTATGGCCGAGGCTATCCGTGTTAACGTAGTAGATGGGCCACTTTTGTGGCAAGGGGGCCGATCTGCGGGCCAGGGTAGCTAAAAGAGCCCCGTCCCAAAAAGACTGATTGGGAGCTGGGGCGTGTCGATGCGATAGTATTGCATGGTGGTATTCGACTAACCGAGGGTTTATCCGAGGGCTTTATGGAACAACGCCAGCATAATCAGAGCCTGCAAGACCAGGCATACAACGCATTGCGCTCCAAGATTATCTATGCCGAGCTCAAGCCCGGCACGCGCCTTTCGGCGATTGGTCTGGAAAAGGAGACGGGAATCGGGCGCACGCCCATTCGCGAGTCCTTTGTGCGCCTGCGTGAGCAGGAGCTGGTGGAAACGCGTCCCAAAAGCGGCACCTACGTCTCAAAAATCAGCATGGAGCATGCCGAGAACGCTTGCTTTTTGCGCGAGAAACTCGAGAGAAGCGTGCTCATTAAATGTTGCTCGGCCGCCACGCCCGAGCAAAAACATCGGCTCGAGCAGATTCTTGCCGAGTCCGAGTCGCTCGATCATCGTGAAACGCGTCGCTTTTTCGATCTGGACAACCTGTTCCATGAGACATGTTTTGAGATTGCCGGCCGCCACATGTTGTGGGATTGGATGAAGAGCGTCAATACGCATTTTGAGCGATACAACTGGTTGCGTATGGTGTCGCAGGATCTGGACTGGGAGCCGATCCGTGGGCAGCATCGCCGGATTCTCGAGGCCATTAAGAAGGGCGATACCGACACGGCGAGCTATCTGGCAGAGACGCATTTGCATCTAATGCCCGAGGAGCAGGGTCCGGTTATTGCCTTGCATCCCGACTACTTTGAGCTGTCCAAAGACTCGGCCATCTAACTCGCCCCCTACATTAGTTGCGGTGAAATAGGGATTGTTTTGCGGCTCTGATGGTGTAAGCAGTCCATATCTCACCGCAACTGCCGGGGCATTATCGGGGTATGAAAAAGCTGCGGCGCCGCTTGGAGGAAAAGACCGGAAGCAAGGGTCCATTCCTTCAGACGGCGCCGCAGCTGTTTTGGTGGCTCGGCTTTTGTCGATGTGGCTCAACTGGGCGCGGTCGCCAACCGAGCAGGAAAAGCGGCTCGGGGGCGTGTCGCTTCCGTCACGTTCTATCAGCATACAAGACGGTTTCGGTTCTTGTTCGTGACGGAAACGGCGCGCTTCCGAGCCGCTTTAAAAGAAAGGGGGCGAGGTCTAGGGCACACCCCCTTTCACGATAGAGAGCTAAACCTAGCCGCGGACCTTCTTGACGACGTCCATGGCCTCGCGGGCAATCTGCTCGACCTTGGAGAAGTCGCCGTCGGCAAACAGGGCCGGCTTGACCATCCAGGTGCCACCGCAGGCGATGATGGCAGAGGAGCTCAGGTACTCCTCGACGTTGGCGGTGCTCACGCCGCCGGTGGGCATAAAGCGGTGACCGACAAACGGAGCGGCGAGGGCCTTGATGGTGTTCAGGCCGCCATACTGGGACGCGGGGAAGAACTTGGTGACCTTGAGGCCCAGGTTCTCGGCTGCGGTGACCTCGGAGGGGGTTACGGTGCCGGGAAGGACAGGCAGGTCGATGTCGATGCAGTGCTTCACAACGTCCTCGTTGTAACCCGGGGAGACGATGAACTTGGCACCGGCTGCGCGGGCCTGCTCAACCTGCTCGACGGTCAGGACAGTGCCGGCGCCAACGCACATCTCGGGCTCGGCCTCGGCCATAGCGGCGATGCACTCGGCGGCGCAGGCGGTGCGGAAGGTGACCTCGGCGGACTTCATGCCAGCTGCCATAAGGGCGTGGGCGAGCGGAGCGGCGTCCTCGACCTTATCGAGCACAACGACCGGCACGATGCCCAGGGACTTAAGCGTGGTGTAAAACTGATCGAACATGATGTTCCTTTCGATGTGTGGCGCGCATGGGCGCGTGATTGCCAAATGTGCTGGTCAGGAGCCGATTTTGGATTGGTTATCGGAGGCACTGCTTGGGGTTCAAGCAATTCCAAAACCGGCTGCACGACCAGTCATGTAGGAAATGCCAGACAAAACCGGAATGGGACTGGTGGTTTTGCCCGACCGGAGGAATCGGGGAGCGGGCTGCAGAGGTATGGGTATGGGAAACTGCAGCCCGCAGAATGGGGAACGAATTAACGGGCGACGCGGGTGCCACCGTCGGCGGCTGATGCCACAGCGGCAATCTCGTCAGCAGTCACCAGGTTGGAATCGCCCTTGATGGTGAGCTTGAGGATCGAGGCCGCAATCGCGTAGTTGACGGCGTCCTGCGGGTCAAAGTCGTTGATGAGGGCATGGACGAGGCCGGCGTTGAAAGCGTCGCCGGCGGCAACGCCCTCGAGCACGTGCACGTCGTGAGCGGGGGAGAACCAGTGCGCGCCGCTCTCGGCGTCATAGAGCATGCCCATCCAGATGGAGCGCTCGACGCAGGAGATGTTGCGGACGACCGAAGCGACCTTCTTGCAGCCGTACTCGGCGCAGATCTGACGGGCCATCTCGACGTAGGTGTCGCGCTCCTCAATGCCGTGGGCAAGGGAGCCGGAGACGCAGGTCATGCCGAGGCCGGCGGGTGCGTCCTCATCGTTGGCGATGCAGACGTCGACGAGCGGCAGGAGTTCCTTCATGGTGGCCTGCGACTTCTCGGGCGACCACATCTTGCCGCGATAGTTGACGTCGCACACGGTGGTGATGCCCTTGGCGCGGCAGGCGGTGAGGGCATCCTTGCACGCAGCGGCCATCTCGTCGGAGACAGCGGGGGTCACGCCGGAGAAGTAGAAGACATCGATGCCCTTGAGGATCTCGTCCCAGTCAAAAACATCGCGCTTGGCCATGTTGATGGCAGAGAACTTGCGGTCGTAGACGCAGCCGTTGCCGCGCTGCGAGGCGCCGACCTCAAAGACATAGGAGCCCAGGCGATCGCCCTGACGTACGACGCGCGTGGTGTCGACGCCGTAGGCCTTCAGCGAGCGCAGAGCGCACTCGCCCAGACGGTTGGCCGGGACAACGGAGACGTAAGCGGCCTTGTCGCCCTGGTAGGCCAGGGAAAGCGCGGTGTTGGCTTCGGCGCCGCCGTAGCGGACATCAAACTCGGTCGCCTGCTCAATGCGCAGATGGTCTTTGGGCGAGAGCCTCATCATGATCTCGCCGAAGGTAAGAACCGTTTTACCCATGGTTGCGCAGCTCCTTCTTGCTCGTGCGTACACCTTTGATATGGCGTTGGCACGGAGGTGCCAAGACGGTAGGGTACATCTTTGCACCTACGTGCCAACGCTCGCCGAAATCGGTTTACGAAATCGGTTTCGTTTCGAGTTGTAGTATACTCACCTACAGCCTTTTGCAAGCGAGATTTTTAAAAAAATGCCTAAAATGGCTCAGACTGCTGACAATTGGGAAACGGGGTGCGCCATGGCGCAGATGAGAATCAAGGACATTGCCGCCGAGGCGGGCGTGAGCCCGGCCACGGTCTCGCGCTATCTCAACAACCGCCCCGGGCAGATGACCGAGGAAACCCGCGCTCGCATCGCGGCGGTTATCGAGCGCACCGGCTATCGCCCACGTGCCGCCGCACGCAATCTGCGCAGCTCACGCACCAACCTCATCGGCGTGATCCTGGCCGACATCGCCAACCCGTTCTCCAGTGCCATGCTCGAAGGGCTTTCCGCCAGTGCCGCCGCGCGCGGCTGCTCGCTTATGACGGCCATTAGCGGCAACGATCCCGCTAAAGAGGCCGAATCGCTCACCAGGCTTATCGACGCCGGCGTGGACGGCCTGGTCGTCAATACCTGCGGCGGTAACGACGAGGCAATCGCCGCTGCCGCGGGACGTTTACCCGTTGTGCTGCTCGACCGCGATGTTGCTGCCGGCGGTGTCGATCTGGTGACATCTAACAACCGCGAGCTGGTTGCCGGCTTGGTAGACGCCTTGGCTGCCGCTGGCAGCGAGCGCCTGTGCCTGCTCACCGAGGCAAGCGATGACAGCCCCGTGCGTCGC
Organism: uncultured Collinsella sp.; assembly: GCA_959027945.1. Taxonomy (GTDB): domain Bacteria; phylum Actinomycetota; class Coriobacteriia; order Coriobacteriales; family Coriobacteriaceae; genus Collinsella. Next base: position 32,117 of record CAUFRO010000009.1, read on the forward strand.
GAGCGCGCCGAGGCCTTTACCGACGAGCTGTCGCGACGCGGCCTTGCCGGCGAGGTTGTCACCTTGGCCGATGGCGGTGCCACGGGCGTCGGCCGCTTGGACGAGACCATCCGCGGCTATGCAGGCAAAAAGCTCGGCCTCATTGCCGTCAACGGCCTGGTCTTTCTGCGTCTGACCGAGGCGTTGGCACAGCTGGGACCCTCGTTGCCGGCGGGGCTCAAGATCGCGACGTTTGACGACTACCCCTGGAACCATGTGCTCTTTGGCGGTGTGACCACGGCCGCGCAGGACACCCTCACCATCGCCGAGCGCGTGGTCGAGCGCCTGTCCGAGCGCATCGACGTTGTTACCACCACCGTGGGCGAAGCCGCAAAGCTGGCACCCAAACGCATCGAGATCCCCGGCCACATCGAACACCGCGCATCGACCTCGCGCTAGCCGCTCGTTCGCAACTGCCTGTTCGCACACGTTTTTTGAGCGCTTGATACGCTTTAACCCTGCGGAAACATTTTTCTGCGATAGTATCTGCGATATAGACCAGTCGAAACCCGCCCGAAAGAAAGGGGAGCGACATGAACCAGCAGAACATCGATTACGTACTCCGCTCCGTAGAGCAGCGTGACATCCGCTTTGTGCGTCTGTGGTTTGTCGACATTCTCGGCCGCCTCAAGAACTTTGCCATTAGCCCCGAGGACCTCGAGGTCGCTTTTGAGGAGGGTATTGGCTTTGACGGCTCCGCCATCGAGGGCTTTGCCACGCCCGAGGAAGCCGACATGCTGGCGTTTCCCGATGCTTCGACCTTCCAGATTCTGCCGTGGCGCCCGAGCCACAACGGCGTCGCCCGCGTGTTCTGCGACGTGTGCACTCCCGATCGCAAGCCGTTTGCCGGCGACCCGCGCGATGCCCTGCGCCGCATGTTCCGCAAGGCCGAGAAAGCTGGCTATCTGCTCAACGTGGGCGCTGAGCTGGAGTATTACTACTTCCCCGACGAACACACCCCCGAGCCGCTCGACAACGTGGGCTACTTCGATCTTTCGGTGAGCGATGCCGCCCGCGACCTGCGTCGCAATACGGTCCTCACGCTCGAGAAGATGTCCGTGCCCGTGGAGTACACCTTCCACGCCGCCGGCCGCTCGCAGCACGGCATGAGCCTGCGTCACGCCGAGGCCCTGAGCATGTCCGACGCCATCACCACGGCCAAACTCATCATTAAGCAGCAGGCCTACGAGAGCGGTTGCCACGCCTCCTTTATGCCCAAGCCGTTGGCAGGCGAGGACGGCAGTGCTATGTTCCTGTGCCAGTCGCTATTCGACCACGACGGCAACAACGTCTTTTGGGGCGAGGGCGACGAGAAGTACCATCTCTCCGACGTTGCCAAGCACTATATGGCCGGCATCCTGGCGCATGCCCGCGAGATCAGCGCCATCACCAACCCCACGGTCAACTCGTACAAGCGCATCACCACGGGTGGCGACTCCGTGCCGCAGTACGCCACGTGGGGCCTGCGCAACCGCGCGAGCATGGTTCGCATCCCGGTCTACAAGCCCGGCAAGCAGCTGTCCACGCGCATCGAGCTGCGCAGTCCCGATCCCATGGCCAATCCGTACCTGGTCAACGCCGTCACGCTGGCGGCTGGTCTGGACGGCATCGAGCGCAAGCTGGAGCTCCCGCCCGAGGCCACGGCCGAGACACTCAAGCTTACCGACCGTCAGATGGTCGAGGCCGGCTACACGCCGCTGCCGCGCTCGCTTAAAGAGGCGCTCGACGTGTTTGAGGACTCGCAGTTTATGAAGGATGCCCTCGGCGAGCACATCCACAGCTTCTTCCTCAAAAAGAAGCGCGACGAGTGGCATAAGTTTGAGTCTACGATCACCGAGTGGGAGATCAAGCACTACCTGGCGAACTCCTAATCGCGCTGACTTGTTCCAGTACGATTGAGCTCATTTCCTTGGAGGCCGATATGTCCGAAAAGAGTGCCCTGTTCATGGCGCGCACGACGCGCTTCCACGAGTTTGCCCGCAGCTTGACGACCACCCTGGGTGTCGAGGTGAGCCTTGCCACACCCGATTCGCCGACTGCGGCGCACGACTTCGACCTGCTGATCCTCGACTCCGACGGCATCCGCAGCGACCGCATCGATCAGATTGCCAAATGGCTCGACGACCGCGGTGGCGTTCCCATGCTGGTGATCGTCGACGACGAGGCGCTCGGCACCCTGCGTCTGCCGAATCACGCGCATGCCGACTTTGTATGCCCCACGGCGACGCCCAACGAACTTAAGGCTCGTGCGCAGCGCCTGATGGGCGAGGAGGAGACCGTCACCGCCGACGATGTGCTCAACATCGATAACCTCGAGATTAACCTGGCTACCTACCAGGTGACACTCGATAACGAGCCCATTGACCTGACGCTGATGGAGTACTCGCTGCTGAGCTTTTTGGCGACGCACCCCAACCGCGCCTACAGCCGCGAAGTGCTGCTGCACCGCGTGTGGGGCTTTGAGTACTGCGGCGGCACGCGCACCGTCGACGTGCACATTCGACGCATCCGTTCCAAGGTGGGCCCGCAGATCGCGGCACACATCACCACCGTCCGCGGCGTGGGCTATCTGTTTAAGGACTAGATTTCCACCGCAAGGGGGACAGGCGCCTTTGCGGTGGTTTTGCCGCAGGTGCGGGTTCCTTTCGAGTTTGCAGTAGAACTTAAGCCTTCCTAAAAGATTGCGTTCTCATACACGTGCACCCGCATATTGGGGTACAACTCATCGTGAACAATGATGGCCCGCCACGTGTTTGGCGGGCCTTTGGTTATTTGACGAAAGGATTGCAGCTATGAGCGAGAACGATTCCCAGCGTCCCCAGGATGCGGGCCACGCCGGCGAGACTCAGCAGCAACCGCGCGTACAGGTGGAGTCGACGCCTGCCGACGGCAACATTCCCTACGTGCAGGCCTACGACACGCAGACCGGCAAGCCGCTGGGCGGCCAGCAGGTTGTAAACAAGCACACGGTGGTCAAGACCAAGACCAAAAAACTGCCGATCTTTATTACGGCGCTTGCCGGCTGTGCCTGTGGCGCTCTGCTGGTCATCGCGCTCATTATGAGCGGCACGCTCGATATCGGCGGCGGCAGGAACGCCGTGACGGCGGGTGCTTCGGGTTCATCGGCGCAAAAGATCACCATCGACTCCGAGGATACCACGCTGGCCGAGGCCGTCTCTGCCAAGGCGTTGCCCTCCGTCGTTTCCATCACCGCCACTTCGAGCGGTAGCCAGAATGGCTCGCTTTCGCAGTCTGCCGACGAGTCGGACAGCTCGGGCAGCGTCGGCTCGGGCGTGGTGCTCGATACCGAGGGCCACATCCTCACCAACAACCACGTGGTCGATGGCTATGACCAGTACGTGGTTACCATGGACGACGGAACCACGTACGAGGCCGAGTTCGTGGGCAACGATGCCTCGAGCGACCTGGCCGTCATCAAACTCAAGGATGCTGACGCCTCAAAGCTCACGCCGATCGAGATCGGTGACTCCTCCAAGCTCAACGTGGGCGAGTGGGTCATGGCGATCGGCTCGCCGTTCGGCAACGAGCAGTCTGTCTCCACGGGTATTGTGTCGGCGCTCTATCGCTCCACGGCCATGAGCTCTACCAACGGTAACACCATCTATGCCAACATGATCCAGACCGATGCCGCCATCAACCCGGGCAACTCCGGCGGCGCGCTCGTCAACGACAATGGTGAGCTGGTGGGCATCAACTCGCTCATCGAGAGCTACTCGGGCTCCAGCTCGGGCGTGGGCTTTGCCATTCCGGTTAACTACGCCAAGAACATTGCCGACCAGATCATCGACGGTAAGACGCCGGTGCACCCGTACCTGGGCGCCACGCTTTCGAGCGTCAACGCGCTCAACGCCCGCACCAACAAGCTGAGCACCGATAGCGGCGCGTATGTGGCGAGCGTCGTTGAGGATGGCCCTGCTGCCAAGGCCGGCATCCAGGAGGGCGATGTCATTACCAAGCTGGGCGACGACGAGATTACGAGTGCCGATGGCCTGATCATCGCCCTGCGCAGCCACGAGGTGGGCGAGAAGGTCGAGATCACGCTCATGCGCGGCAAGGAAGAGAAGAAGGTCACCGTCGAGCTGGGCTCCGATGAGGAGCTGCAGAACCAGCAGCAGGATGACAGCGCGACCGACACCGGCAACGGCGGTATTACCGACGAGCAGCTGCGCCAGTATCTGGAGGAGCTGTTGGGCCAGCAGGGCCAGGGTCAAGGCTACGGTCAGGGCTACTAGCGAGCCGTATCGCGTATATCGAGGCCAGAGGGGGCTGTCCCATCAACGTGGGGCAGTCCCCTCTTTTCTTATTGATCCGTTGGGGACGGAGGAAAATGGATCATTTAGAGTTGATAAGAGCATGGTTTAATCGCGCAATCCATCCCGGTGCGTCGACTGCCGATTCGATGCGGTTCGAAAGGGTTATTCGGCGCCATGGTGACCGGTGGTACTCTAGTATCCGTTTGAAATCGAGCGAAGGAGTGCCGCTATGGAGCAATCGAGCCTGTTTGGTGACGGCGTGGACATCGATACCGAAACGCCCACGAGCACGGATACCGTTGCGCCGACCGATGCCCGTGCCCAGGCGGCAGCGCGTGCGGCCGAGCTGCGCCACGAGCTCGATTACCACGCCTATCGCTACTACATGCTCGACGCGCCCGAGATCACGGACGCCGCCTTTGACAAAATGCTCGTTGAGCTGCAAGAAATCGAGGCGACCTACCCCGACCTGGTGACGCCCGACAGCTATACCCAGCGCGTTGGCGGCTACGTGAGCGAGCAGTTTACGCCAGTCACGCACATGGCGCGCATGTATTCCATGGACGATGCCATGGACCTGGACGAGCTCGACGCATGGCTCCAGCGCACCGAGGATGCGCTCGGTGCCGGCAGCGTCACCTATACCTGCGAGCTTAAGATCGACGGTCTGGGCGTGGCACTTACCTACCAAAACGGCACCTTTGTGCGCGCCGCCACGCGCGGCGATGGTACCACGGGCGAGGACGTGTCGCTCAACGTCCGTACCATCAAGGACGTGCCTATGCACCTGTCCGAGCCGGCGCTCGCTCACATGGGTGCCGACCGCGAGCGCACCATCGAGGTGCGCGGCGAGGTCTATATGCCCAAAGGCAGCTTTGTACGTCTGAATGAAGAGGCCGATGCCGAGGGCCGCGACCCCTTCGCCAACCCGCGCAACGCCGCTGCTGGCAGCCTGCGTCAGAAGGATCCCAAGGTTACGGCGCGGCGCGACCTGGCCACCTTTATCTATGCCATCGCCGATACCGATCCACTGCACGTCCACAGCCAGCGCGAGTTCCTCGATTGGCTGCGTAGCGCCGGCTTTAGCGTCAACCCCAACGTGGCTCGCTGTGCCACGCCGGCCGAGGTCCACGAGTTCTGCGCCCAGGCGCTCGAGCATCGCGGCGACCTGGACTACGACATCGACGGCGTGGTCGTAAAGGTCGACAGCTTTCAGCAGCAGCTCGACCTGGGCTTTACCGCCCGCGCACCGCGCTGGGCCATTGCCTTTAAGTTTCCGCCCGAGGAAAAGCAGACCGTCCTGCGCGAGATTCGCATCCAGGTGGGTCGCACCGGTGTGCTCACGCCGGTCGCCGAGTTCGACCCGGTGACGGTTGCCGGCTCCACCATCGCGCGCGCCACGCTGCACAACATCGACGAGATTCGTCGCAAAAACGTGCGCGAGGGCGACACGATTATCGTGCACAAGGCGGGCGACGTGATTCCCGAGGTCGTGGGTCCGGTGCTCGACAAGCGCCCGGCCGATTCGGTCGACTGGCACATGCCCGAGGTCTGCCCCGTGTGCGGCAGCCCCGTGGTCCACGAGGATGGCGAGGTCGCTTACCGCTGCGTCTCCATCGATTGCCCTGCGCAGCTCAAGGAGCGCCTGCTCCACTGGGTGAGCCGCGGCTGCATGGACGTCGACGGCCTGGGCGACGAGATCGTCGACAAGATGATCGCTGCTGGCCTGATTCACGACGTCGCGGACTTCTACCAGCTCACGGTCGACGATATCGCCGGCCTGGACACGGGGCGTACCTATGCCAGCTCCAACAGCAAAAAGGGCGTCAAGAAGGGCGACCCCATCCCGGTAGGCCTCAAGACGGCTGAGAAAATCATCGCCGAGCTCAACAAGTCCAAGAGCCAGCCGCTCGGTCGCGTGCTGTTTGCCCTGGGTATCCGCCACGTGGGCAAGAGTGTGGGTGAGGTCATCGCCGAGCGATTCCTGTCGATTGACAAGCTCATCTTGGCGAGCGAAGAGGATATTGCCGAGTGCGAGGGCATCGGCCCCAAGATTGCGGCGAGCGTTAAGCAGTTCCTGGCCGTGCCCGAGAACCTTGCCGTGCTGGAACGTCTGCGTCAGGCGGGCCTTTCGCTCGAGGTCGACTTGGGCGCTGCGCACGCGCAAGCCGCAGCCGACGCTGGCGTGGCGGGCGAGCTCGCCGACGCACAGCCGCTTGCGGGTCTGACCTTCGTGCTCACCGGCACGCTCGTCAACCGCACGCGCGACGAGGCGGGCGCGGCGCTCAAGGTGCTCGGCGCCAAGGTTTCGGGCAGCGTGTCAAAGAAGACGAGCTATCTGGTCGCCGGCCCCAAAGCGGGCTCCAAGCTCACCAAGGCTGAGCAGCTGGGCGTACCCGTACTGGACGAGGATGCACTCGAGCAGATCTTGGCGACTGGTGAGGTGCCCCAGGCTTAGTACATCGATAACCAAATTAGAAAACCTCCCGGAAAGGTTGATACTTTCCGGGAGGTTTTTATTTGGGCGTGGTGGCGGGCAGCATGATCTGCGTCATGTAGGTTGCTGAGGGTGACCCTGCGGAGCGGTGTCGTTCCGGAGCGATAGAAGATTCATTCAAAGCAAAGGGGCCCCGCAGTGAGGTCTCACAACGGGGCTGCCCCATTGTGATGAGTTTTATACACTTTAACATTAATATTAACGTGTATACTTAGCAGTGAAGATATATGTTGAGAGGAGCAGTTATGGTTACCGTCGCGTTTTCGGAACTGCGCCAAAACCTTACGCAGGTGGCCGAAAAGGTTGCCAATGAGGGCGAGGAGGTTGTGGTCTTCAAGCGGAGCAAGCCGTTGTTCAAGATCGTGCCGCTCGACTATGAAGGTCCAGTTACGGTGGAATATGACGCTGCCCAGGAGCGTGGGGGCGCAAAACCGACGTGCGGCACGGGCAAGCCCAAGCGCGACGTGGGTACGATGTGGCATCCCAAGATCACCTGGAAGGAGATCCGTGAGATGCTCGCGGAGAATGAGGACTACCAGGAGTATCTCGATATCGTGGCTAACATGCCAAAGGGAACGCCGCTCGATACGATGACGGTTGAAGATGAAAAGCGCGTCGCGAGGGAGCGCTACCTATGAGGGCATTTCTCGATACCAATTTTCTGCTCGATTGCGTGCTGCCGGGCCGGCCGGAGCATGGGGCGGCGCAAACGACCAAGGGGCTCGTTGACGTGGGACTTATCGAGGGTGTTGTTTCGGCCTGCTCTCTCAAGGACGCGTACTACATTCTCACTAAACAGGCAGGCGAGGCGCGCGCCCGCGAGGTAGTGCGCGACTGTCTTAAGAGCTACTCGGTAGAGCCTCTCGACCAAGAAGCTTGTTTTACCTCCGCCTATTCCGATGAGCCGGACTTTGAGGACGGCTGTATCCGTGCGATGGCCGAGCGTGCCGGCGTGGACTTTATCATCACGCGTGACCGCGCCGCTTTTGTGCGCTCGACCATCAAGACCTTCTCGCCTGCAGAGTTCATCCGTGCGTTTCCGATTCCGGAGGAGTAAAACCGCCATATCGGGGATTGTCCTCGACATGGCGGTTCTCCTGTAGCTGACGCTCGTTAGTTGAGCTGCACTGCATGCCTGTCCGGGAGGTTCTTAATCGAGCACAGTAACGGGCACCGTGATCTGTGTCACGTAGGTTGTGGGGTCGTCGCTGATGATGTCGTCGATGAGGGCGATCTCGCGCGAGGGCCCGGCGGGTGCCAGGTTGTGTTCGTGCATATAGCCGAGTAGCTGCTCATAGCGCGAGCCCGCCTGCCCGTGCGTGCCGCGGAAGCTAATGGTCAAACAGCGTGCGGCGGGGCGTACCTCGACGTCGCCCAAGTACTCATCGGTGTCATCGAGCAGCAGGAAGACCTCGTCGTAGCCGTCAAAGTCACCGGCGTCAAGGCGCTCGGCGCTAATCCCAATGCCCAAGTTGCCCAGGAAGACAAAGGTCTCATGCTGGCCCTTCTGCAGTTGACGAATTTGCCACTCCAACGCATAGGCGTCGGTAGGGTTGACGCGTTCGCGCAACACGGCGCAGCGAAGCTCGGGCGCATCGATTGTGCAAATGGTATCGAGCTCGGTGTTCAAGGCATCATGCAGTAGAGCAAGCCGGTTATCGATCTTGCGCGACACGCGCTCCAACTCGCGGCGCTTGCGCTCGATGAGCTCCTGCTGCTGAGCCAGCTGCCGCTGCATGAGGTCTACATCGCGCGTGGTCACAAACTCACGGATCTGCGCTAGCGTCAGGTCGAGAACACGCAGGTGACTGATGGTGTTGAGGGTGGAGAGCTGCCGCGATCCGTAGTAGCGGTATCCACTCGCCGGATCGATGTGCGCCGGGTCCAGCAAGCCCATCTGCTCGTAATGGCGCAGCGTGCCCACGCTCAGGTTAAACAGGCGCGCCACCTCGCCAATACGGAGCAGGCCTTCGGTATGTTCGGTTGGCGAGTCGGTCATGGGACTGCTCCTTTCAATGGGCGGGGAAGGGGCGCCGAGGTCGTGCGGCGCGGCCGTCGTATGACACAAACGATCCGCTACGCTACCAACTTGTCAAAAGCTCCGCGCCGGTTAAGCACGGTAAACGCGACAACACAGATGACTGCCGACAAAATCGATCCGCACGGCGAAGCGATGCCCATGGGAAACAGCGTGTCGGAATAGGCGTTCGACAGCAGCCAGGCGCCGGGCACGCGAATGAGCGCAACGGCCAGCACGTTGTGCGCAAAGCCGATGTAGCTCTTGCCATACGCAGCGAAAAAGCCGCTAAAGCAAATGTGGATGCCGGCAAAAATCGCATCGAAAATGTAGCTGCGCATATAGCCGGTACCGGCGGCGACTACTGCAGCGTCCTTGGCAAAAAAGCCAATAAACGCCGGTGCCACCAGCCACATCAGCACTGTGATCAGGCAGCCGTACACCACCGAGATGGTCATGGCATCTTTGAGCACCTGACGCGCGCGGTCGCCCTTGCCCGCGCCGGCATTTTGCGCCGTGAGCGCGCTGACGGTGGCGCCCATGGAGCTCGGCACAATGAACAAAAAGCTGATCATCTTTTCGACCAGGCCTACGGCGGCGGCGTCGACCAGGCCGCGGTGGTTGGCGATGACGGTGATGAACATAAACGCCACCTGGATGCAGCCGTCCTGCACGGCCACGGGCACGCCGATCTTAAGAATGCTGCTGAGCACCTCGGGCTGGGGACGCAGGTCGCTGCGCTTAACATGGATGTTCGTGCGACGGCTCTTGAGCCATACGAGCGCGAGGGCAACGCTTGCCGTCTGGGCGGTCACCGTGCCGAGCGCCGCGCCCACGGGACCGAGCCCCATGTGGCCGATAAACAGAAAGTCGAGCGCGATGTTGATGATGCATGCCACGCCGATCACGTACATGGGCGAGCGCGAATCGCCCAGCCCGCGAAAGATGGCCGAGAGGATGTTGTATGCGGCGATAAACGGAATGCCGACAAAGCAGATACGCAGGTAGGCGGCGGTGCCTTCGACCGCCTCGGCAGGCGTGCCAATGAGCGCCACAACCTGCGGGCATAGTGCAAATAAGATGACGGCCAGCACCACCGAGACGCCCATAAACAGCGTGATGGTGTTGCCGATGGCGGTCTCGGCGCGGTCAAACCGGCGCGAACCCACGGCGTGGCCGACGATGACCGTCGTTCCCATGGCCAGGCCCACGAGCGTCACGGTAATGATGTAGAGCGTCTGCGCGCCATTGCCCACGGCGGTGATGCCGGCGGCACCGCTAAACTGTCCCATCATGTACAGGTCGGCCATGCCGTAGAGCATCTGCAAAAAGTACGAGAGCATATAGGGCAGGGCAAAGACCGCGATGGTCTTGAGGACATTGCCGCGTGTGAGGTCGTGTTCCATGGGCGGGGCACTTTCTGGTTTGGTTCGGTTGCATACCAGTGTAGTGAAAACCCTACAACGATTGTAGGGTCAAGGTTTGTGTTGACGACGGGGCGAAAAAAGTCACGCGCACCATTATTCCGAGTGAATATGGACACACATCACGAGAACTCGCCGCCGGCGCTAACCTTGCAGAAAACGATTTCGGAATACTTGACACCATTATTCGGCGCGCAATAATACGTGCGTTTGCGAACAACGTTTGATGGGGGTTGAACCTGCGTGCGCAATCTCAAAATACTGTTTTCCTATCTAGGGGCATACCGTCGCGATGCCATCCTCGGCGTGTTCTTTGTGTCGGTCGAGACGGTGCTCGAGCTGTTTATCCCGGTCATCATGGCCAACATCATCGATGTGGGCGTGCCTGCGTGTGATATCAACTACATGCTGCTACAGGGTGCGTACATGTTGGTGTGCGCTGCGCTTTCGCTGGTACTGGGCTTGGGTTATGCCCGCACGTCCGCCCGCGTTGCCTCGGGCCTAGGCGCCAACCTGCGCGAGGCCGAGTACAAAAAGATTCAAACGCTCGCCTTTGGCAACCTGGACAACTACGATGCCAGCTCGCTCGTCACCCGCATGACCACGGACATCACCGTTATCCAAAATGCTGTGGGCAACGGCTTTCGCCCTATGGTGCGCGGCCCGGTGACGCTTATCGTCGGCCTTATCTACGCGCTGATGCTGTCGCGCCCGCTCGCCAACGTCTTTGCGATCATCTTGCCCGTGCTGGCAATCGTACTGGGCGTCATAACCTATCGCGTCAGTCCGCTCTACCGCCAACTCCAGACCTCGATGGACCACCTCAACGGCGTGGTACAGGAAGACCTCACCGCCGTGCGTGCCGTCAAGGCCTACGTTCGTACCGAGCACGAGGAGGCCAAGTTCGACACCGTCAATACCGAGCTCGCCGGCACGGCGACAAAGACCTTTGGCAGCGCGGTACTCAACCTGCCGGTGTTTCAGCTGTCGATGTACGTGGCTGCGCTCTCTATCCTGTGGATTGGCGGCCGCATGATTCTCGCCGGCAAGCTGGGCGTGGGCTCGCTCACGGGCTTTATGAGCTACGTGCTGCTGATCATGAATTCGCTCATGATGATTTCCAACGTGTTTTTGCTGCTCACGCGCGCTCTTACGAGTGTGGGCCGTATCGCCGAGGTGCTCGATGAGGAACCCTTTATCGCCAACCCCGCGGGAGACCTCGCGATTGCGGCACCAGCGGACGGCAGTATCGAGTTTCGCGACGTTTCCTTTAAATACCGCGCGGATGCAGCCGAGGATGTGCTCGAGCATATCGACCTTCGCATCGAGAGCGGCTCGACGGTGGGCATCCTCGGCGGTACGGGATCGGGCAAGAGCTCGCTTGTGCAGCTGATTGCGCGCCTGTACGACGCTACCGAGGGCGCCGTGCTTGTGGGCGGACGTGACGTGCGTGACTACGACCTCGCGACCCTACGCGACGCCGTGGGCATTGTGCTGCAAAAGAACGTGCTGTTTACGGGCACCGTGCGCGAGAATCTGCAGTGGGGCAATCCGCAGGCGTCGGACGATGAGCTCCTCGCGGCTTGCCGCGCGGCGTGCGTGGACGAGTTCCTTGATCGCATCGGCGGGCTGGACGGCGAGTTGGGCCAAGGCGGCGCCGGTGTCTCGGGTGGCCAGAAGCAACGCCTGTGCATCGCGCGCACGCTGCTCAAGCATCCGCGCGTGCTCATTTTTGATGACTCCACCAGCGCGGTCGATATGGCGACCGACGCTAAGATTCGCGAGCACATCGCCCGGATTTCCGATACGACCGTGCTCATCATCGCCCAGCGCATCGCGAGTGTCATGGATGCCGATCGCATTGTGGTGTTGGACGACGGTCGTGTCCACGGCGTGGGCACGCACGAGGAGCTGCTGGCGGGCGACAACATCTACCAGGAGATTTACGCCTCGCAGATGGAGTTTGCGAGGAACGCGGAAGCCGGCGACGGCAGTGACGATGGTTGCGCGAATGATCCGTTTTCCTCCGTCGCATGCGGATCGCCCTTGGAAGGGGGTGAGCGCCATGCCTAAGACCGCAGCCCAAGCACGCCCGGCCGACCTCAAGCGCACTGTACGCCGCTTGCTCTCCTACATGGGGCATGCCAAGTTCTCGTTGCTCGCGGTGGGCGTGCTCGCCTCTGTCGCCGCCATCGCGAGCCTCGCCGGCACCTACATGGTGCGCCCCATCGTTAACGGTTTGGCCACGGGCGGGGAGGAACTGCTTGCCAGGCAGGTCATCCTGACGGCGATCATCTACGCCGCGGGCGTGCTCTCGGCCCTGGGCTACTCACAGATCATGGTGCGTGCGGCCCAACGCGTGGTGTCCGATATTCGCCGCGACCTGTTCGCGCACATCCAGACGCTGCCGCTCAGTTATTTTGACAGCACGCGCTCGGGCGACATCATGAGTTTTTTCACCAACGACGTCGACACCGTCTCCGAGGCGCTCAACAACAGCTTTGCCAACGTGATTCAGGCCGCCATTCAGGTCGTGGGCACCACGGCCATGCTCATCATCCTTAACTGGCAGCTCACGATTATCACGCTCGTGTGCGATGCAGCCATTGTGCTGTATGCGCGCTACTCGGGCGCGCGCTCTAAGCGCTTCTTTGCCGCCCAGCAGGCATCGCTTGGCGACCTGGACGGATATATCGAAGAAATGGTCTCGGGCCAAAAGGTCATCAAGGTCTTTAACCGTGAGGCAGCGAATGTCGCCGGCTTCACCTGCCGCAACGACGAGCTTCGCCGCACCGGTACCGCCGCCGTGAGCTATGCCAACTCCATGGTGCCCATGACCGTCGTGATTGGCTACGTCAACTATGCCATCGTCGCCGTGGCGGGCGGCATGCTCTGCATCAAGGGGCTCGCCGATGTGGGCGTACTTGCAAGCTACCTGGTCTTTGTGCGCCAGGCCGCCATGCCCATCAACCAGTTTACGCAGCTCGGCAACTTCTTGCTCAACGCGTTGGCCGGCGCCGAGCGCCTGTTTGCGGCTATGGACCTTGAGCCCGAGGTGGACGAGGGCTGCGTGGAGCTGGTGCAGACGGGCGATGCCGCGTGGGCGTGGAAGATTCCCGAGGGCCAGGGCGTGGGCGCGTACGGGCACTTGCATGACGTGGCAGCCGTTGATGAGTCGGGCCGCGCGGTGGCCGCCGACGGCACCGAGCTCACGTGCGGCTTGGTCCCGCTTGCCGGCGACGTGCGCTTCCATGCCGTGGACTTTTCCTACGTGCCGGGCGCCCGCGTGCTCACGGACCTCAACCTGTTTGCCAAGCCGGGGCAAAAGATTGCGTTTGTGGGCTCCACGGGCGCCGGCAAGACGACCATTACCAACCTCATCAACCGCTTCTACGAGGTCGATGACGGCGAGATCACGTACGACGGCATCGACGTCAAGCACATTGCCAAGGCCAGCCTGCGCGGGTCGCTCGGCATTGTGCTGCAGGACACGCACCTGTTTAGCGGCACCATTGCGCAGAACATCCGCTTTGGCAAGCTCGACGCGACCGACGAGGAGGTGCGCGCCGCTGCCGAGGCCGCCTGCGCCGACTCGTTTATCCGCCGCCTGCCTAGAGGGTACGACACACCGGTTACGGCCGACGGCGCTAACCTGTCACAGGGCCAGCGCCAACTGCTCGCCATCGCGCGCGTGGCCGTGGCCGACCCGCCGGTGCTCATCCTGGACGAGGCCACGAGCTCCATTGACACGCGTACCGAAAAGCTCATCGAGCGCGGTATGGACCGCATCATGCGCGGTCGCACCACGTTTATGATCGCGCACCGCCTGTCCACCGTCCGCGACGCCGACGCCATCATGGTCCTCGAACACGGCCGCATCATCGAGCGCGGCACGCACGAAGAGTTGCTCGCCCAGCACGGCGAGTACTGGCAGCTGGCGCATGGCTTAAAAGAGCTGGATTAACCCGTTCGAGCACGATGCTTTGATCCCTCCGTGCCCCTCACCTCGACTCAAACCATCACAACATTCGACACTTTTTGCCAAAATCGGGAAAAGCATCGAATGTTGTGATGGTTTTTCTGCCGCTCGACCGGGTGGATTCGCTTTCTTGCGCGCGAAGGTGTGCGGACCCGTGGGCAGGGGAATAAGGTTGGTTATCCGACTCCATTGGAGGGCTCATGGACCTGCCGATCGTCCTGTCCCATAAGACTGCCTGGCTGTACCACAACGTGGCGCGCCCGTCCGAGCCGCCCTCGCGAGCAAGCAGCCTATACGATGAGGACTCGCTTGCTAACGATGCGGAGCCGACCGCGAGCCTGCCCAAATTGGGACTCGATGCCAAAGGGCTGAGGGCTTCAACGGCAGCTGGGATCGTTACCGACTATCTGGTTTCGCTTGGTATTCCACGAGAAGAGCTCGATCATATCGACACGCTCGTCAACTTCGATTTTGAGCGCTCGACGCCGGCTGGATTCAGGTGCCACGTGTTTGGAGCGCCGGTACCTCCAGGTCATCTTATCGAGGTGGCAGAGGGCCTTCTGGTGGTTGATGAGGTCATGTGCTTTGTCCAAGCGGGTTCGTGGATGAGTGAGCCCGAGCAGCTGGAATATGGCTACGAAATCTGCGCCCGATACCATTTGAATCATCTGTCGACAGACGATTATATCGAGATGGGGCAGAGGTATACCGTTGCCGACTTGATTACTTATTGCAATGAGAACCGATCTCGTCAGGGGGCTATACGCGCGGCCGCCGTGCTCAAGCGCGTGCACGATGGCGCGCGGTCGCCCATGGAGACGGCCACCGCAATCATGGTCGTAGCAAAACGTTCCCAGGGAGGGCTGGGATACGCCAAGATCGAGCTCAACCATCGGGTCGATGTTCCCAACGAGTTCAAGTATCTCGCAAAGGCCGGGTATTTCGAGATCGACGTATATGCGCCTGCGAGCGGTACGGGGATTGAGTACAACGGCTCGGACCATCTTGATAAACAGCGCAGCGCGTCGGATGCGGAGCGTATGACCGCGCTGAGCGCGCTGGGCTTTAGGATGATCGTCCTCACCGGGACTCAGTTTGCCCACCAGCTGCAATTGCATCGGGCGATGAACGCCATCGCGCTCGCTATGGGTCTCAAGTGCGACCGAAGCGAGACATTCCAGAAACGTCAGAACGACCTGCGAGAATTCGTGATTCGGCACTGGGACGGCGGCCTTTAGGGACGCTTTGGTCCTTCCGCGGGGTGCCGTGGGCAGGCAAACCATCACAACATTCGACGTTTTTTGCCAAAAACGGGAAAAGCATCGAATGTTGTGATGGTCTGTGTTGAGGATGGGCTTGGAAAGTCTGTTTTGCTCGAAGCGACCTGTCCTGTCGTACGGGTGTCGGCATGATTCTCTCGTGGGGTATTATGTTTTCCGAAGAATAAAACGCCGCGTGAGGGGAGGGCCGCGTGGACGGGCACGTGCAACATGACGGCTTTGGCCGCGATATCAACTACCTGCGCATTGCCGTTACCGACAAGTGCAATTTCCGCTGTATCTATTGCATGCCGGCCGATGGCGTGGCGCCCCGTGCGCACGACGAGCTGCTCAGCGCCGAGGAAATCGCCCGCTTTGTGCGCTTGGTGGCGGGGGAGGGCATTCGCCGCGTGCGCCTGACGGGTGGCGAGCCGCTGGTCAGCCGCCGTATCATTCCGCTTATTCGCGACATCCGTGCGATTCCGCAGATCGAGGACATCTCGCTCACCACCAACGGCGCCCTGCTGCCCAGGCTGGCGCCGCAGCTCAAAGACGCGGGGCTTAACCGAGTCAACATCTCGCTCGACACGCTCGACCCTACGCTGTTTGGAAAGATCACGCGCCTGGGCCGGCTCGAGCAGACCATGGCCGGCATCGATGCGGCGCTGGCTTGGGGCTTTGAGCCCGTTAAGGTCAACTGCGTTGTGGTGCGCCGGCTCAACCAGGATGTGGCGGCCCTTGCGCGGCTCACACTCGACCGCCCCATCCACCTGCGCTTTATCGAATATATGCCCATCGGCGACGAACACACGAGCTCGCATTGCGCTGTGGATCCGCATGCGCCCACGCTCAATCCCGAGCTGTGGGACGCGAGCGATACCGTGCCGAGCGACGAGCTGCGGGCGCGCATCAATGCCGGGGCCGCCGCGACGGGGCTGGGCGAGCTCGAACCGCTCGACATCAACGACGCTCCTGCCGGCGCGGGCCCTGCGCGCTACTGGCACTTTCCGGGCGCGGCGGGAACGGTCGGCTTCATCAGCGCCATGTCCAACCATTTTTGCGCGAACTGCAACCGTCTGCGCCTGACGGCCGATGGCAACGTGCGTCCGTGCCTGTTCAGCGATGCCGAGTATTCGGTGCGTGAGGCGCTGCGCCGTGGTGATGATATGCAGGTACTTTCGATTTGGCGCGATGCCGTGGCCCACAAACCGCAGGAACACGCGATAATTGAGGGCACGCAACGATTTATGTCCCAAATCGGAGGATGATCATATGGCCAAGAGCAGGTACGCCGATGCCACCAAGGCCGCTCGCAGGGCCGCGATGTCTGCCCATAAAGCCACGGCTGCGGCGAATGCTGGCAACGCCGACGCGTCCGCACAGCCGACTGCCAGCGCTGCCACCGAGCCCGCCCGTGACGCCCGTCGCGACGAGTTGACGCACGTGGACGCCAAGGGCGAGGTACGCATGGTCGACGTGTCCGACAAGGCCGAGACCCATCGCATCGCCATCGCCGAGGGTACCATCCTCATGCACCCCGAGACGCAGGCCATGGTGCTGCAGGACCGCGCCAAAAAGGGCGACGTGCTCGCCTGCGCGCGCGTCGCGGGCATCATGGCCATCAAGCGCACGAGCGATATTATTCCCATGTGCCATCCGTTGCTCATTACCAAGAGCAAGTGCGACATTGCGCCCATCGCTCCGGCGGGGACGCCGGCCGAGGACGTGCCCGAGGGCTGGGCACCGGCGCGCACGGACGGGCAGGTTGGCTTTCACGTACTGGTTACGGCCGGCGTGACGGGCAAGACGGGTATCGAGATGGAGGCCCTGACCGGCGCGAGTGCCGCGTGCCTAACGATCTACGACATGTGCAAAGCCGTCGATCGCGGCATGGAGATTGTCGACGTGCGCCTGTTGCACAAGGAGGGCGGCCGCTCGGGCGTGTGGAATCGTGCCGAGCGTCAGGTTGCTGCTGTTGAGGCCGTGGGGGCCGCGGGCAACGCGCCCGCGGGCGCACCCGTCGCCGTCGCGCCCGCCGTTCCGGCCCCGGCCGTCCCCGCGATCGCGTTTATCGGCTACCAAAACTCGGGCAAGACCACGCTCGTTGAGAAGGTTATCGCCGAGCTCACCCGCCGCGGCCTGCGCGTGGGTTCGCTCAAGCATCATGGGCATCACGGCTTTGATATCGATGTGCCCGCTAAGGATACGTGGCGCCATCACCAGGCCGGATCCAAGCACGTGGGCCTTATCTGCGCCACGCGCTGGGCGGAGTACGCCGACACGCGCGAGGAGGACGAGATGCCCGCGCGCGAGCTGCTGTCGCGCTACAACGATGTCGACGTGGTGATCATCGAGGGCTACAAGACTGAGGGCTTCGACAACATCGTGGTCGCGCGCTCCGGCGTCGACCGCCTGCGCGGCAAGAGCTCGCTCGACCTGGTCGACGGTCACACGCTGGCCCTTGCCTGCAACGAGGCCCTGGCGCGCCAGGCCTTCGACGCCGGCTTTGCGACCCGAGCTATCAACATCAACGACGCCCGAGCCATCTGCGATCTCATCCAAGACCACCTTCAGGCTTGACGCTGCGCCGGCCCCAAGCACCCCATCTCGCCCCTCAAGCCGTCGCTCGCGTACCAAAGTACGCGTCGCTCCTCTTTCGGGGCGACCTGGGGCACTTGGAACCGGCTCGCTGCGCTGCCATAACATGCCAAAAAGGGACAGGTTTATTTTGGTAGGTTTTATCTGGGCAAACGTCACTTCCACCACAAAGGGGCCGGGCACCTTTGTGATGGTTTTTGCTTTGCAGTAAAAACCATCACAACATTCGATGAAAACCGCGATTTCGCCGAATAACGTCGAATGTTGTGATGCTTTGCGCCCCGGGCCAGGCCACCCTTCGGGTCCGGCCACCACAAAGGGGACAGGCACCTTTGTGGTGGTTTTGCGCCCAAGCACCCCGTGCGCGCCTTGGTATACCATGTACGCCGTTCACGAATACACCCCGCATCGCTGCACAACCCAGAAAGGCCCCCATGGACACCACCTTCAGCCACATCAAAGCCGTGTTCTGCGATATCGACGGCACGCTGCTCACGAGCGAGCACACGGTGTCTCCGCGCACCGTGGCGGCGATCCGCGCCCTGCGCGAGCGCGGCGTGCTCTTTGGCCTGTGCACCGGGCGCGACGCCCACGCGACCGAGGCCATGTACGAGCTCTGGGGCATCGACGGTCTGGTGGACGTGATGGTGGGCTGTGGCGGAGCCGAGGTCATCGACCGCGCGCACGGCGTCAACGAGCTTAGCTACCCGCTGCCGGGCGAAACCATCGCGCGCATCTGCAAGCACATGGCGGACCTTCCGGCAACGCCCGTTTGCCCCCGAGACGGCGTGTTTTACGTTCCCGAGAGCAATGCGTGCGTGGAGCACTTGTCGCAGGTCGATGGCGTGCCCTATAAGGTGGTCGATTTTGCCGAGTTCTTGCGTGAACCGCAGCCCAAGGTGATGTTTACCATGGCGCCCGAGGTGATGCCGCAGGTCATCGAGCGCGCATCGACGTTTGCCGACGACACCGTTAAGGCTGCCGCCCTGCAAACCACGCAGCGCCTCTACGAGTTCATGGATCCGCGCGTGTCCAAGACGCGCGGCCTTGTGCGCGTAGCGGAGCTCAACGACATGGAGCTCCAGAACATCTGCGTGTTTGGCGATGCCGATAACGACACCTGCATGGTGGCCGACGCCGGCGCGGGCGTGGCCATGGCAAATGGCAGCGATGCCACCCGTGCCGCCGCCGACTTTGTGACCGCCAGCAACGACGAAGACGGCATCGCGATCTTTATCGAGGAACATCTGCTGTAGCGCCGGGTGCAACCATCACGAAGGGGGCAGGCACCTTTGTGGTGGTTTGTTCTAAGACTGGCGAGCGGGGCGCTATTTGTGCCGAGGCAGTTTCCCGCGAACTTAAATGTTGATGTATAAACATCATGATATATGTCGGTCATTGCTAATAGGGCATCTAGCTGGCAGGTTGTCAGAGCAGGCAAACGCTCTACCGTTTACAGCTACAAATCGACCGCTCACAGAATATGCTACTTAAAATAAAATGTTGTACAAATAACAACAAAGCATGAATTACCTAAAATGGATAACAGGTCTACCTGCGGTTTTAAAAAATTAGAATTTAATAAAACAATGCATACTTTGAGTAATTGTCAAGAATAAAGATTGTTCGACGCAAAATTGCAAGAAATTGACGCCCCACATGTTTAAACAATGGCTAAACTTATCAATGTAGGGCACGTATAAATATTGACTGCGTGCCGGTTAGATAACGAAAGAGCAGGATCGCGGTCTCTTGGGGAGGAGGCATCGATGACAGCAAATTCAAATAAAGCTAAGCAAGGTAATAAAGCAGCGCATCGTGTGGTAGCGGGTGTTTTGTGCGGAGCTTCTGTCTTGAGCCTGGTACTGTCGCTCGTCATGCCCCCGATCTCGCAGGCCATTGCCAACGATGCCCAGGCAGCTCCTACCGAGGAAACTGTAATGGGGGGGGTTCCTCAAGTGAGTCTACTGGTGTAGACAACACTACCAACGGGGATACCGAAAACCAGAATAGCGACGAGGTCGACGGCGGCGAGGCCGACTCTTCAAATGGTGTTGAGCAGGGTCAGTCTGAGGATCAGCCTGAGGGCGAGTTGCAGGTCGAAGACGGCGAGTCGTCGGATGACGGCGCCGTTATGGCAGCTGCGGAAGGTGGGCAAACCGAAGCGGCGCCCGTCGAGATAAATAGCGCTGACGATTTGAAAAACAAGTTGGAGAATGCAAGCGGTGTCGCTAGCTTCAAGCTTATGAATGATGTCGATACCGGCGGGACAATCCAGCTTGGCAAGGACGGCAGCAAGATCACGCTGGATCTAAACGGTCACAAAATTAAACACGAGAGCTCGAGCCAGCCCCTGTTCAACATTACGGGGGGCGCGACGTTAACCGTCATGGATAGTCAGCAAGCTGAAGTGGATGATCCAACGGGCGACAAATATGTATGCTCCGACAACACATCTAGCAAAAATGGCAACCTTGCCTCTGTGGCCCCTGATGAGACTTCTAATATTCCTACAAATCTCACCTACTATGTAACCGGATCGTCCGTAAATCCAGATGGCATTAGCACTACCGAGGCTCTTTATAAACACGAAGCTACCATCGGCGGCGCCATCGTGGCGTGCAGTGGTAACGACCAATTGAAGCTCATCAATCTTTATGGCACTAATGGTAAGGGCGGTACGTTCAATCTTGAAAGTGGCGTGCTGACGCAAGGACAGGGCTGTAAAGTTGCCAACTTGGTCTACGCCGAGAACGGTTCTACCGTCAATATGAGCGGTGGCTACGTTTGCGGTGCCTCTACGGGAACCTCGGGCACCGGCGCTGGCATTATGGTGTCTAATGAAAAGGGTGCTGCTTCGACCCTTAATCTAACCGGTGGCGTTATCGCAGGTAACTACGCTCCCAATGGCGGCGGCGTGTACGCTAAGGGCTCAATGGTCAACGTGGATGGCAGCATTATCTCCGGCAACGGTACGTTTGGTAGCCAGTCTGGCTACGGCGCAGGTATCTGTGCGTTCGAATCAACCGTTAACGTTACGAGCGGCTACATCACCAATAACAAGTATCAGTTCTACCAAGATACCGATTCGACTAATTGGGTGCACAAGGGCGGCGGTTGCCACGGTGGTGGTGGTATTGCTGCTTTTAATGGCGGTAGCCTGAAGATTAACGGTGGCTACATCACCGGTAACTATTCTGCCGAGGCCGGTGGCGGTATTTATGCTGGCGCTTGGAAGCAGGCTCTTTCCACGTTTACGTTCTCTGGTGGAACCATCGCCAGCAATGTGGCGCAAAACTCAGAGGGTGGCGGTATCCGCATTGCTGCGCCTACCGTTGGTGTGTTTGAAGTTGCGAATGGTTCACACGCTTATATCACCAACAATACGACCAATACCACTAATGACTGGGGCGGTGGCGGCGTGTTCGTCCAGGGCGGCAACAGTGATGAAAACGTTAATTCAGCGACTCTTAAGATTTACAACGCGCTGATTACTAACAATTCGGCCGAGGGCTATGGCGGTGGCTTCGCTGCCTGCCCGACCGGCAAAACGGCTATTACCGATACCAATGGTATTGCGATTTTCGGAAACTGCGATGAAAACGGCGCCCACCTATCGGGTGGTACTAATGGTAAGAATGAAGATCAGCCCACAACCGTTAAGGGTGGCGAAATCACTGATACCTTCAAGCAAAACGGCCATAAGGATCTATTCCTGATTCGCAAGTCAGATAATAGCGACTACATCGCTGCCGTAACTGGTCAGATGCTTGGTGGCGGCGCTGCCAACTGGAAGGGCACGATCGACGGTCAGCCGCCTACGACCATCGGCAAGTACGAGGGCGCCCAGGCTAAGTACATGATTGGCCTCGATGCAGATCCTTCCGATGGTGATCAAGGGCTTGCCCGTGATAATGCCACGCTCTTCATTACGGGCAACAAATCCAACGTCCACGGTGGCGGAATCATGACCAATGGTGACGTTGTCGCTGGTTCCACCATGCAGGTGAGCGTGTACCCCAAGATGAAGCTCAATGGCACTAAGGCGCTAATGGGTCGTGCGCTTAAAGACGGAGAGTTCAAGTTCCAGCTGCTCAAACAGGGTACAAACAAGCAGGACCCCTCGTTTGCCGATCACAAGCTGCGACTCAATGGCTGCACAAAAGTTGGCAATGGGGTCACGAATGATGGCGGCGGCAACTTTGCCTTTAATCTGGGCGAGGTCTATTCCGATGACTCGATCGTCTACTACCTCGTTGAAGACCCCGGTGACAATCCCGTTTCTGGCGTGACTTGCGACGAGACTATCTACAAGATAGATCCTAAGGTCGTAAAGGATGAAAAAAAGTCGCATAAGGTGCTTGATATCGAGTACACGTACTATACGGTCAGTAGTGTGGCAATCACCACAATCGCCGCTAATGGTACTACGTCTGTTGCTACGGTTTATCCAATACCCGAAGGTGACGTTGCAAACGTCGCGCTAACAAGCTCAAAGACTTTCACCAACACATACACGCCGTACGACTCCAAGGGTTCCTGGACTCCGGCGGCTACGAAGGTTGTCAAGGGTGGCGAGATGAAGAAGTTTACGCTTCAGCTCGCGACCGACAAGGAGTTCACGAGCATCGTCAACGATAAGTCGACCAAGGCTGACGGCTCCAAGTCCCAGACCTTGGACTTCGACGAGATTGAGTACAAACTCAATCAACTCGAAAAGCTCGAATCTGACCCTACCGGTCGTGGTGCAAGCAAGACCTTCACCTATTACGTCCGTGAACAGCGGCCGACGACGCCGTTCACGAACTACGAGTATGACCAGTCGGTCTATCAAATTACGGTCAAGGCGGCTGATAACTCTAAAGGCAAGATAGACATCTCTGCAACCTACAAGCAGATTCAAGATCGTAATGGTAATTCGGTGACCGACGACACTGAGCATACGTTCACCGACTCCATCCCCACCTTCACCAACACCTACTCAACCTCTTTGCCCCTTTCTGGTATGTCGGGCGTCACTCTGACGTACCTTGCCGGCGCGGCGGTGCTTTGCGCTGCTGCGGCCTGGATGCACATTCGTCGCAAGGCGAATGCGAAGGGAGGTAAGCGTCGTGAATAAGAAAGTTTGCTCCTTCCCGATCCTGTTTGCGCTGCTTGCCCTCCTGATCGGCACCTGCGCGGTTGTGTTCCCCGCTTCCGCGCAGGCCGCGCCGACCTCGACCGGTTCCATCACGGTGAGCGGCACCGTGGCGCGCAGCTACGACGCCTACCAGATCTTTAGCGCCAACGTCGTCGACGGCGACAGCGACGCCAAGATCGCCACCGACCTCGCCTGGGCAAGCGACGCCGCGTGCGACGCCGTCCTGCCCGTGCTACACAGCGCCGGCATGCCCAATTCCCAGACCACCGCGCAGGAAGCTGCCGAGTGGCTCAACACCGATTCCCACCTTACGAGCGCGCTGAGCGCACAGCTCGCTCGTTCCCTCCAGAGCTCTGGCGCCGTGCCCGTGGCCCTTAACGCGGGCACGACGGCCGAGCTGCCCTGCGGTTACTGGCTCATCGTCGCCGACGACGACGCCATCGCCCAGGGCGAGGCCAGCACCGTGCCGATCATGGCCCTGGTCGGCGGCAGCGCCGTCACCGTCAAGCCCAAGACCGCGACCCCCAAGGTCGCCAAGCACGTGCTGGAGGACAGCACCGCCGCCTGGCAGAAGGCCGCCGACGCCACGGTCGCCGACGACCTGTACTGGCGCCTCTCGGCCACGGTTCCGGCAGGGCTAACGGCCTACGACACCTATACGGTGCGGTTCGTCGACACCATGAGCGCGGGGCTCGACCCCTCCAAGGTGGCCGCGAGCATGCGCGTGTACGTGGCGGCGGGCGCGGACGGCGGCTTCGACGCCGTCTCGGCCGGCAAGGACGGCCGCGCCGGCACCGAGCCCGCGCAGGGCTGGACCGACATCACGGCCCAGTGCGCCACCAAGGTAGCGGCCGACGGCAAGACCTTCACCGTGCGCACCGGCGACCTCATCGCCGCGCTCGGCGGGACCGAAGCCTTTACCGCGGGCGCCCGCGTGGTCGCCGTGTACAACGCGCCGCTCAACAGCGCGTGCAACCATGGCATCGCGAAGGGCAACCCCAACGAGGTCTACCTGCGCTACCCGCGCTCTCCCTTTGCCGACCAGTCCGGCGACGCCGGCTTTACCCGCACGCCGAGCGACGATGCGTGCGCCTACACCTGGGATTTCGCGCTCACCAAGCGCGGCAGCGACGGCGACAAGCCGCTTGCCGGGGCGGTCCTGAGCATCGCCGACGACCGCGGTCGCACGCTGGCGGCCGACGGCACGTGGGATGCGGAGGGCAAGGCCACCGTCACCACGGGCGAGGACGGCCGCGTGACCGTCTCGGGCGTGGACTCGGGCAAGCTGGAGGTCCGCGAGCTCAAGGCGCCCAAGGGCTACACGGTCTTTGAGGGCACGCGCTCCGTGACGGTCAAGGCCGAGGGCCTGGACGTCGACCAGGTGGCCGCTGCCAAGCCCAAGCTCACCATCACGGCTGAGTCGCCCCTGCGCGCCGACAGCGCGGACGGGTCGACGGGCAGCCTGGAGGCGTCGCTCATCAACACGCCCACCGGCACACCCCCTAGCATTACCACCGGAGGCTTTATGCCCTCGACTGGCGATATGGCAATGTACGCCGCGGCCGCCGCAGCGGTCGCCGGAGCCGCGCTCATCGTGGTCGCGCTCCTGGTCAAGCGGGGAGGTGGCAGCCATAAAGTGTAGCTGGCAGTCCCACAGAGAGCGGGGCGAGACGTAGCGAAGTAGATGCTAAGACACGGACAGACAGATTTAGATCAAATGGAATTCAAGCAGAAAGCAGAGGAAAAGAAGATGAGCATGAGCAAGAACATCGCCCGCCTGGCAGTAACCGCCGGCCTCACAGCAGCGCTGAGCTTCGGCGGAGTTATGGCGCCCGTCACGATGGCGTTTGCTGAGGATGTGGCGGCTCCGAATAACAGCATCACCATCAATAAGGTTGCCGAGGATAACCAAGGCAATACGTTCAAGGCCTATCAGATCTTCAAGGCAAAAGTCGTTGACGAGAAAGACAATGGCAAGGTTGCTTCTGATATTGAATGGGCAAATGATGCTATCGGCTCCAAGGTGATTGTCGCCATTAAGGGATCTGCTGAGTATCAGGAACTCGTGAAGAAAGACCCCACCCAGAAGCTCGATAAGAATGCTTCAGCTTCTGTTGTGGCTGAGTGGCTTTCTCAAAATGTGAATGGCACTGCCAGCACTGCATCCAGCAGCGACGGTACGCGTGTTGCCCCCGGCGATGTGCTTTATGAAATTGCGGCTGCGGTTTCAGGCATGAAGCAAGGTGTTAAGGCGGAGACCGCTGCGGGAGATCCCCTTAACGCAGGTACTCCGTGGACGCGCCCGAACACTAATGAAGCTGGCCTTTACGGTGATGGCTATTATCTCTTCGTGTCTGATGGTCTTACGAATCAGGCCAAGCCGAACACTGGCACCTCTCCGATCTTCGCGATTGTTGGCGGTGATCCCGTGGTCGTTACCGAGAAGACCAGTATCCCCAGGGTCGACAAAAAGATTCTCGACGACACTGCAGGTAAGGATGCTGCCGATGCTGAAGAGAGCTACTGGAAGAACAGCGGCGATGCTTGGATCGGACAGGAAATTGACTACAGGCTGACCGGTAGCGTTGCAGATAATATTGCCTCGTACGGTACGTATTACTATGAATTCCAAGATACGCTGAGCAAGGGCCTCATCGTTATCAAGGGCGAGAACAACGCCCCCGAGGGCCTCCACGTCTACATCGTCGACGGCAAAACCAAGGCCAAGACCGAGGTCAAGTCCGGGTTCAGCGCGAACGTCGCTGCGGCGCAGGATACCGTCAAGAACAGCGAGCTCCTTACAGTCAAGTTCGATGACCTCAAGGCCGTCAAGGGCGAGAACGGCGCTGCAATCACTGTCGACAAAGACTCCACGGTCGTCGTGACCTACAAAGCTCAGCTCACCAGCGATGCCGAATACACGACCACCGGTAACACCAATGAGGTCAAGCTTGTCTATTCCAACAATCCCGTGACTAATGATAAGGGCACTTCTAAGTCGGACAAGGTCACTGACTACGTCTTTGGTCTCGATGTAACTAAGACTGACCCGAACAACGCTAACGCCAAACTCGTTGCGGGGTTTAAGGTCAAAATGATCACGGAAGGGTCCAATAAAAAAGTTGAAAAATGGTTGAAGCAAGACGGCAGCTTCAGCGACAACGTAAACGACGCCTATACGTTTGAAACCGAGGGGGCGGGCAACAAGGTCTCTATTCCCGGGCTTGTTGCGGGCACATACCTGATTTCCGAGAGCAAGACGCCTGCGGGCTACAACACCATCGCCGACTTCGAAATCACGGTGACGCCTGAATTCAATACAGACGGCACGCTTAAAAAGCTCAGCGTGACTCCTGGTTCCGATATGGTCACTGCCACGATTGAAGATAACGCGCCCACGACCATGATTCCCCTCACCATCAAGAACAAGAAGGGTTCTGGCCTCCCGCTGACCGGCCTCAACGGCGTGACCTTCACTTGGATCGCTGGTGGCGCGGTGCTGTGCATTGGCGTGGCGCACCTCATCCGCAGCCGTAAGCAGGCTGAGGAGTCCGAGCAGGAGTAACACTCACTCGCCCATCCCTTTGGCAGGTGGGATGTGATGGTCATGAGACTTGCGGACACTTTTCTCGTCCATCGACGTTCTTGCTTTGCCACTCTCTTTTCGGGGCAGACTCCGCGCTGGAGTTTGCCCCGTTCTTTTTGGACAACACAGGCAGCCTTTACCGTCCGGTGCGGACTCATCCGTCATCGCGTTTCTTGACTCGTATGAGGTTCGGTTTAAGGTCCGTAGGCGCTCGCGCGGTGCGGACGGTAGAAGGCATTTGCGCCGCAACAAGCGCAAATAAGAATGCCCGGGGTTAGAGGCCCGGGCATTTAACAAAACCAGAAAACTAGGCCGCCCGCGCTTTCGATCACTTACGCGGGATGCGTCGTTTCCTGTAGCTATTGTATCCCGAATCACTCTGTCGATTCGCGACTTTTTGAAAACTCAAATACGGGCCTATGCCTGATAGAAATCTTGTTATTTCCGAAAATTATGTATAATTCCAATATAAACTGGAACTAAGCGAAAAAGATGGAAATGAACGAAGCGCTTACCTACTTACAAGAAGCACTAGGCCTCTCCGCCAAGGCTAAAACTTGGCCTGGATCCGCACGCTTGCCGCTGCATCTGCGGTCGATTGAGATCCGCGCCGTTGACGCAAACGGTTTTTCTTTTTTGCTTGCAAGTTTGCCTACTGGCGTTGGGCTTCCCGAGGCTAAGAGAGTCTATAGCCAGCTAGCCTTGCGTGCGGAGGCTCCTGTCGTCGTTTCGTTTCCTGATGCCGATGCGCGCCAGCGCAAGGCATTGGTCGCACAAGGAATCCCCTTTGTTTGCCCTGGTAGACAGGCCTTTCTTCCATTTATGGGCGCGGCCTGCACGGAGAGGGGCGGCACTAGATTTCATAATCGCGCGACCAAGATGTCATCCAACGCGCAGGCTGCCGCAATCTGGGGAGCAGGGCAGGAGTCATATCATTCCGATGACCTTTGTCGTGCGCTTGGGATTTCGGCAAGCCGCGCGAGTGAGGCCGTAACCGAGCTTGTAGACAGGGGGCTCGCAAGGCGCGAGCGGCGCGAACGGCGTGTCATTGTGTTCCCCGTGGCCGTTGATCTTCTGCTCAGTGAGCACATGGCGGAGCTCTCTTCGCCTGTCTCGAAGGTCTTTTTTGCTAGGAAGACGCCGCGGGTTGACGGTCTTGCTGACGCTGGGGAGACGGCGCTCGCTGTGCGTTCGATGCTCGCTGCGCCGGGCATGGAGCAAAAGGCCGTCTTAAGAAGTACATGGCGTGAACTGAGCGACCTTGAAGTCGCAGACGGGGAGCTGCCGGATAACGAAACGGCGATGATCCAAGTGTGGCGCTATGCGCCCGTGTTTGCCGACTCCTCCCGTATCGACGACATCTCACTTGCGCTATCTTTGGCGGCAATCGACGATGAACGAATTCAGCTCGAACTCGATCACATGTTTGGAAAGGAATATCCATGGCAGGAAGCGCTGTAGAAGGTCTCCAGGTATTTCGGCAGCATATGCAGGAAGCTGAAGGGTCGTATGCCCTTATCGGCGGCACAGCATGCGACATTTTGCTCGCGGAGGCGGGACTTTCGTTTAGGGCGACCCACGATTTTGATGTGGTCATTGTCGCCGATGACCGGTTGCCTCAGACGGCCGAAGCCATATGGACCTTGGTGCGTGATGGCGGCTACCGCTGCGGCTGGGGTGAAAGCGAAGCCTCGTGTTTTTATCGGTTTACGGAACCAAAGAGGCCGGGTTATCCCCATATGATCGAGCTCTTCGCGAAGTGCCCCGACTTTCTAAAGGGTCGTGAGGGAGTTGATGTGACGCCAATTCACGTTGATGAAAACATAAGCAGTCTTTCGGCTATTTTGTTGGACGATGCCTACTACAGCTTGTTTCTTCAGGGAATTCGGACAGTAGACGGTGTTTCGGTCCTGGATACGGAATACATTGTCCCGTTCAAAGCGAAGGCGTATCTCGACCTAAAAGCTAGAAGGGAAGCCGGGGAGAACGTTGACTCGAGGAAGGTCAAAAAGCATAAACGCGATGCGCTGAGGCTTGCTCAGCTGCTTGGTGAGTCGGCGGGTGTCAACCTAGTCGAAGAGCTGAAGGACGATATGCTTGCGTTTGTTAAAGACTGTGAGGCGAGTGACATCAATCTGAAGCAGATCGGGGTTGCGGGCGTAACGACGACACAGCTAGTCGAGACGATGAAAGCAACATATGGCCTGATTGGTTGAGCGAGGTTAGGTAGTCCGGATAATGCAGTCTGGCTGCGTTGTCCGGGGTAGGGGCTCGCGAATCGGCTATTATTTGTTTAGACAACTTGAGCTGTAAAGGAGTGATCGGCGATGGCGCAGGGTGCCAAACACATGAAGAGCGATAACGCCGCGGCCAACGGTGGCTCAAGCCCTCAGCCCAAACCTCAACCAAAGCCCAAGCGCCGCCGCAAGCGGCTGCCGCGCTGGGCCGACCGGCTCATCACCATCGTCATCATCCTTATTGGCGTGGGCCTTATGACCTGGCCGTGGATCTT
>CAUFRO010000010.1 GCA_959027945.1 uncultured Collinsella sp.
TCGATCTCGTCGTCCTGGATGGGCGACTGGTAGTTGTTGATCTTCTCGACCTTCTCGGGCACGATGTCCAGCGCGTGCACCTCGTTGTACTGCGAAAGAAGTACGGCGAGGGACAGGCCGACATAGCCGGTACCGGCGACAGCGATTTTCATGGGAATCTTCTTTCTATCTGGGGTTTTCAAGGTGCCATACGTGATGGAACGATCAGAATGAGCTATCTCTTAATTAGAGCCGTGAGGTATTTCAGCTGGCCAGTGAGCGCATATCCAGTGATTAGCGCAATGCTGCTCACAAGCAACTTTACGATGAGAGAGAGGAAAACATCTTCCATGGGTATAAAGGCGCCAACTCCCGCAACAGCAGCAATGCCCACGATGCCAACAGCAATCTCAGGCAAGAAATTTAGCAGGCAATAGTAAGGTCTGCCGAAACCACGTTTCACTAGGAAATACGCTAGAGGAACCATATGAAGGCAGTATGCTACGAAGATGCCGTAAGCCACTGTGAGGATGGAACCGCCAGCCAGGCCCGCCACCAGCCCGGAAATGGTGATCGCGGTGTTCACAAGACCAACCTTAAACATGTAATCGGTGCGTCCTATGCTCTGGAAAAACGCACCCGAAGGGTTGCCCATCATCTGGAAGTAGACCGACAAAGCAAGCACGGCGAACACCGGCGCGGCTTGCTCCCATCCTGGCCCGTAGAAGACAGCAATGATTTCCGCCGAAGCACAGCTGAATACCACCGCCACAGCAACACCCACTAGCGAGAGCAGCTTTTCGATACGCATCCAGCACTCGTAGATGCGGTCGACATCGTCTTGATGCTCTGCCATGAACGGCTGGATGACCGAGCCTATGACACTGGAGAACGCTGTCATGGGATAGGTTGTCAATTTATAAGCCTTATCGTAAAAGCCCAAGGCCGCAGTTCCCTGCACACCGCCAACGAGCATGTTATCGAGGTTGCGGGAGAAGTAATTGACCAAGCTGAACCCAAACTGGTAAGCAGAATAGGAGAATATCTTCTTAAGCGTGCAAATGAAATGAGCGTTTATCTGCCTGATTGGTCGCGCTACGATGTTCCAGAAGAACACCACCGCTGCAGATAGCACAGTCTGAAGGACGAGCGCATAGCAGCCCGCACCCAAGGCGGAGGCCGCGATTGCGACCCCTCCAGAGACTACTGTAGCCGCCACAAGACGTACGCCAATGGCGGCGAAGCGCAACTCCTTGAGCATAAGGCCATTTGGCACCATATTGAGCGTGGAGAACAGCAGCGCGGGGGCCGAGGCAAGGCACAAGGGCACAAGCCGGGCGTCCCCGTAGACTGCGGCGATGAATGGCGATGCGGCACAAAAGGCCAGAGAA
Organism: uncultured Collinsella sp.; assembly: GCA_959027945.1. Lineage (GTDB taxonomy): Bacteria > Actinomycetota > Coriobacteriia > Coriobacteriales > Coriobacteriaceae > Collinsella. Next base: position 1,371 of record CAUFRO010000010.1, read on the forward strand.
AGCCCTGCAGCCAAAAGTGCCGAAAATGCAAATAGACCGCCATAATCACGTTCCGTAAGGTCGCGATACTGCACGATAGCAGTGCCCACGCCCATATCAGAAAGCAAGCTGAATAGCCCAGTGAACACGGTGACAATAGCCATAAGCCCAAAGTCACCCGGCGAGATAAGTCTTGCCAGCACAGCCGTTATCACGAGTTGAGCACCCATGCTGACATACTTAGACCCAAACTGCATAAGGGCAGCACTGCGCATGCCCGTATTTGATTTAGACACTTTCCATATTCCAAACTTTAGCGGCCTCAATGGCCTGGTATATCTGTTCCTCTTGTGGATTACACGCGCCGGCACGCCGCCAACAACCGGTCGCTCCGGGAAATTACGCGCGACCACTTCACCCACAATGGCGTGCGAGCCAACAGTGACGCCGGACATTATTTGTACGCAGCACCCGATCCAAGCGTCATTGCCCAACACTTTCTCAGCCCAACGTTGCTTTGCTCATTCATCGGTTTATCAAGTCTTTGATGGCGATGCAAGACCGTATGCACGAGAGAACCATAGGCAACATTCAGTCGCGCCCAATGACGTCTTTCACGCATTCGAGGTAGCCAGCATCCCACCGTTGACATACGCCCCTCCCGATGAATATATGTTCAGGATAACGAATCGCTATGTCGGCCGTCGGTCAACCGAGAGAGCCGATCCCCCTCAGTTCCTGCATGTTAGTCTCAAGTCATTCGTTAGCCTTGGATTGCGAAAGCCTATTCTGAACATTAGGAAGAAGTCACACGATATCCCTCCTCGAAATACGATGGACTCAATCCATAGCGGCACATGAGCTCGGCCATGATGGCATCGTTACGCCCTCCCGCCACATTCGCGTTGCAAAGAGCGTCTGAACGAGGACCCTCCAATTGATAGGGATGATTCTGTCTGTTCGGAGCATATGCCACCTCGATGCCGTTGGCGAGCTCGAAGAACTTGAGATAAAGGTCATCTGCAGGCCAGGCTACTCCACGTATGGCCTCTATATCCAGCGATGCGAGGTCGAAGGCTGCGACAGGATACAACGCCCCGGCGCCGCCGGTTGCAAGCAACCGGCGGCTGGGGACTGAAAAAGCGTCCTTATGCTCCCAGCCCCATTTTTCATAAGGAAGTAAATCTCCCGCAGCATCAAACCCTATGAGATGGCAGCGCCTTGCCACAACGCAATAGGGAACAGTCTCGTGGGCTGTGAGAAGCGATTCGACCATATCTGCTGGGTAGATGAGGTCATCGTCCGCTGTGATAATGAGCGAGTCCGGGAACTCTTGAAATGCGAAGAGATATTTCTTGTGCGGCCCCAAATCCTCGTAACCCATTCTGATTTCAAGACCATATTGTTCAAGGTCAAGCAAATCATCGGAAAGCGTGTCCCTTTGGATAGACTCATCAAGATAAAGCAGAACCTTTGAGGGTCTCACTGATTGCATGAGTAGGGAACGGATGGCCATATGGACCGCATTGAGACGCGCCCCATAGCTTGTAAGAGATATATATGTATTATTGCTGATAGGTGCGCTCGTGTAAGGGCGAAAATCAAATTTACTGACCTCACGCAGCCTGGAACGTCTCTCAATCTCGAACCCAACAAGCGAAGGGTGCCTAACATAGCGAGCGGCTTTTCTTAATAACATGCAATTCCTAACCACGATGAGCATTAAGTTTCTTAAGAGCCTGCTTCGCATTGTGACCAACAACGCGATATGCTTTATGTATAAAAGCAAAGGGAGCAAGCGCAAACGAGGATAATAGCTGGACTGCGCCCTCAGCACTCGCGTTCATTCCAACGAGCATCATGCCGACTCGATAGTGCATCGCATGCTCTACACGACGCCTTTGGTTGAGCGTAAACATCCCAGAATACTCCCGTATGAGCCGATCATAGTTCAGCTCCCCCGCCAAAGACTTGCCGCTCGTGCTTATCCTCACCGTCCCTAAGTCATCGTAGTAGACTGAGAGCACCTCGGGGACGCATCTGATCTGGAAGCCCGCTATCAAAAGCTTGAACATGAGAATGGAGTCCTGCTTCGCAGGCGTATCGCTGAAGCAACCGACGCTCCGTAACGCATCCTTGCGCGCCAGCCATTGGCTCGTCGCCGCAATACAGCCGCAGTAGGCCTGCTCAAAAACAGGCACCCCATTGCAGACTCGGCGGTAGTAAATCTCTGTGCCATCGGGTTGGACGCCCTTGCAGTGCGCATAGGTCAACGAGACATTAGAATCGGACATTGGTTCCATCTGCAGCTCTAGCTTGCGCGGTAGAAACTCATCATCATCGTCAAGAAAGGCAACAAAATCGGCCTTTGAGGCATCGATGCCAGTGTTACGCGCAAGCGATCCGCCTCCGTTTTTTTCGCGAACGACATAGTGCAATTCAACGCCCGGCCGAGTCTCGAATGCAAGAACACGAGCTTGAGTCTCAAGCTGTTGATTCGTGCCTTTACCATTGTCATCTACGACAACAATCTCGATATTGGGGTAAGTCTGGGCATTAACACTTTCCATTGCCCGAGTCAGCATGTCAGAACGTGAATATGTCGGGATCACGACACTGACTAATGGGGCGTTTGAATTCACTGAAGGCATCTCCATCTCATAAACCCTTCGGGCCGATGACGTCACTGACTGCGGAGTCGACAGAGTCATTTTTAGAGGTGCGTTCACCCAGCAGATTAAGCACTAAGCAAAATAAAGCCATAACGTGGTAGACATCCGGAATATTGGCCATGCCGTTAAAGGTCGAGAAGTAAGTAAGCATCAAAATTCCCAGGAACAGAATAGAATAGTTTCCCGTTGCAACAGAGGTCTTAATTGATGGCAGCAAGATAAGAAACGCTGCACCAACTGCAAATACAAGTCCAAATTTAAATGCGAGCGTCAAGAGGGAATACTCGGAAAACATAGATACCGTGCCTCTGTCGATAAATGAAGTGAAATGCGCGGTGTAACCCTCACCGTATCCGCAGAAAATACGTGGAGTTTCGTAAGAAAGGACAAGCTCAACTGAGCCGTTCCTTCCACTCGATAAATCTGACGCACCAAAACGATCAAGCACGACATCGAACGCGCCGACAAAATAAAGCACGCCAAGAAAAACGCTCAGGGCAATCGCGTTCTTTATCGCATCCTTACTAGTAGTGTTAAGCCAAATTACAGATAACAGGTAAATCACAATGGCGGTTTTACCGCCTGTGGAGAGGATGCCTAATGTCGCAACTACATACAAGAGCTTGATGTTGACCAACGACTCACCAACGATTCGCTCGTATGCAATATTCATATAGTAAAAAACGAGATAAAACCCTGCTGTGCTGAGATAATGGCCCCATATGGAGACATGCCTCGATGAAATTTCCGGCGAAACCCATCCAGACATCTCTTTCATAGCCGCATTTGATATTGCCGCCATGCAAGCGGAACCCGTAAAGCAATCGAGCACAAGAATGCCAAAGACAAGAAATACGAACGCGTTTGATGTTCTAATTATTGCCTTGGCCAAAGCCCGACGCTGATCCTGCGACGAGCCAAATCTCAGCTGGCAGACTAATAGGGGCAAACAGTAAAGAAAGGAGAATTTCGCTACGTCCCGAAACGAAGAGCCAGCCGTTCGCTCGGTCACCAAAAAAAGGGAAAGCAGAAAGAGCCAAAACATCAAAGGCCCAATCCCGATCCGACATCCGCATTTAGCAGCTAGAAGAATCAAAGGAACATAAAATAATAGGTTAATATACGCAAACTCCGAGCTCAATCCCATTCGTAGATAAAAAGAAACAGCAAATACCGAAGCGACAAGTAAGAAAACAGAGAGATTAACGACAGTAAAAAGACGCGTCTCAAGAACTTGACTTCTTAGGGAAATCGTTTTTCCCGTCATTCAACATCACCTCTAAGAGGAAACAAACAGGCGAAAGGCAAGGCGAGTAGAACAATCAGAGGATGGCAAGAACTGGATACAAGCGAACCTATACCACAGCCGGCATAACTACCGTACCGGAGATAATTAACAGCAGATCTCAGTTTCATCTTGATCGGAACGTGAGTCCCCAACGTGAAATCATCAATAAAAGAACGCCCTCTCGGATTTTTTAGCATAACCTCCTTCATATTGGTCGTAAGACCATCTTCCAGATAGTCGCCGTAATACGTCGGCGTATTGAACCATCTAATCTTGAGATCCAATTCCGATATCGACTGCCATAGATAGAATTCAGAAAGATATCTTTCGCCTTCGAAACGCGGAAAAGGAAAACGCTTGATTAGTTCAGTGCGCACAATCTCTGCCCTGTCGCCCGGCATCTTGTATTTGAACCTGAAATCACACGACGTAGAGTCTATGTACTCCTCGGTAAACCGTTCAACCGTCTTCTCATCCATGTCGCTCAAAGACACGCCAGACTCCCCAAGAAGCAGTGAGCCGTCAGCGCGCGCGCACACACCGGAAACGCCAGCAAAAGAATCGTCATCAGCGACTTGCACGATATATCGCAAGTTCACCTCAATGGAATCATCCGGTAGCCAATCATCGGAATCAACGATAAAAAACCATTCTCCACGAGCAAGGTTCACTCCCCGATTAATCGCTACATGCTTGCCGGCATTTTCCTGCCTTTCGAAATGCATGGGGAATGTCGCATTTGCCTTAAGCTCTGCGAGCAAAGAAGTCGTCTCATCCGTGGATCCATCATCCACAACAACCCACTCAAAATCCTTGCAAGTCTGGCGTTGAAGCGAGTCGAACAGACGGGCTATCGAATAAGCCCTGTTGTAGGTGGGAGTGAATACCGTAATCATCGGGTATCACCCTTATATAACGTTAACGAGAGAATACGAGCGATCTTGCGTGCAATGAAATCGCCCACGTAGGGGGCCCACTTGTTGATGAAGCCAATCCGAAACCGCTCACCGGCCGGCAACCAACTCGCGGTACTGACATGGGTGGAGTACGTGCGACTAGTACATTTAAACCCACCGAAGTCGAGCTTTGGACAGAAGTACTCACTCGGATAGACCCTAAAACCGTCATACTCCCATAGAGCGTCTACGCCCCACTGATAGCCATAGCGTTCAAGAACCTCACCGAAAATGTGATTAACGGTATGGGAATACAGGAACTCAATGGAATCCACGAAATCAAGATTTCGGTAAGACTCAAGGACCTCGCCGATTAAGTCAGAGTGAGCCCCAGCCGAGAGCACTAGGCCGGGGTTCACTGCATGCGACTCATAGTCACATGCAGTGAACCCCGATTCTTTGACAAGCGGGTCGATTGACTTCAGAAGCTCACTACCTATGTCCATATAGGTACCGCCGTTGTCGTAAACGACCTTGAAGCGCGCATAGTCGCTCACAAATGCCCATTTACCTGCCTTGTAAGCGTCCCGGGCATAAGGGCACTCATCAACGTCAAAGTTCGATTCATCCCATCGGACAATCTCATAATCCGGCATAAGCTCCTGCCAGCGCTCAACGTTTGCCTGAGCTTTTTGCGGTAGGGGCTTTCCTCCGAACCAGCAGTAATGCAGCACCTTAGGCGTCAACGGTTCCACCTCCAGCAAGCTCCTCATAAACACCTACAAGTTCAGACACGACAGCGCCGAGGTTGTAATTCTCGCGCACCATTTCGGCACCCGCCTTCGCAACGCGGGTGCGCTCATTCTTATCGCGGCATAGTGTCACAATCGCCTCCACTAGGGCATCTATATCATCGACGGGAACGAAAACGCCGGTCTTACCGTCCTCCACGATGTCACGCACGCCGCCCACGGGGGTCACAACGACCGCCAAGCCGTTCGCCATGGCCTCCAAGAGCCCCATGGGGAAGGCCTCGTTCTTGGACGGCAGACAGTAGATTGCGCACATGTCCAGCAGCGCCTGCTTCTCCCGCGAGCCGACCCATCCCAAGATCGAGCACGCGTCCTCGCAGCCCAGCTCGGCAACAAGCGCCTTCGCACCCTCCACGTCGCCGTCCGCACCGAAATATGCTCGAATACCAGGCACGATCTCCCGCGCCCTAGAAATCGCGCGTATGAGTACGGTGGCGTTCTTGTTGTCATCGAAGTGTCCCAGAAACAGCACCGTGTTCGGCTCCTTGTGATCGTTTACATCCTCGGGGACGTGGATACCGTTGGGAATCGTAACGACATTGTCCGAACCTGATATCTCGGAGGAGAAGTACTCCTTCCATGAGTCGGAAAGAGCGACCACTCTATCTACCGCCGAGAAAACCCTGCGGTAGTCCGACCTGGTCTTCTCGGGCGCATTCGCGTAGGTATCGCGAAAGAGGCCGTCGTGCACGTGCAGAATTGTCGGCACACCGGCATCGACACCTGCCATGGCGAAGAAACGCTCCCGGGCGAAGCTGTTGCCGCCGCCCATGTGGACGTGCAGCACGTCGAAGCCCCTCAAGTGTCGCTTAACCCACGCCAGGGCATAGACACCCTGCGCGAGCTTCTTAAGTTTGCTCCCCTTGCCTGTGCACGGCAGAAAGGTAATGTCGCAGCGGTCCTCGATGCCAGCCTTATAGTAGTCGTTGATGACGGTCGCGATACCGCCTTGCTCGTTGCGTGCGGGCCCCACCATGAGGATCTTAGTGCGCCTCTGTATCATCGGCCACCACCCCGGTAGGCCATGGCAATCGTTGCGAAGCACGCCTCCCTGTCGAAGCCGGCGGCGCGCATCTTTTCCGCATACGAAGGGCGCTCTTCAATACGATACCTATCGATACCCTCGGCGATACGCCGCGCCCAGGTGGAAGGCGCCTCGTCGGTGGACGCGAATAAGATTCTGTCAGTGATGGACAACTCGCGAGGAAGCACGTCGGAGCCGTATATGGGAAGACCTTCAGCCTGCCCTTCGATGCCAACGAAGGGCAGGCCCTCAAAGAGGGAGGGCAATAGCAGTGCGTCGAAAGCCGAATAGTAGGCGTCGCTTTCCGAGGTCCTCGATACCTTTATGAGCGAGCTGCCCAGACCGAGTCGCTCGGCCTCAGCATCACGTTCGACCTCCATGTCGCCGCTGCCGACCATGCAGAAGCGAGCCCCGGGAACGAGCTTGCGCAGATCGGAGAACACCTGAAGCTGGTAAAGCGGATTCTTCTGCAGGGCTATGCGGCCGATGCTACCAAGCAGGAACTCGCCGTCAGCCACGCCGAGCTCGCCGCGTATGTTTGCGCGCTTCTGCTCAGAGAAGGCGAACCTAACGAGATCAATACCATTAAAGTAGACGTTAAACGGTTGTTTGCCAAATAGATATTCGCCAGCGTTCGCCGAGCAGGCCCACAAATCGGTCGGCGCGTCTGAAAAGAGCGACGCACAGGCTGCGCCCACGGCCCTCTTCAACGGGTTACCAGAAATCTCGGCCCCCGCGTTGTGCGAGTGGATTATGCGACGGGGGATCCCCGCTTTCTTTGCAATGTCAGCAAGGAAGAAGGCACTGCCGTTGCTTGCTTGGATGTGCACGACGTCGTAATGACCCTCCCGCATGACCGAAGCTATAGAGGAGCTTTGAGCGAACATGTCCTGCACGCGTTCGGAACTCAGAACCGGCCCGATCTTGATGCAGGCAGCATCGGAGTCGACGCGGGTGGTGAGAGACATTATCGCGTAGTCGATTGAACCCGAGGTCTCAGACATCAGCTGCTCGAGAAAGTTCTCAACGCCACCGTCCGGGTACCAACGGTTCACTAGGAGAAGCACGCGTATCTTACCCACGGTATTCACCGTCCGCCAGTACGTCCGCAATCCGCTCGCTCGCATGCCCGTCACCATAGGGGTTCGAGGCGCGGCTCATAGCCTCGTACTCAGCCTGATCGGAGAGAAGGCAACTGAACTCACGGTAGATGACGTCCTCCTCGGTGCCGACGAGCTTCAGCGTGCCGGCGGCCACGCCCTCGGGGCGCTCAGTTGTGTCGCGCATCACGAGCACCGGCTTGCCCAGGCTAGGCGCCTCCTCCTGGATGCCGCCAGAGTCGGTGAGGATGAGGTGGCTCGCGGCCATGAAGTTGTGGAAGTCGAGCACCTCGAGCGGGTCGATGATGTGCAGACGGTCGAAGCCGTCCAACTCCTCGTGCGCCGCCTTGCGGACGAGCGGGTTCATGTGGATGGGGTAGATCGCCTTGGTGTCGGGATGCTCCTCCATAACGCGGCGGATGGCGCGGAACATGCGGTGCATTGGCTCTCCCAGGTTCTCGCGGCGGTGCGCCGTGATGAGGATGAGGCGCGAGCCATCCGCCCACTCGAGCTCGGGGTGGGTATAGCCATCGCGAACGGTGGTGCGCAGGGCGTCGATGCCGGTGTTGCCGGTGACCCAGATCCTGGACTCAGGCTTGCCCTCGTCGAGCAGGTTCTGCTTGCTCGCCTCCGTGGGGGCGAAGTAGTACTCGCTCACGATGTCGACCGCCTGGCGGTTGAACTCCTCCGGCCAGGGACTGTAGATGTCGTGCGTGCGCAGCCCCGCCTCGACGTGGCCCACGGGGATCTGAAGGTAGAAGCACGCGAGGGCCGCCGCAAAGCTGGTCGTGGTGTCGCCGTGAACCAGAACCACGTCGGGTTTCTCGTCCTCGAGGACCGCCTTGAGCTTGAGCAGAACGTCGCACGTAACGTCAAACAGTGTCTGGCCCGGCTTCATGATCGCAAGGTCGTGGTCGGGAGTCACGCCGAAGACGCGCAGCACCTGGTCGAGCATCTCGCGGTGCTGCCCCGTCACGGTCACGACGGTCTCGAACTCATCCGTGCGTGCCTTCAGCTCGTTGACGAGCGGGCACATCTTGATCGCCTCCGGGCGGGTGCCGAAGACGAGCATTACTTTCTTCTTAGACATTGGCCTTGCTCCTCTTTGACTCCTTGCGGAGAAGCATGTAGAAACGGGTGTTACCGACTAGATAGCGCTTCACCAGGCGCTTAGGCTCCTGCATCATGCGGAAGAGCCACTCCAGGTTCGCGCGCTGCATCCACATCGGGGCTCGCGGGATGTTGCCGGAGACAACGTCGAACGAGCCGCCCACGCCCACGAATGCGCCCATTGCGCCCAGCTCGCGGAAACGCTCGATCAGGCGCTCCTTCTTGGGCGAGGTAATGCCTACGAAAACGATGTCGGGTTTAGTCTGCTCAACCTCGGCTATCACGGCGTCGAACTCGTCGTCGCCGAAGTAGCCGTCACGGTAGCCAGCGAGGACAATGTTGGGATACCTCTCGGACAGTACCCCTGCGGTTTTTGCGACCACCTCGGCCTTGGCGCCCAGCAGGTAGACCCTGTGCCCCTCGCGCTCAGCCAGTCCGAACAACTCCCACATGAGGTCGATTCCGGCCACGCGCCCGGGCAGGTCCACGCCCAGCTTCCTGGCGGCCATGACCATGGACGCGCCATCGGCATTCACGATTTCGCATCGGCGCACGCATGCATCCATCTCTGGATCGTCGCGCATCTGCAGCAGCTTGTCGGCGTTCACGCCGATTAGGTGGGCGAAGCGCCCCTCCTTGATGAGGGCGTCGGTCGCCTCGACGGTCTGCTCCATCGTCCATGGGTCGACGGGTGCGCCCAAGATTTCAATTCGCCCGGGAAGAACAGCCCTTGAACTGGCGTCTTCGTGTTTCACTCTTGTCTCTTTAGCAAGCGCCATTTCCGCTGACAACCTCAATCACTGTGAGTAGGATTATTTTCAAATCGAAGAAAGCGCCTCGTTTGGCGATATATTCAAGGTCACGACGGACCATTCCGTCGAATCCCGTCGAGTTGCGCTCAGTGACCTGCCACCAGCCGGTAATGCCTGGTTTTACTGCCAGACGCTGCAGGTCGTACTCGGTGTACTCCGCAACCTCGTTGGGCAGCGGCGGGCGCGGGCCCACGACAGACATCTGGCCCAAGAACACGTTGAGGAACTGCGGGAACTCGTCGATGGAGTGCTTGCGGATGAACCGGCCGATCCTGGTGACGCGCGGGTCCTCCTTCATCTTGAACATGGCGCCGGCGATCTCGTTCTGTTCCTTGAGCTCCACCAGGCGCTCGTCGGCGTCCTTGTACATGCTTCGGAACTTCCACATGCGGAAAGTGGACAGGCTGCCGTCGGGGCGGGTCTGACCAACGCGGATCTGACTGTAGAAGGGGTTGCCCTCGCTCTCCAGACGAATAGCTGCGGCGAGCACAAGGCTGGGTACGGCGATGACGGCCAGCACGCAACCGCTGAACACGATGTCGAAGGCCCGCTTAACGGCGCGGTAGATCAGGCGCGAACGATCCCAGTCCATGATGGACTGCATGGCCTTGTAGCGGCCGGCGCCCTCGCGCCGGCCCATGGCCTGAGCGATGAGCGCCGCACCCGCAGGCGCATCCGTTGCATATTGAGTTTTATCCGACACGCTCTCTTCCAACACTTCTTCCCCAGATCGGGGATCCTCCTAGATCTATACAGCGATTGCCTGTAGTTAGACGATCGCCTTTTTAAGGTTGCGCATTGCACGTTGCTCGGCTGAAAGCACAGCAAGGCCAACACGGGTGGTTACGCGTCGGCCGCACAAGTTAAGCTCCAAAAAGGCGGTGCTCTTGCGTCTGTTAATGGTTTTGATAAGGCCTTCGTGGCCCAACAGCGGACCAGCCGTCACTACAACCTGATCGCCGTCTTTTAGGGCCTCGCTCATGGGCACCACACGGTCTCCCCTATTGGTAAAATTGCCAATGAACTGGGTCTCTTCTTTTGCCAGCGGAACAAATTGACCGTCCTGGGATAGCACCCGTGCAAAGTCGTCCATGCGCAGCAAATACTGTTGCACGGTACGGGGGTCTGCCGTATCGCAGATGAGATAACCGGGGAACAACGGCTTGGTCGTGTTAACCCATTCGCCGTGTACCTTGATTTCGGTCTGATATTGGGGATAAAAGAGCTCCTGCAGGGCGCCAGACGGCACCACACGCTCGATGCGCTCGCGCATTACGTCTTCGCGACCGTTAATGACCTGAATCACATACCACACGAGCACCACCCCCTTACTGTCTTACGTGTGGCTCACGGGGTTTGGGTATGGCTTCGCCAGGGCGCTTGTGCGCGAAGGCGCTCCATATTCAAACCCTGAGCCCAGTCAGACAAGCACGTGGCTCTGCCCCACCGTGAACGGTATGTATAAGTGCAGCTGCTAGAGAGGCGGACGTGTATCGCAAAAAGACCGCATCCCCAGCTGACTGCGTGCGACCCAGTCAAGCGGGTACAAAACTGGACCGCACGCAAACAGCTGTAAAACTGCTTTTTATTGGCATGCATGCTATTAATTGCATCATGGAATTACCCAATGCAGATAAATAACGTTGCATGACTTCTTTATTGGAGCTCGTGGTGTTTCTGGCACCGCCGTTACGGCCGGATGCTGATCGACCCTGCTCTTTATGGCTTGCTGGAGCCGTGAGCGCAGTTGAACTCATGTAACGTTAGGTATCCTAGCACAAGCTGTTAGCGAAACTGATTTGGGCTGCGTTGGACAACATATTGTTCATTTAGCGTGCTTAAGGGGGTTATTTTGGGATGTTGTTCACGTTGATGCAGGTTAATGGGATGCTAACGGTGATTAGGCGCGTTCCTGAAGCCCATATGGAACGGCGATCTACACTGATAATCGCGTTTGGCTAACAAACTATGTACAGAGTTGGGAAATAAATTGTGCAACTTTTTATGGGGTGGGCGCGGGCGTCGCATTGCGAAGATACTCATCGCACAATAGACACGCCTGACAACAGAGTCAACACATTTTGAGGCGGTTTGTTGGGCACCTTTTTAGGTGCAGTTGTCGCAAATTTTGCGACAACTGCTGCTGACGGCGAACTTGAACAGGAAAGCAATTTGCATATCTTGCAAAAATGCAGTTCAGCCACTTAATATCGCATGCAAATAAAAAAGCCCACTCAATTGAGTGGGCTTAGCATTCACGATGGTGGAGACGAGGGGGATCGAACCCCTGACCTCTTGACTGCCAGTCAAGCGCTCTCCCAGCTGAGCTACGCCCCCGTGACGAGGAGATACTATAGGGGAAGACTTTCTTTGATGCAAGGACTTTTTTGGGTTGAATCTCTTACTTACGGGTTTTCCTGGGACGGGGCTGAAATAATCACTCTTCTAGCGCTTATTTCTATCCACCGTCCCGATAAAACCCTGATGCGATAGACCTTACTTGTAGAGGTAAGCGATGGCGGTGCCGGTGTGGACTTGGATCGTGGCTATTGACCTGACGACGTTGCTGATGCCCGTGTCGGCCAACAAGCCCAGCGGGCTGTGGTCTAGCTCCCACTCTAGGCCGTGTTCGCTTACCACCGTTCCGGGGGCAATGGCGATGATGGAGAACGTCTTGCCTTCGGCACCCTCGATGGTCCACGTCTCACCTGCGTGAAGGATGCGGGCGACCACCTTGTCCTCGGCGATCCAGATGGGGGCATCCTCATAGCCTGCAAGCAGCCCCAGTACGGAAAGCGCCATATCCGGGCGGCCGCCGGTGGCGCAGGTCGCAACCACTTCGGCACCCGGCCAGCGATGGCGGACGGAATCGAGCGCCAGAGCTAGATCGGTATAGTCCTTGTACGGGTCATGGCGCTCAACTTCAAAGTCGGTGGCGGCATCGACCAACGCACGACCTGCGTCGCTCACCGTGTCGGCATCCCCCACATATACATCGCAGCCCAGTCCCGCGCCCAGCAGTGCGTCGAGCCCGCGGTCCACGGCGACAACGTGATCGCACTTCCCAGCTAGCCTACGCAACAGATCCGCACTCGCCACCACGGGTGAGCCGCAGACCACTAATACCTTGCAAGCCACAGCCCTCGCCTAACCTTCATACGCAAGAACGCGATCCAAATCCAGCTCCTCATAGCTGTCAATAAAGATATCGCAGTTGGCGCGCACATCGTCCCGCTTCATGCGGCCGTGTGGGTCATAAATACCTACACGCTTAAAACCGGCGGCGCCGGAGCTCTTAAGGCCAAAGACCGCATCCTCAAACACCCATGCGCGCTCAAACTTGTGCCCGTGACGCTCCTCCAAACGGCGCAGCGCCAGCTCGTATACGTCGGGGAACTGCTTGGAACGACCTGCCTCGCCCGTGGTGGTCACAAACTCCATGTAGGCGTCGAGCCCGGCGCCAGCGAGCGCAGACTGCACCAGCTCGGCCGGCGTGGACGTAGCCACGCACATGGCAATGCCTGCCGCCTTCGCCTGCTCCAAAAACGCCAGGAGCCCCTCGCGCGGCGGCACCTTGGAGTAGCCATCGATCAGGATGTCGCTAAGCTCGCGATACAGCTCCTCGCTATTCGCGCCAATGCCCCACGTGTCGTGGTAGGCCTGGCACTCGTCCTCGAGCGACAAATGCTCAAACTGGGCAAAATCGTCGACCGTCACGTCGACACCGTGGCGGTGCAATAACTCGGGCTGGGCATAGGCCCAAACGGGCGTGCTATTTACCAGCGTGCCGTCGCAATCGAAAACAAAAGCAACCTTGGGAGCGGCGGTATGGGACATAAACGAACCTTTCGATGTCAAATGGTAAACAACCTGCTAAAAACGTTTTACCAAACGTCAGACAGACAATTTTGAAACCCAAATTGATAAAACTGTCAAGAGTTTTACCACGGCAATTCTGCCAGTGGTATAAACATGTCGCTTACCGATTAAACGCCCCCGCAAATCCGCTTTCGTCCATAAAACTAACGCACAGGTGTTATCGTAGTTTCTGCCGAAAGTTCCACCGAGCACGCGAGGTGGAACGAATCACAGAAACTTCGCCGTCCCTTCGATTCGTGCAGCCTTGGACCTTTCGCATCTAGTCACCAAGGCAACACGCTGCCGCGTCATGATGGGATCAAACGTGAGCGATACAAAGCTAAAGCCAACGGCTAAAAAGCCCGCAACCCGCAAACCGGCTCCACACACACCGGAGCTCTCCAAGGACGATGTCTACCTGTTTGGCATTGGAATGTGGGAGCGCAGCTGGGAAAAGATGGGCGCGCATCCCGACACGCAGCAGCGCACGCGCGGCTGGCGCTTTTGCGTTTGGGCGCCCGACGTAAAGAGTGTCCATGTCATTGGTGAATTTAACGACTGGGATGAGCAGGCCAACCCGCTGGTGCCCGTGCATACGAGCGCTATTTGGGAAGGCTTTATTCCTGGCGCCGAGCAGGGTCAGCTCTATAAATATCTTATTGAGACCAACGAGGGTGAAAAGCTCTACAAGGCCGATCCGTATGCCTTTAAGGCCGAGTGCCCTCCGGGTACCGCGAGCGTGCTGTGGACCCTCGATGGCTACAAGTGGAACGACGCCGCGTGGCTCAAGCGCCGCGCCAGCCACAACCACATGTCGCAGCCGCTCAACATCTACGAGGTGCATATTGGCTCGTGGAAGCGCCACGGCGACACGCCACAGGGCGAGCCCGACGAGTACGGCAACTACCCCGGCCCCATGGATCCTTTCCCCGCGCAGCGCGGCGAGTTCTACACCTACGACGACTTGTCGGTGGAGCTCGTGGACTACGTGCGCGACATGGGCTACACGCATATCGAGGTCATGCCGCTCATGGAGCACCCCTTCGATGGCTCCTGGGGCTACCAGACGACCGGCTACTATGCCGCCACGTCGCGCTACGGCAACCCGCAGCAGCTCATGCACTTTATCGATGCGTGTCACGAGGCGGGCATCGGCGTGATCATGGACTGGGTGCCCGGCGGCTTTTGTGCCGACTCCCACGGCCTTGCCACCTTTAACGGCCACATGCTGTTTGAGCACGAGATTCACCCCAACTGGGGCACGCACAAGTTTGACTTCGCTCGCGGCGAGGTCCGCTCCTTCCTGGTCTCCAACGTGCTGTACTGGCTCGAGAACTTCCACGTTGACGGCATTCGCATGGACGGCGTGTCCAGTATGCTGTACCTCAACTTTGGCATCGACGATCCGGGTCAAAAGAAGTTCAACAAGTACGGTACCGAGGAGGACCTGGACGCCAGCGCGTTCATTCGCCAGGTCAACTGCGCCGTTGAGGCTCACTTCCCCGACGTGATGATGATGGCCGAGGAGTCCACCGCGTGGCCGCTCGTGACCTACCCGCCGCAGGACGGCGGCCTGGGCTTCCACTACAAGTGGGACATGGGCTGGATGAACGATACCCTGCACTACATGCAGACCGATTTTCCGTGGCGCCCCGGCAACCACGGGCTGCTCACGTTCTCCATCATGTATGCCTTTACCGAGAACTTTATCTGCCCGCTGAGCCACGACGAGGTCGTGCATGGCAAGTGCTCGCTCATCGGCCGCATGCCGGGCGACTGGTGGCGCCAGTTTGCCGGCCTGCGCACGCTGGCTTTCTACCAGATGACGCATCCCGGTGCCAAGCTCAACTTTATGGGCAACGAGATCGGCCAGTTTATTGAGTGGCGCTACTACGAGTCCATCCAGTGGTTCCTGACCGAGGAATACGAGACCCATCGTCATCATCAGGCGTTTATCAAGGCGCTCAACCACCTGTACACCGCCGAGCCCGCCCTGTACGAGCGCGGCTACACCGACGACGGCTTTACCTGGATCGACGCGGATAACTCCAAGCAGTCCATCGTGAGCTTTGTGCGTCAGGGCGAGGACGTCGACGACGACCTGGTGATCTTGATCAACTTTGACCCGGCGAGCTACGAGAGCTTCCGCGTGGGCGTTCCGCGCGAGGGTGACTGGGAGGTCATCTTTGATTCCGACCGTCCCGAGTTTGGTGGCAGCGGATACGCCGGCGAGGAGCCCTACACCTGCTCGAGCGAGCCCTACCCCTGGAACGGGCAGATGGACTCCATCGAGATGAAGGTGCCCGGTCTGGCAGGTGTGGTACTTAAGCGCCGCGGTCCCAGCAGTTACAAGCCGCCCGTGGTCGAGAAGCCCAAGAAGGCGATGCGCAAGCGCGCGTCCTCGGTAAAGCCCAAGGCCGCGGCCACTGCCAAGAAGGCGACGGCTAAGGCGAAGGCTGCCAAGCCCGCTCCCAAGGCTAAGGCAGCAGCTGTTAAGGCTCCTGCCAAGGATGCGTAACAAAGCCGTTACGGCTGTAATTACCCGCCCCGCCGGGGCGTAGGATACAAGTCATAACCGTTCCGGGAGAAACATCCCCGGGGGAAGGAACGTATGAATAAGATCTTCGACAACAAGCAGGAGTTTACCGAGCTCTATCGCGATGCCGTCATGAGCATCAGCGGCAAGAGCGTCGAGGCCGCCAGCGACCTCGACCGCTTTAACGCCCTGGCCAAGCTCGTGGCCGAGAAGGCGCGCACCGTTGCCACCAAGAGCGACGCACGCGCCACCGCCGAGGGCAAGAAGCGCGTGTACTACTTCTCGATTGAGTTTTTGATCGGCCGCCTGCTCGACAACTACCTGCTCAACTTTGGCGTGCGAGACATGGTCGCCGAGGCGCTCGACGACATGGGCTTTGACCTGTCCGTCATCGAGAACCAGGAGCCCGATCCGGCGCTGGGCAACGGTGGCCTGGGCCGTCTGGCCGCATGCTTCCTGGATTCCATGGCAGCCGAGGGCATTGCCGGCTACGGCAACGGCATGCGCTACCGCTACGGCCTGTTTAAGCAGGAGATCGTCAACGGCAGCCAGGTCGAGGCCACTGACGAGTGGCTCACCCACGGCTATCCCTGGGAGGTCCGTCGTCAGGACAAGGCCGTGACCATCAAGTTTGGTGGCCGTGTTGAGGGCTTTGAGGAGAACGGCCGCACGTTCTACCGCACGGTGGACACGCAGGATATCCTGGCTGTCCCCTACGACATCCCCGTGGTGGGCTATGCCGGCGAGACCGTCAACAAGCTGCGCGTCTGGGCTGCCGAGCCGGTCGAGGAGCACTTTGACCTTGAGGCCTTCAACCGCGGCGACTATGCCCAGGCCGATGCCGAGCGCGCCGAGGCCGAGGCCATCAGCGCCATCCTCTACCCCAACGACGCCGGCGAGCACGGCCGTCTGTTGCGCCTGAAGCAGGAGTACCTGTTTGTTTCGGCCGGCATCTACAGCCTGCTCGACACCTTTGAGAAGGAGCACGGCGAGAAGTGGGAGCTGCTTCCGCAGTTTGTGGCAATCCATACTAACGACACGCACCCCGCCATGTGCGGCCCCGAGCTCATGCGTATCCTCATCGACGAGAAGAAGCTCGAGTGGGACGACGCCTGGAACATCGTGACGCAGGTTGTGAGCTACACCAACCACACCATCCTGCCCGAGGCTCTGGAGAAATGGCCCATCGGCACGTTCTCCAAGCTCCTCCCCCGCGTGTACCAGATCATCGACGAGATCAGCCGTCGTTGGCACGAGTCGTTCGACACCACTCAGGAGGGCTGGCAGGAGCGTCTGCGCCAGACCGCCATCCTGTGGGACGGCGAGATTCGCATGGCCAACCTGTCCGTGATCTGCAGCCACAGCGTCAACGGCGTGGCCAAGATCCACTCCGACATCATCAAGAACATCGTGCTCAAGGACTTCTATGCCCTGACGCCCGAGAAGTTCAACAACAAGACCAACGGCATCTCGCACCGTCGCTTCTTTGCCGAGGCCAACCCCACCTATGCCAAGCTCGTGACCGAGGCCATTGGCGATGGCTGGCTTAAGAACGCCTTTGAGCTGGAGAAGCTCAAGGAGTTTAAGGACGACACCGAGTTCCTGAAGGCCGTGGGTGCCTCCAAGCGCGCCAACAAGGAGCGCCTGGCCGCCTACGTCAAGGCCGAGACCGGTCTGGTCATCGACCCCAACACCGTCTTCGACGTTCAGGTGAAGCGCTTCCATGCCTACAAGCGCCAGCTCATGAACATCATGAAGGTGATGGACATCTACAACCGTCGCATCGCCGATCCCAACTTCCACGTGACGCCGACGACCTTCATCTTTAGCGGCAAGGCTGCCTCGAGCTATACCTTTGCCAAGGAGACCATCCGCCTCATTAACTCGGTGGCCGAGGTCATCAACAACGACCCGCGCGTCAACGAGGTCATGAAGGTCTGCTTTATCCCCAACTTCCGCGTGAGCAACGCCCAGCTCATCTACCCCGCCGCCGAGATCTCGGAGCAGATCTCCACGGCCGGAAAGGAGGCCTCGGGCACGTCCAACATGAAGCTCATGATGAACGGCGCCATTACGCTGGGCACCCTCGACGGCGCTAACATCGAGATCGCCGACCTGGCCGGTCGCGAGAACGAGGCCATCTTTGGCCTGACCGCCCCCGAGGTCGAGCAGCTCTGGGCATCCAACAGCTACTTTGCATGGGATACCCTCAACGGCGACCGTGAGCGCCTGGGCCGCGTGATGGACGAGCTCAAGGACAACACCTTTGCGGGTCTTTCGGGCAACTTCGAGAGCATCTACAACGAGCTCATGAACAACAACGACCCCGACCTGGTCATGGCAGACTTCCGCAGCTACGTCGACGCGTGGGAGAAGCTTACGGGCAGCTATGGCGATCAGGAGACTTGGAACCGCAAGGCCCTGCTCAACACCGCCTCGAGCGGCTGGTTCTCGAGCGACCGCACCATTCGCGAGTACCGCGACGAGATCTGGCACGCATAAAGGCGCGCGAGCTCCCCTATGCCAGCACGGCATTACTCGACGGGCGCGACGTTGCGCCGCGCCCGTCGCTAATGGGTTTAGGAACATCGATGACAGAAGGAGAAATCGATGAGTAAGAAAGAATGCATCGCGATGCTCCTCGCAGGAGGACAGGGCAGCCGATTGGGGGCACTCACCCAAAAGATCGCCAAGCCGGCGGTTAGCTTTGGTGGCAAGTTCCGCATTATCGACTTTTCGCTCTCCAACTGCTCCAACTCGGGCATCGACACGGTGGGCGTTCTGACGCAATATCGCCCCTACCTGCTGCATGCCTACGTGGGCTCCGGCGAGGCGTGGGATCTGGACAGCCGCGACGGCGGCGTGTCGATCCTGCCGCCGTACGAGACGCAGACCGGTGGCGCCTGGTATGCGGGCACGGCCGACGCCATTACGCAGAACCTGGACTACATCAAGGCCAACGACCCCAAGTACGTCCTGATTCTTTCGGGCGATCACCTGTATCGCATGGACTACCGCAAGATGCTCAAGACGCACATTGAGAACAACGCCGACCTCACGGTGAGCGTTATGCCCGTTCCGTGGGAGGAGGCCAGCCGCTTTGGCATCCTGACCACCGACCCCGAGGACGGCCGCATCACCAAGTTCACCGAGAAGCCCGATAAGCCCGATTCGAACCTCGCGTCCATGGGCATCTACATTTTCTCGGCCGACGTGCTGATCGAGGCGCTCGAGGAGGACGCTCTGGACCAGCGCTCGAGCCACGACTTTGGCAAGGACATCATCCCCAAGCTGCTCGGCGAGGGCAAGCGCCTGTACAGCTACGAGTTCCACGGCTTTTGGAAGGATGTCGGCACCATCGCCAGCTTCCACGAGACCTCGATGGACCTGCTGGGCAACAACCCCGAGTTCGATCTGTTCGACAAGCACTTCCCCATCATGTCCAACATCACCACGCGTCCGCCGCACTACATTGGACCGGACGGCCGTCTGGACGACTGCCTGGTCTCCAACGGCTGCAAGATCTACGGCACCGCTCGCCACTCGATTCTTTCGACCGATGTCATCATCGAGGAGCGCGCCGTGGTCGAGGACTCCGTGCTGCTGCCGGGTGCGCACGTTAAGAGCGGCGCGCACATCTGCCGCGCTATTTTGGGCGAGAACTCCACGGTCGAAGAGGGCGTGAAGCTCGGCTCTGTCGATACCACCAAGGATACGGCCGTCGTTGGAAATGACGTCGTTATCGGGAAGGGGGAATGATCCGATGATCAATCGCAAGGCCATCGGTTATATCACCGCTAACTACTCTTCGACCTACGGCAGCGTGCTGCTCAAGGACCGCCCCATCGCGTCCGTTCCGTTTTTGGGCCGCTACCGCCTGATCGACTTCCCGTTGTCCAACATGATGAATGCCGGCATCAAGACCGTCGGCGTCGTCATGCCGGGCAACTACCGCTCGCTGATCGACCACGTGGGCTCGGGCAAGGACTGGGGCCTGGACCGCAAGAAGGGCGGCCTGTTCATGGTGCCCGGCAACGCGTATGGCACCACCAAGGGCGGCATGCGCTTCTTGCTGCGCGACATCATTTCCAACAAGACGCTGTTCCAGCGCTCGGACAAGCCCTATGTCGTGATGATGGGCACCAACATCATCTTTAACATGGACCTCAACACCATCATCGAGGCGCACGAGAACTCCGGTGCCCAGATGACCGTGGTGTACTGCAAGGCCACGCGCAACGTCGATGACGAGACCAAGCTCGAGATTAACGAGAACGGTCGCCTGACGGGCATGAGCGCCGGCGTCGTGTACGGCGACAACGCCTCTATGGACTGCTGCATCGTCAACCGCGAGACGCTGCTCGAGATTATCGACCACTACCAGGCCGCCGACTATCTGGACCTGCTCGAGGCACTCCAGGGCGACTTTGGCAACATCGATGTGTGCAGCTACGAGTACAAGGGCGAGGTCGTGGGCGTGTTTAGCGAGAAGTCGCTGTATCGCCGCAGCATGGACCTGCTCGACCAGACCGTGGCCGACCAGCTCTTCGATCCCGAGCGCCCGATCCTGACCAAGGCTCACGACGTGCCGCCTTCGCGCTATGCGACCGGCAGCCACGCGTGCAACTCGATCATCTCGGCAGGCTGCATCATCAAGGGCACCGTGCGCAACTCGATCCTGTCGCGCGGCGTCGTGGTCGAGGAGGGCGCTTCGGTGACCAACTCGATCATCAACCAGAGCTGCATCATCAAGAGCGGCGCACGCGTCGAGAATGCCATTCTGGACAAGAACAACGTGGTTCCCACCAACACCGAGCTTCGCGGCACGCCCGAGAACATCCTGGTGCTGGGCAAGGCTCCGTTAACTTCCGACACCACCATCGTACGCTAACGTTGGCACCGCAACATCGCTCGTAACATGTAGAATAGCCGCCCGGTTAGCGCCAGGCGGCTATTCTCGAATTGCAACATGGGAGACAATATGGCAGAAACCAGCAAAAAGATGCAGATCGTGTTTGCCTCGGCCGAGTGCGCACCGTTTGTTAAGACCGGTGGCCTGGGTGACGTGGCGGGCTCGCTGCCTGCGGCGCTTGTGCGCGCCGGCGCCGAAGTCATCGTGATGGTGCCCAAGTACGCCACCATCAAGGACGAGTACAAGGCGCAGATGGAGCACTTCTCCGATTTTTACGTGAGCCTGGGCTGGCGCAACGAGTACTGCGGTCTCGAGAAACTCGAGCACGACGGCGTCACCTATATGTTCATCGACAACGAGCGCTACTTTGCGCGCGACTATCCGTACGGCTTCTTTGACGACGGCGAGCGCTTTGCGTTTTTCTCCAAGGCCATCACCGAGAGCCTGCAGCACCTGCCGGCCGGCTTTGAGTGCGACATCCTGCACTGCAACGACTGGCAGACGGCACTGGCGCCCGTGTTCTTGCGCGAGTTCTACCAGGGCCTGCCGCTGTATGACCGCGTCAAGACCGTGTTCTCGATCCACAATGTGGCGTTCCAAGGCCAGTTTAGCGACACCGTGATGGAGGACATCCTGGGTGTGGCGCATATTCCCGCGGCCGCCTCGCAGCTGCGTTGCGATGCCTGCAGCATCAACTACATGCTAGGCGCCCTGCGCTATGCCGACGCCATCACTACGGTAAGCCCCACCTATGCCAACGAGATCCAGACGCCCGAATTTGGCGAGGGCTTGGACGGCGTTCTGCGCGAGCGTTCGTACGCGCTGCAGGGCATTTTGAATGGCATCGACGTCGCGGGCTTTGACCCGGCGACCGACAAGCGCATCGCTGCCAACTACACCGTCGAGGACCGTTCCGGCAAGGCCGTGTGCAAGGCCAAGCTGCAGGAAGAGCTGGGGCTCGAGGTTCGCGACGACCGTCCGCTTATGGTCATGGTCACGCGCCTGACGCGCCAGAAGGGCATGGACCTGGTCATGTACGCGCTCGACCGCATCCTGGCCGGCGGCGTGCAGGTGGCGGTGCTGGGCACCGGCGACCGCGACTACGAGGACGGTCTACGCTACTTCCAGGATAAGTACCCCGGCACCATGGCCGCACGCATCGAGTTTGACCCGGCGCTGTCGCAGCGCATGTATGCCGCCGCCGACATGTTCCTGATGCCTTCGAAGTTTGAGCCCTGCGGCCTGTCGCAGATCATCGCCATGCGCTACGGCACCCTGCCCATCGTGCGCGAGACCGGCGGTCTGAAGGACACTGTGATCCCGTATAACGAGTTTACCGGCGAGGGCACGGGCTTCTCGTTTAGCAACTTTAACGGCGACGAGATGGGCGACGCCGTGTTCCGCGCGGCACGCCTGTTCTGGGATAACCGCGACGCCTGGAACCAGCTGGTCACGCAGGCCATGAGCCAGGACTTTAGCTGGACGCGTTCGGCCGATAAGTATCTGGACCTGTACTTCTTTATGCATCCGGAGATTGAGAGGCCGGTGGCTATGGCTGAGGCTGCGGCTGTCGATGAGTCGGTTGCTGCTGAGGCCGAGCTTAAGCCCGCGGCTAAGCCTGCCGCCAAGAAGACGACGACCCGCAAGACGACCGCTAAGAAGGTTACGACGACCAAGGCTGCTGCCACCAAGACCGCCGCAGCAAAGACGACTGCTGCCAAGGCAACGACCACGCGCAAGCGCACCACCGCAGCTGCCAAGAAGGCCGCCGAGGCCGAGGCTGCTCCCGAGGTAAAGGCTGAGGTCGCTGAGGCCAAGCCGGCCACCAAGGCTCCGGCAAAGACCGCTGCCAAGACCACGACCGCCAAGAAGGCCACGGTCACAAAGTCGACCAAGACCAAGGCCGCCACGACCAAGGCAGCCGCAAAGCCGGCCACCAAGGTCGAGGAGGCGGGCGTCGAGCCCAAGACCGAAGCAGCTGTCGAGACGAAGCCCGCCGCCAAGACCACCACGCGCAAGCGCACCACGACGACGGCCAAAAAGACCACGACAAAGGCCGCAGCTACCAAGGCAGAGGCTAAGCCCGAGCCCGCCAAGGAGACCGCGGTCTCCCCCGTCGCTCCGGCCGAGGAAAAGGCTCCGACCAAGAAGACGTCCGTCCGCAAGGCAACGGCCACCCGCAAGCGCCGCTAGCCCACAGACGATCCAAAACCTAATCAAACCCTATGTAAGGGGCGCTCCAACCGGGCGCCCCTTCTCTGTAGGTAGTTGGTAAAACGATTTTCTAGGACAACCGTTCGCCGATGGTAAACGGATGTTGTTTATACAGCCTGTGTACAACAGATATACTTACATCCTGTGCGTAAAGCCCATGGCCAGCAGGCCATGATTCTATCGAACTGGACCGTACTATGAGATTGATACACAACAGCCGTCTGCCGCAGTTTCGCACTCCTTTTGGCGCTGTGACCACAGGAACTACCCTTTCACTCTCCGTGATTTTGGAGGATGCCGATCCCGCGCAGGCAACGCTTACGCTGCGCACCTGGGTCGATGAGATCGGTGAGTCTCGGTATCCCATGACGCACGAGGGCGACGGCATATTTACCGCAGAGCTTGAGTGCACCGAGCCCTGTCTTATTTGGTACAGCTTTATCTGCAATATTGAGGACCAGCCCGAGGTTCGTCTGGGCGCACCACAAGGCCGCACCGGCGGCGAAGGCGTAACCTACGACTACGCTGAGGTGCCGTCATTCCAGGTCACCGTCTACAAACACCGTGAGAACCGTCCCGCCTGGTACGAGCGCGGTATGGTCTACCAGATCTTCCCCGATCGCTATGCCCGCGACGAGCACTGGCGCGAGCGCACGCTGGCCGAGGTCGAAAAACCGCGTAAGGGCATTCAGCGCCGCATGGTCGAGGACTGGAACAAGCCGCCTGTGTACGAGCGCGCCGAAGACGGCTCCATCAAGACCTGGGACTTTTACGGCGGCTCGCTCAAGGGCATCCAGAATGACCTGCCCCGCATCGCCGAGCTGGGCTTTACGGCCATCTATCTCAACCCCATTTTTGAAGCCGCGAGCAACCACCGCTACGACACCGCCGATTACACCAAGATCGATCCGATTCTGGGCACCGAGCAGGACTTTACTGAGCTGTGCGAGGCGGCCGAGAAGCTGGGCATTTCCATCATTCTGGACGGTGTGTTCAACCACACGGGTGACGATTCGATCTACTTCAACCGTTACGGCAACTACCCCGGCGTGGGCGCCTGGCAGAGCGAGGATTCGCCGTGGCGCGATGCGTTTACCTTCCATGAGGACGGCTCGTACGACTGCTGGTGGGGCGTGGGCAATATGCCTGCCATCAACGAGAAGTCCGAGCTGGTGCGTGAGAAGCTCTTGGGCAAGGACGGCGTCATCCGCAAATGGCTGCGCGCCGGCGCCCATGGCTGGCGTCTGGACGTCGCTGATGAGCTATCCGACGACTTCCTGGCCGAGATCAAGAAGGCCGTTCTTGCCGAAAAGCCCGACGCACTGTTGCTCGGCGAAGTCTGGGAGGACGCCTCCAATAAGATTAGCTACGGGCATCTGCGCCGCTACCTGCAGGGCTCCGAGCTGGACTCTGCCATGGACTACCCCTTCCGCGACATGGTCATCGGCTTTTTGATGGGCTACAAGAACGCCTACGAGGCCGCCGAGGACATCGAGACCCTGCGCGAGAACTATCCGCGCGAGGCCCTATCCTGCGCGCTCAATCTGCTGTCGAGCCACGATCGCCCGCGTATTATCTCAGTGCTCGGCGGCGGCCCCGACGAGTCGCAGCTGCCCGAGTGCGAGCGCAGCAAGTGGCGCCTAGACGACAACTCCATGGGTCTGGCCAAGAGCCGCTTTTGGTTGGCGACGCTCATGCAGATGACCTTCCCGGGTGTGCCCTCGATCTATTACGGCGACGAATACGGCTTGGAGGGCCTCACCGATCCGGGCAACCGCCGCACCCTGCCGACCAAGGACCAGCTCCACGATTTCGATACGCTGGCCATTGTTAAGAACGCGTCTGCCGTCCGCCGCGCGCTGCCGTTTATGATCGACGGCGAGATCAAAGCCTTCGCGCTCAATGACGAGGTGCTGGCTTACAACCGCACGGGCAAGGACGGCGAGTCCGCGACCGTCATCATCAACCGCAGCCTGCGCAATTCGCACCGCGTGACGATTCCGGCCCTCGGCGAATGTGCGAGCGACGTCATTAGCGGCCACGAGTGCGAGATCCACAACGGTACGGTCACGCTTGACCTGTATCCGCTGGGTTCGTCGATCATCTACCACCACGCCGAGCAGCGCCTGCAGGAGCCGCTCGATCACGGTGCGGGTGTTGTGTGCCATATCACATCGGTGCCGAGTGACGACGGCAAGCCCGGTACGATCGGCGCGCCCACGCGTCGCTTTATCGACCATCTGGCCGCCATGGGCATGCGCTACTGGCAGGTTCTCCCCGTCAACCCCACGGACTTCTTCCGCTCCCCTTACGCCGGTCCTTCGGCCTTTGCAGGCAATATCGACCTGCTGCCCGAAAGCCACGAGGAGCTGGCCGCCGACTTTGAGACCTGGAAGGCCCGCGGAGGCGAGGATGCCGATCCGCTATACACAGCGTTTAAGCATCGCAATGCCGATTGGCTCGAGAAATACTGCGTCTACATGGCCGTTAAGAAGTACTTTGAGGGCGAGTCGCGCCACGATTGGCCGGCAGATGTCGCGCGCTACAACGAGCATCTGATCGACGACAAGCGCTTCCACAACGAGGCCGAGCTTCAGGCGTACATGCAGTACCGCTTTGACTTGGCTTGGTGCGAGCTCATGAACTATGCGCACAAGAAGGGCATCGAGGTTATCGGCGATATTCCTATGTACGTGTCGGACGATTCGGCAGACGCGTGGAGCGAACCTGAGAACTTCTGGCTGTCCGATACCGGCAAGGCAATCGAGATTTCCGGCGCGCCGCCCGACAACTTTGCGCCCGAGGGCCAGGTGTGGGGCAACCCGACGTTCCGCTGGGACCACATGAAGCAGAACGGCTATAGCTGGTGGATGGATCGCCTGCGTCGTGCGTTTTCGCTCTACGACCGCGTGCGCCTGGATCACTTCCTGGGATTCCACAGCTACTTCAGTATCCCCGCAGGCAAGGCTTGCGCCGAAGGTCGCTGGTTGGCGGGACCGGGCAAGGACCTGTTCCAGACCGCTTATGACGAGCTGGGTCCGCTCAACTTTATCGCTGAGGACTTGGGCTATCTGACGCCCGGTGTTCGCGCCATGGCATCGACCTGCGGTTTCCCCGGCATGGACGTGCTGGAGTTTAGCGACTACGACGTTCGTTGCGGTGTGCATCCCACGCCCGGCAAGATTCTGTACACCTCGACGCACGACACGTCGACGCTCGCCGGCTGGTGTACGCGTTCTTTTGCGGGCGGCGATGAACCGAGCGGTGTTGAGGTGGCGGCCAAGCTGATGAGCGACGCGCTGGCAAGCGACGCTCCTCTAGTGATGATGCCGCTGCAGGATGTCCTGGGGCTTGGCGACGACGCGCGCATGAACGTTCCGGGCGTGGCCACGGGCAACTGGACCTGGCAGGCTGACGAGGTAGACATTGAAGCCGCCGAGAACAAAACCGCACAGCTCCTGCGCAACAACCATAGATTCTGGGGCGAAGCGTGATAAAACCCCCGATATAGGGTACAGTTACAGAAGTTTGAATTTTTGCGGGCAGAGTAATCTGCCCGCTTTGTGCTGAAAAGGAAGTATTATGGCACGCTACGATTACAAGTGCTCGAGCTGCGGCAACGTGTTTGAGGTTGAGCATCCCATGTCTGAGACTCCCGAGGTCGTTTGCCCGAGCTGCGGCGCCCCGGCGGCCAAGACGTTCTCGGCCAGCGGCATCAAGTTTGAGGGTAGCGGTTTCTACAACACCGACCAGCGAAGCGGCGGCTCCAGCACCAGCGCCACCAGCGGCTGCTGCGCCAACTGCCCGCATAACCACTAGGAACCAAACAGCCCCGCGACCGACACCGATCGCGGGGCTGCTTCTTTAGCTACCCAAGTTTCCTAATGAGTTGCGGTGAAATAAGGACTGTTTGGCGGGCAGAAGCCGCTATTCAATCCTTATTTCACCGCAACATAGTCATTACTTGTGGACCAAGCGGGCGCAGAAGTGGCCGTCGTAGGAATCGGCGTTTACTGGCACGCTTTGGAAGAGGCCTCGATCGTTCTGGCGTACGGATACGAGCTTCTTGGCCTGATCGAACTCGGGGAGTTGCAGAATCTGTGCCTCGGAAAGCGGTGCCACGCTAAAGCCGGCACCCTCGGGAGAAGCAAGGAACGCGTCCACGACCTGCGTGTTCTCCTCGTCGAAGACCGAGCACGTCGCATAGATCAGCTCGCCGCCGGCAGCCACGCGCGCGGCGGCTTCCTTGAGCATCGTCAGTTGCAGTTTGGGCAGCTCAACCGCTACATCCTTTTCGGTCAGGCGCCAGGGGATCTCAGGATGACGGCGCATGGTGCCGGTGCCCGAGCACGGCGCATCGATAAAGACCGTGTCGAACTTAACCGGCTTGCCAAGCATGGCATCAAACGACGTAAGCACCTCATTGAGCTCGCAGGCATCGCCCGAGACCGTACGTACACCCGTAATACCCGCCTTATGCAGGCGCGCGAGATTCTGATCGCACTTGCGATCGTGCAGATCGAGCGCGGTATGCTGACGCTCGTACCCAGCGCGCTTGGCCTGGCACATCATCACATAGGTCTTGGTGCCGCGGCCGGCACCAATCTCCAAGCAACGCCCGGGACGTGTCGCCGCAGTAGCGATAAGCTGAGCGTTGAGGTCCGAGGCAACGGCAGCGGCGCGTTCAAACACGCCGGACGCAACCGTAACCTGAGCATCGACCGGAGCATGGCAGCCCGGAAAGACAGGCGCAACGAGCTGCGAGATATACGGGTCAGCCTTGGTCGCAAACGCATTCTCGTGCAGTGCAAGCGGCGCAGGCGCCAGATTGCCGGCAAAGTTGAGCGCACCCTCGGGCGTATCGAACGAGGCCATAATACGAGCGCACAGCCAGCGAGGAAGACCCATCAAGCGAGACAGACGAACCAAACGGCGCTCGGACTCATCCACGTCGGATGCCGTGGCAAAGTCCTCAACGTTGTCCGCAACCTTGTGCAACACCGCGTTAGCCAGGCCCGCGGCAGACTTAGCACCGCTGCGCACCAGCTCAACACCCTGGCTCACGGCAACGCGGCCCGGCGTATGCAGATAGAGCATCTCGAATGCCGAGATGCGAAGCGCCATGCGAACGCGCGGCGCGACCTTTTTGGGCTTATCCAAAAACTGATCGAGCAGCTCATCCAAAATGCCCTGCGTAGCGGCAACACCGAGCGCCAAACGCGCGGCAAAAGCAGAATCGCGTTGGTCAATGGCCTTGGCAGAAGCACGGGAAGACAACACGTCGCGCGCGTACATACCGCGGCGATCGGCCTCCATCAACACATCGAGCGCAAGCTTGCGCGCAGGAGACAACTTGCTCATGACAGTACACCCCACGTAAGGTCGGCACCCTGCAGACCGGCAGCCCAGGCAGAAGCAGCCATGGCACGCTTGCCATCGGGCTTAACCTCAAGCAGTTCAACCGCGCCATCGGAAAGGCCCAGGTAAACAAGCTTGCTCTTGACGGCAACAGCACCCTCGCCAAGCGACACATCAGCCAGCGCGGAATCGAGCACGCGAACCGTCTTGCCGGCAATCACACAACGGGCAGGCGCGGTATCGGACGAAGCAAGCACATGACGCACGCAATCGAGCGCCGCCATCTGCGGATCCAGACGCATCTCCTGCTTGGAAATCTTGGCAGCATGAGTGACGAGCGACTCATCCTGCTCAGTCCAAACAGCCGAGCCATCGGCAAGCGAGGGAAGCGTATCGGCAAGCAACTTACCGCCCAGCTCACCAAGCTCCATCGTGAGCGCCTCAGCATGCTTACCGGCAACCGACGTGGAAGTCTGGGCGCAATAAGCACCGGTATCAACACCGTGCCCAATGCGCATAATGGAAACGCCAGCAACCTCATCACCAGCAAGAATGGCACGCTGAATGGGAGCAGCGCCACGCCAACGAGGCAGCAGCGAAGCATGAACATTCACAATACCAAGCGGCGCCATATGCAGCACCTCATCAGGCAAAATGCAGCCATAGGCAGCCACACAGAAAATATCGGCCCGCGCGGCCTGGAGCGCCTCAACAACCTCAGGCGTCATACGATTGGCCTCAACGACCGACAACCCCAGCTCGAGCGCCTTGGCCTTAACAGGAGAAGGCTCAAGCTTCTTACCACGCCCACGAACAGCATCAGGACGAGTAACAACAAGCGCAATCTCATTCCCAGCCTCAACAAGCGAAGTCAACGAAGGCACAGCAAAATCAGGCGTACCCATAAACACAATACGCATAAAGGACGTCTCCCCTCAACCAAAGCCGAGACGGCTACAAATAGCGGCGGAAAGCCAAGTCACCAGCCCATCCGCAATAACATTTCAACAAAAACAAATATACCCAAAACCAAAGAAAGAGCCGCATAAAAGCAGCCCTCCCAACAAAGCACCTATCAGCGAAGACGCCCCTCCCTGGCCCGACGGCACCCGGGCGAAACGAAGAGCGACAACGTAGTCCCTGGGATGGGGCCCACACATATCGTCCCGCGCGCAGTTTCGCAGCGCAGCGAGAATGTTTGAGCACGGGATGATATGTGTGGGCCCCATCCCAGGGACGGACAATTAACCTATTCGGTCTCGCCCGGTCGAGCGCCGCGGGCCAGGGCGTCCTGGTACTCCTTGACGGCCTTGAGCCTCTGCATGGGCTTCAGTCGCTCAAACATGGTGTTGCCGTGCAGGTGATCGATCTCATGCTGCAAGCACACGCAGAACAGATCGCCCGTGGCCTCATAGCGAATCAGATTGGCGTCCAGGTCGTACGCCTCAACAACAACGTGATCGGGACGCTCAATCTCGCAGCTAATGCCAGGGATGGAAAGGCAACCCTCACTAAAGGGCACCAGATGGTCGCTCTGCTCCACAATCACGGGGTTAATGAGCACATACGGGTCATAGTCATTCTTGTCGCTGTAGTCGCAGTCGATGGTAACGAGCTGAATGAGCTCGCCAATCTGCGGGGCGGCCAAGCCGCAACCGCCGTTGTCGAACATCATCTTCTTCATCTTCTCGGCAAGCGCCTCGATCGCCGGGGTAATCTCCTCGATGACGGCGCACTCCTGGCGCAGACGAGGGTCGGGCGACAGTACGATTCCGTTGGCTTCCATGGCCATCCTTTCGGGTTGTTACATCAAATCATAGGCGTCGACGTCAACGCTCACGCTCACGCCGCGCACGGAGCCCACCTCTTTGAGGCAGGCGTCGATATCATCAGAGACATGGTACCCTACCGGCGACTTTACAAGCAGATGGAAGCGGTAACGGTCCTTGGCTCTCTCGATTACACACGAAGCCGGGCCCAGCACCTGCGGCACGGCGCTGCCCGCCCGCAAAAAGTCGGGCGCGGCGGCGTGCCAACGACGCTTGAGGAGCTTCGCGATGCGACCGATGTAGTCTCGCGCATCATCCGCGTTCGTCGACCATACCAAGATGTTTGCCAAGCGCACAAACGGCGGATACAGGGCGTCGCGGCGCTGGTCCAGGTCGTAGTCGGTAAAGATCGAACGGTCGTGCTCGGCGACGGCGCGAATGACCGGGTCCTCGGGCAGGTAGGTCTGGATGATGACCTCGCCGGGGCGATCGCCGCGGCCGGCGCGGCCCGCAACCTGCTCCAGCAGATCGTAGGCGCGCTCCCCTGCTCTAAAATCGGGCAGCTTGAGCGCAAAGTCGGCATTGACCACGCCCACGAGCGTGACCTCGGGAAAGTCGAGGCCCTTGGCGATCATCTGAGTGCCCAGCAACACGGCGCAATCGGCGGCATCGAACTGCTCGAGCAGCTTTTTGTGTGCGTCCTTGCCGCGCGTAGAATCGGCGTCCATGCGAATGATGGCGACGTCGTCGGGCAGCATCTGGTGCAGTGCGTCCTCGATCTGCTGCGTGCCCAGCCCCATTTTTGCCAGGTAGCGGCTGCCGCACTTGGGACAGCGGCTCGTGGGCGCGGGATACGGCTGCACGCGCCAGGACGATCCGCAGGTGTGGCACTGCAGCGTGTGCGTGCGCTCGTGGTACGTGAGCGCGGTGGAGCAGTGGTTGCAGGTGGGCACGCAGCCGCACTCGCGGCACATAAGAAACGGCGCAAAGCCGCGACGGTTGTGCAGCAACACGGCCTTTTCGCGACGCTCGACTACGCGCTCGAGACCTTCCATCAGCGGTTTAGAAAACATGGAGCGACTGCCGTGCGAGAACTCGCGACGCAGGTCGGCAATGCGAACCGTAGGCAGGACCGAGTGCCCCGGGCGCTCGGGCATCTCGACGCGCGTCCAGGTGGCACCGTTATACGTGCCGCGGCGGCAGCGGTCGAGGGCCTCGGCCGAGGGCGTGGCGGAGCCCAACACGAGCGGACACCGATAGCGACGCGCCATCTCGGCAGCAACCTCGCGCGCATGGTAGCGCGGGCTGGAACCCTGTTTGTAGCTGGTCTCGTGCTCCTCGTCGATGATAATGAGGCCCAAGTCGCTGAGCGGGCAAAAGAGCGCCGAGCGGGCGCCCACGACCACGCGCGCGGCACCGCTGGCGACCATATCCCACTGGTCCAGACGCTCGCCGGCCGAAAGACGCGAGTGGAACACGGCGACCGTCTCGCCAAAGCGCGAGCGGAAGCGGCCGACGGTCTGGGCCGTCAGCGAGATCTCGGGCACGAGCACGCAGGCCGAACGGCCGGCCGCCAGCACGCGCTCAATCGCCGAGAGGTAGACCTCGGTTTTGCCGGAACCGGTAACGCCATCGACCAGAACCACATCGCCGTGAGCGTCCAGGCGTGCGTGCTCAATCTGTGCGAGGGCCTGCTGCTGGCCGTTGGTAAGTGCCACCGGGGCCTTGCCACTCGCCGAGGACAGCGTGGTCTGCTCGCTGCACCCACGCCAGGCGCGGCGCTCCTCAACCACCACGACGCCGCGTTTTTCGAGCGCCTTGATGGTCGCCGACATGCTGTTGTAGAGCAGGTTGAGATCGCGCGTCGTAACCGGGCCGCATTGGAGCGCCTCGATGAGCTGGCGCTGACGGACCGCGGTCTTGGGCGGCGTGTAGTCGAAACCCTCGGGCGTGAGCATGACCCAGCGGTTTTGGATGGGCTTGACGGCGGGGCGCTCAACGGTCCACACGCCGTCGTCGCCCTTGACCACGCGCGGGCTTCCACCCGGCGGCAAGAACAGGCGCAGGCACTCGGAAAGCGTCGCGACATACTCGCGGCTCATCCAGCGTGCGATACGGGCAGCCTCGGCGGTAAAGAGTGGTTTGCTGAGAATCGCCTCGACGGGCTTGATGCGCGCAGGATCGAGAGCGTCGTCACCTTGCAGACCGGCCAACTTGGGCGCGATGTCGACGATGTAGCCCGCGGCCGCACGATTGCCAAAATGAACTAGGACGGTGGAGCCGATCTGGACATCGTTGGCGAGTGACTGCGGGATGCCGTAGGCGAATGGCTCGGACAGCGCACGCGTCGGAATGTCCAGGACTACGCTCGCGTAGGCGGCGATGGGCTCAGGTACAGGCTCGGACTTGGCCGGGGCAACAGCAGGCTCGGGCGTGGCCGGAGCCTGCTCCGGTTCCGGCGAACCAAACAGCGACAGTTGCTCGGCCATGGCCCCAGCACCTCCCATCCCATTCGTCTACAGAAATAAGAGCCCCGCTCGGGTGAACGGGGCTCGGATACGTGCGTTTACGCGGCTGCTACAGCGCCATCGTGCGGGCGCGGTCGATACGCGCCAGGCAGTCGTCGCGGCCGACGAGCGCCATGGTCTCGCCCAACGGAGGGCTCACCATGTTGCCGCAAACGGCGACGCGCACGGCCTGGAACACCACGCGCTTCTTAAGGTCCATCTGCTCGGGCAACGGCTCAAGCGCAGCGTCGATGTTCGCGGCCGTCCACTCGGTAACACCCTCGAGCGCGGCCTTGGCGGCATCCAGAATGGCACCCATGCCTTCCTTGGCCAGGCCCTTGTTAACGGACTTCTCGTCATACTCGAGCGTCTCGGCCGTAGCGAAGATGGGAGCGGCGACGGTCACGGCGTCGGCCGGCATCTTGGTGCGCGGCTTAACGATGGCGGCAAGCGCGTCGATCCAATCCTCGCCGTACTCGACATTACCCTCGATGAGACCCGCCTCGTGCAGCTCGGGAACCATGATCTCGTCGGCAAACTGAGCATCGGACATGCCATTGATGTACTCGGCGTTGACCCAGTCGAGCTTCTTGGGGTCGAAGGTCGCCGGGTTCTTGGAGATGCGGTCGAGCGAGAACTTGCTGGCCAGGACATCGCGCGGGATGATCGTGGTTTCGCCGTCGAGCGACCAGCCGAGCAGCGCCAGGTAGTTGACAAAGGCGTCGGACAGGTAGCCGGCGTCGCGGTACTCCTCCACCGAGGTGGCGCCGTGGCGCTTGGAGAGCTTTTTGCCGTCGGCGCCCAGGATCATGGAGATGTGAGCGAACGTGGGCACGGGAGCGCCGAGGGCCTCGTAGACCATGACCTGACGCGGGGTGTTGGACAGGTGGTCGTCGCCGCGGATGACGTGGGTGATCTTCATCATGGCGTCGTCGACGACGGTCGCGAAGTTATACGTGGGCGTACCGTCGGAGCGGAAGATGACAAAGTCGTCGAGCTCCTTGGCGTCGAAGGTCACCTCTCCGTGGACGGCGTCGTGGATGACGACGTCGCCGCGGTCCTCGGGCACCTTGATGCGCAGGACGTAGGACTCCCCGGCCTCGATGCGGCGGCGGGCCTCCTCGGGATCAAGATCGCGGCAACGGCGCTGATAGCCCTGGAAGGGGTCCTTGCGCTCCTGCGCGGCCTTGCGGTCGGCGTCGAGCTGCCCCTTGGTGCAGAAGCAGGGATAGGCCTTGCCCTCGTCCCAAAGCTTCTGGGCGGCCTGCTTGTACAGGTCCAAGCGCTCGGTCTGGGCGTAGGGGCCAAAATCGCCGCCCACCTCGGGACCCTCGTCCCAGTCCAGGCCCAGCCAACGCATGGCGCGCAGGATGATCTGCGTGTTCTCGTC
The DNA here is from genome assembly GCA_959027945.1 of uncultured Collinsella sp. Lineage (GTDB taxonomy): Bacteria > Actinomycetota > Coriobacteriia > Coriobacteriales > Coriobacteriaceae > Collinsella. The sequence goes on from CAUFRO010000010.1 coordinate 35,608, forward strand.
GGTGGAGCGGGTGGGGTCGGTGTCGTCGATGCGCAGGATGAACGTGCCGCCGTTAGCACGGGCGAAAGCCCAGTTATAGATAGCGGTGCGGGCGCCGCCAATGTGCAGCTTGCCCGTCGGTGAGGGTGCAAAGCGGACGCGAACGTCTGATGCCATGGAAATCTCCTCGATTGCAGGATGGATGTCTAACCGCACCAGTATAAAGCATCAAAGCAACCTCCGCACAAAGGGCACCGACCTACTCATTGGGGATACTCATTGGGGACAGACTTAAATGACCAGTCATTGGGCAACCTGTCGGCACTTAGGAAGGCTGGTCATTTAAGTCTGTCCCCAATGAGTAGGTGCGGAAAGGGTGTGAATGTTTGATTTACGCGCTATGATGTGCCCTTGCATAGAGAGCCCGGCGGAATGGTAACGGTCGCCGGGACACGTTTTTGAAAGGACAATCATGTCAGAAGAACTTCGTTCCATCCCACCCCAACACGGGTCCTTCGTTTTTACGTCGGAGTCGGTGACCGAAGGCCATCCCGATAAGATCGCTGACCAGATCAGCGACGCCGTCCTCGATGCAATCCTCGCCAAAGAAATAGAGCTGCAGGAGCAGGGCTACATCGCCCCCAACGGCGTGCCTGCCAACGTGGAGAACGTCCGCTGCGCCTGCGAGACCCTCGTGACGACCGGCACCGTCATCGTCGCCGGCGAGATCCGCACTCAGGCCTACGTCGACGTGCAGGAGATCGCCCGTGGCGTTATACGCCGCATTGGCTACAACCGTGCCAAGTTCGGTTTTGACTGCGACACCTGCGGCGTCATGAGCCTCATCCATGAGCAGTCGCCCGATATCGCGCAGGGCGTTGACGAGTCCTTCGAGACCCAGACCGGCGCTACCACCGACCCGATCGACCTGATCGGTGCCGGCGACCAGGGCATGATGTTCGGTTATGCCTCCAACGAGACCAAGACCCTTATGCCCATGCCACACTACCTGGCAAGCCGCCTGGCCGAGCGCTTGGCCGCCGTGCGTCACGACGGTACCCTCGCCTATCTGCGTCCCGACGGCAAGACCCAGGTCACCGTGCGCTATGAGGAAGGCAAGCCCGTCGAGGTCACGACCATCGTCATCTCCACGCAGCACGCCGCCGAGATCGAGGACATGGGCAAGATCAAGGCCGACCTCATCGAGCACGTCATCACCCCGGTCATGGCCGCCGAGAACATGCCGTGGGACAACGCGGACATCTACGTGAACCCCACCGGTCGCTTTGTCGTGGGCGGCCCCATGGGCGACACGGGCCTCACCGGCCGCAAGATCATCGTCGACACCTACGGCGGCTACGGCCGTCACGGCGGCGGTGCCTTTAGCGGCAAGGACTGCACCAAGGTCGACCGCTCCGCCGCGTATGCCGCGCGCTGGGTCGCCAAGAACGTGGTCGCCGCCGGCCTGGCCGATCGCTGCGAAGTCGAGCTTGCTTACGCCATCGGCGTTTCCAAGCCCCTCTCAATCATGGTCGACACCTTCGGTACCGCGAATGTTGCCGAGGACAAGATCGTCGAGGCCGTAGAGAAGACCTTCGACCTGCGCCCGGGCGCAATCATCCGAGACCTGGACCTGCGTCGCCCCATCTACGAAAAGACGGCAGCCTACGGTCACTTCGGCCGCGAAGACGCCGACTTCACCTGGGAGAAAACCGACCGAGTCGAAGAACTCAAAGCAGCCTGCGGCCTGTAATTAAGAACCGCTAAGGTCACAACACGCACGCGCTTTCAAAAGAAGTACCGGCCCCAACCGGTACTTCTTTTTTATTAATCCGGTGGCGAAGATGAGCCAACACGGGGCACGGAAAAGGTCACCAGCCAATGAATTTTGCAGCATAACGACTCCAACCATGTATCCTAAGTTCCGAGGGCTTTGGTATTTGGTCGGTCGCGAGTTCCGCACGAGCCGGAGGCCACTTAATGTGGCCTCCGTGCGAGCCAGGACTGTAGAGCAGGCGACCAAATACCAAAGTCCTCGGAACGACGGGATAGAGAAGGAGCACCCATGGCAGGCAAGCCGCAAACACTAGCTACGACCTCGGCATTCGAGATCTTGGGGCCCGTCATGGTCGGCCCCAGTTCATCGCACACCGCCGGTGCCCTGCGCTGCGCCCAAGTTGCCGCCAGCCTGCTAGAAGGCCGCATTACCAAGGTCACCTTTGGCCTGTGGAACTCCTTCGCCCACACCTACCGCGGCCACGGCACCGACCGTGCGCTCGTCGCGGGCATCCTGGGCCTCGACACCGATGACGAGAATATCAAGCAGGCCTTCGACCTCGCACGCGAGCAGGGCCTCGAATATCACTTTGGCATCAAGGGCGACGACGCCTCCATCCACCCCAATACCGTCGACATCGACATGGTCGACGACACGGGCGCCACGGCACAGGTCCGCGGCGAGAGCCTGGGAGGCGGCAAGATGCGCATCAGCCGCATTAACGGCGTCGGCGTCGACATCTCGGGCATGTATTCCACGCTCTTCGTGGCGCACAAGGACGTTCCCGGCGTGCTCGCCGCGCTCACCAACCTGCTCGCCTACGCCCATGTAAACATCGCCTTCTGCCGCACCTACCGCACCGAAGTGGGCGGCCAGGCCTACTCCGTCTTTGAGACCGACGGCGCGCCCGACGACACCGTCGTCCCCATGCTCCGCAAGCTCGACAATGTCGATTACGCGACCTTTATCGAGCTCCCCGGTTCTGCCTCGTCGCTCTCCCCCGGCGTCTCGGCCAAGGAAATCTTCGACGACGGCGAGCAGCTGCTCGATGCGTGCGAGGAACTGGGGCTCAGCATCGGCGCCGTCATGGCCGTGCGCGAGGCGCGTCTGACCGGCGAGGCCCACGCCGTCGCCGCCATGCGCCGCGTGCTCGACGTCATGCGCGAGGAGACCACGGCTCCCATCGCCAATCCGCAGCGATCGCTCGGCGGGCTTATCGGCGGCGAGGCCAAGCTCGTCGAAGCCACCAGCCGCAACGATTTGAGTGCAAGCCTGATGGGCCCCGTTCAGACCGACGCCGTGGCCCGCGCCATGGCCGTGCTCGAGCGCTCCGCCACGATGGGTGTGATCGTCGCAGCTCCGACGGCAGGCTCCGCGGGTGTTGTGCCCGGCTGCGTGCTGGCGCTCGCCGATCGTCTGCAGCTCGACGACGAGCAGGTCATGGACGCGCTCTACTGCGCAGCCGCCATCGGCCTCAACCTCACCACAAGCGCCTGCGTTGCCGGCGCCGAGGGCGGCTGCCAGGCCGAGGTGGGAAGCGCCGCCGCCATGGCAGCCGCCGCTCTGGTGCAGATGCTCGGCGGCACGCCCGAGCAGGCGCTCGACGCCAGTTCCATCGCGCTGAGTAACCTGCTGGGCCTCGTTTGCGACCCCGTCGGTGGCCTCGTGGAGGTGCCCTGCCAAAACCGCAACGCCATCGGCGTGGCAGCGGCCTTTAGCTCGGCACAACTCGCCCTCGCAGGCATTAAGAGTTTAGTGCCGTTTGACCAGATGGCACATGTCATGCTCTCGGTGGGTCACGCGTTGCCGGCCACGCTGCGCGAGACGGCAAAGGGCGGCATCGCGCAGGCTCCGGCCGCACTTTCGGCCTGTGCAAAATGCGGTGTGTGCGGATAACGGCAAAGAACGACTCAAAGGTGGGACAAATGTCCCACCTCTTTTGAATGCCACCGTTTCCGTACCACAAACAGCAGGGCAATCGCTATAATGCAAGCCCAGTAAAAACACGATGAACCGCAAGGCGAAAATCGAAGGATATGCATACGATGTCGCAAAACGATCGAACTCAACTGATTCCCGATCCGCAGCAGCCGAGCAGGCACACCGGCGGCGTTCAGTCGCCGCGTCCTATCGCGCCGAGCCACGGTCAGCAGCGTGGTGCGGCAAACGCTTCCCAACGCCCGAACCAACAGCGACAGCAGCGTCAACAACGTCAGCAGCGCCAGGCAAACGGCAATGCGCCCAAGCAGCCCCCCACGCACGCTCGAGGCGATCGCGGCCCCGCGCGCAAACCCGCCGAGAACAATAAGTCGGGCAAAAAGACGACGCTCTTTGTCATCCTGGGTCTAATCGTCATTGTCTATATCGTAGGCGTCGTAGCGTTTTCGCAGGTAGCCTACCCCAACACCACCATTGCCGGCGTCGACGTCTCCTTCTCCAACGCTTCGTCTGCCGCCACCAAGGTCAACTCGGCATGGAAGCACTATAAGCTCACCGTGACAGGCGATGACTTTAGCTGGACCTATCAGCCCGAGTCCGATGAGCCCATCGTCGACGGCGAAGCTGCCGCAAAAGAAATCATCAGCCACAACGAAGCCTTTATTTGGCCGGTCCGCCTTGTGGAATCCTTAAGCGGCAAGACCAAAACAACCGCTACCTCCAACGAAGTCGATCTTGATCAAGACGTCGACCTGTCCATGCTCTCCGACGCCTTTGACCAAAAGAAGTTTGAGGAGGACCTGGGCGCCGCTATCGACGAGTTTAACGAGGGCCGTTCGGGCACGTTCGAGGCCAATAGCTCCTATGACGAGCAGGCCGGCAAGTTTACCGTCGAGAAGGCGCGCTCCAACGAGAAAATCAACCGCGAGCATGTCATTAAGTATGCCGAGCTCGAGCTTGCCTCGCTGGCCGAGTCCGTAGATCTTTCCAAGCTCGGCAACGATGCCTATGAGCCGCTCAATGGAACGCTGACAGATGATCAGATTCAGGCCGCATGCGATGCCGCCAACAACTTCCTGGGCGTCAACGTGACCCTCAAGCTCAACGGCGAGGATGCCGGCAAGGTTGATGGCAGCTCCGTATTGCAGTGGATCAGCTTTGCCGATCCCGCCAACCCAACGCTCGATACGTCGCAGATCAGCAACTGGGCAGCCGAACTCGCCAACGGCTTTAATACCGTGGGCTCCACTCGCTGGTGGACGCGCGCCGATGGCAAGCAGTGCGCCGTCGAAGGCGGCGACTTTGGTTGGTCCATCGACAGCAGCTCGCTCGCCAAGCAGGTCGAGGACGCCATTAACAACAAGCAGACCGGCGAAATCGAGATCAAGTACTCCCAGAAGGCCGACACCTTTACCGCAAAGGGAGAGCCCGACTGGAAGGCGTATATCGACGTCGACTTGTCCGAACAGCACGCGCGCTACTATGACGAGAGCGGAAATATCGTTTGGGAGGCCAACTTTATCTCGGGCAAGCCGGGCGAGGACGCCACGCCCGAGGGCGTCTGGCAGATCAACAGCAACGACGGCGGCAGCACCCTGATCGGAGCCAAGGACCCCGAGACCGGCAAGCCCAAATACGAGAGTCCGGTGAGCTACTGGATGCCGTTTGAGGGCAACATGATCGGCTTCCATGATGCCACCTGGCAAAACGACAAGAGCTTCGATAACGCCGAGTCGTACAAATGGTGCGGCAGCCACGGCTGCATCAACCTGCGCCTGGCAGACGCCAAGGCACTTCACGACTGCATCAAAGTCGGCCTATGCGTGGTTGTCCACTCGTAGTGCAACGCGCGCATTCCTACAACGTGGAACCGCTGCGACCAATCTAACAGTTCCGAAAGAAACCGTTCTATGCGCCCACCCCAACCGGTGGGCGCATATACTTATCGAGGTACTTTCTATAAAGGAGACGCTATGCCGAATGTCCCCACGACCACCCCGGGCCCGGATGATACCGAGCACACGCTCGAAGATGTCACCGAAACGATTCCTCTGATTACAAACGTACATGCCGATAAGCAGAGCGGACGCGCGAACGATGCGACCGAGATTTCCGATGAAGAGGCATATGCCAAGCTCAAGGCAAAACGTGCCGAACGTCGACGCAAAAAGCTCATCCGACGCGGCATTGCGGCCGGCGTCGTGGCCGCCATTGTGCTCATCGCCGTTGTCGTGACCTTAGCCATCAACGCACGGCCCGCAGGCAACAACGGGCCGGTGACCGACATGGTGACCGAGGGCACGTTTACCACAACGGTCGAGGCGAAAGGCCAGCTCAAACCCATTTCGTCCTCAGTGGTCTCCCCTTCTGTCGACGGTACGGTCGATTCGATCAACGTGCAGGCGGGCCAATCCGTCAACGAGGGCGACGTGCTTATGACCATTAAAAACGACGAGCTCGATCGCAACGTTGCCGAGGCGCAGCGTGCAGTTGCTGCCGCTCAAGAAGACCTCGCTAATGCGAAGAAAGCCGCAGCTGCCGCTCAGGCCACCCCAACGACGGACGTCGATGGAGCTTCCGCAGCGGCTGGCGTCTCCGCCGCATCGGCGGACACGAACGCCGTATCGGCCGCGCAGCGCAGCCTCGCATCGGCCCAGGCAAACCTCGATCAGGCGAACGCCAAGGCGGCCAGTCGTACGGTCACGGCCCCGAGCTCGGGCAGTATCGTGGAGCTCAACGCCAAGGTGGGCGCCACGGTAACAGGCGGCATGATCATGGGCGAAAGCGATACGAGCGGCGGCAAGCAGTGCATGCAGATCGCCGACCTATCCAAGATGAAGGTGACCGTACAGGTGGGAGAAAAGGACATCGCCAAGATCGCCGTTGGGCAGAGTGCCAACGTCACGTATCCCGCGTTTCCCGATATCGTAAGCCAGGGAACGGTCACGGCCATCGCCTCGGTGGCAAACTCCGACGCCGCCAACGGTGGCGGCGGCAGCGTAACCTTTAACGTCGACATTCTCATAGAGGCGCCCGACGCGCGCCTGAAGCCGGGCATGACGGCCGAGGTATCGGTGGTGACCGAGCAGCTCGACGACGTGGTGATGGTGCCGACGATGGCGCTCATGACCGAAGACGGCGAACACTATTACGTCAACGTGGCAACCGATGACGAGGGCAAGCATACCCGTCGCGTGAAGGTGACCGTCGTGACGCAAAACGACAACGAAGCCGTAGTCGGCAAGACACAGGTAAAGCGCGACGACCAGGGCAACGAGATCAACCCCAACGTGCCGGTTACCAAGCTGCGCGATGGCGACACCCTCGTCATGGACACCGGAGCGGACGCAACGGCTGAAGGCGGCTACAGCACGGATTCGGGCAGCATGTCTGACGACGAGGGCATGTAATGCGTCCCGTTATCGACATCCGCAACGTGCACCGCATTTTTGAGAGCGAGGCGGGTTGCGCCCACATCCTGCACAACGTGAGCCTGGCGGTAGAACCCGGCGAGTTCGTCGCCATTACCGGCCCTTCGGGCTCGGGCAAGTCAACGCTCATGAACATCCTGGGCTGCCTGGACAAACCGACGGCGGGCGACTATTACCTGCAAGGGCTCAACGTGGCCGAGCTCGATGATGACGAGCTCACCGAAGTCCGCGCCCTGAGCATTGGCTTTGTCTTTCAGAGCTTCAACCTGCTGCCGCGCCTGTCGGTTATCGAAAACGTCATGCTGCCGCTGGCCTACACCAATGTGCCCCGTAGCCATCGCGAAATGCGCGCCGTTCACGCGCTGCAGGCTGTCACGCTGCCCGTCGACCACTGGGACCACCGCATATCCGAGCTCTCGGGCGGCCAGATGCAGCGCGTCGCAATCGCGCGCGCCCTCGTCAATGACCCGCCCATCATCCTGGCCGATGAGCCGACGGGAAACCTGGACTCCGCTACCGGAGCGCTTGTGATGGAGACCTTCCATAAGCTCCAGAAGCGCGGCAAAACCATCGTGCTTATCACACACGACCCCGGCATCGCCGCCGAGGCCGACCGTGCCGTGACCATCCGCGACGGTCGCATTCACGATGGCGCGTATATTCCACATGCACCGCGGACCCTGCGCAGCGCCGTGGATAGCCTGCCCATGATTTCCGCCTCCGCCAACCCGCCGAAAGGAGAGATGACATGAGCGCCCGCGATCTCATCCAGGAAGCCCTTCACTCGCTCGAGGCCAACAAGGGGCGCAGCCTGCTCACCATCCTGGGCATTGTCATCGGCATCGCCTCGGTTATCGCCATGACTTCGCTCATCGGCGGCATCCAAAACAGCCTGGTCAACAGCCTGGGCCTCAATGCGGCACGCATGGTGCAAATCTATTCGTCGCAAGAACTCACAGAGTCGGACATCGAGAAGCTTCAAAAACTGGTGCCGCAGATAGAGCAGATCGGCATTGTCGACAGCGCGTATACCGAGTACAAGACCGGCGATAAAAGCTATACCGTCATGGCACAGGGTGTCGATAGCGACATGCTCGACGCCGTGGGGGCCGGAAAGCTCGTTGCGGGGCGTACCTATTCCCAGGCCGAGTCTCAATCAGGCTCGCGCGTGGCGCTCATCAGCCGCGGCGGCGCCGATCAGCTTTACGGCAACGAACAGGATGCGCTGGGGAAAACCATCAAGGTGTCCAACGGCGAGGTGCAGATTGTCGGCGTGATTGACGGCGACAGCGACTCCATGGGCTCGCTCACGCTGTATATGCCACGCGAAACCATCTCCGGCCTGTTTGGCGACGAGAATCCTTCATTCCCCAGCGTGACGGCACTCGCCGCCGAGGGCACGGACATGGATGAGCTCTGCAAAACCATCGAGTCCAAGGTGCGCGCGATAAAGGGCATCGCGGAGGATGATGAGTACGACAGTGTATCGGCGACCTCCATGAAAAGCGCTATCGATGCACTCAACTCCTTTATGGGCGCATTCTCGCTCATCATGGGTGCTGTCGCCAGCATCTCGCTGCTTGTCGGCGGTATCGGCATTATGAATATGATGCTCACCAACGTGACTGAGCGCATCCGCGAGATCGGCATCCGCCGCGCTCTGGGCGCAAGTCGTCGCGATATCACCGCCCAGTTTTTGGCCGAGTCCTCGGCGCTGTGCGTCACCGGCGGACTGCTAGGTGTCCTGATTGGCTATCTGCTGGCATGGGGCCTCACGTTCTTTGCCGCAAGCTCGGGCATCATGAGCGAGTTTGGAGCTACCGGGACGATCACGCCAAGCTTCTCCATTACGACAGTGTTGAGCGCGTTTGCCGTATCGGTCGGCATCGGCGTAATCTTTGGCTTCTATCCCGCTCGCCGCGCAGCAAAGCTCGACCCGGTGGAATGCCTACGCTACCAGTAAGCCACCACCAACAAGTTGCGGTGAATTAGGGACTGAATATGCTATCTAGCAGCAAAAACAGACACTATTTCACCGCAACTTATTGAAGGGCTGCTTGCGCCAGTTCCGGGCGTCGTCCTCGAGCTATTGGCGGATGACGGTCTTGTACGGTTCGAGCTTGCTCGAGGCGCTCCTCCTCGCGGGCGGGAGGGCACGCAGGCGCGGCGAGCGCCTAGCGCGCGAACTCCCGTAAGAGCGCGTCTTCCACTTCCCTAAGCGAAAGGGCCCCGCCTCCCTCGGCGGGACGGGCGACCACGATACAGCGCGCTCCCACGTCGCGCGCGGAGGCGATCTTCTCGGCCGTGCCGCCTACGGTTCCCGAGTCCTTGGTCACAAGCCACTGGGCGCCCACCTGCCGAAGCATCGCCTCGTTGAGCTCGCGGGTGAAGGGCCCCTGCATGCCGATGACGTGCGACGGCGAAAACCCCGCGTCGATGCACTTCGTTATAGCACCGGGCAGAGGGAGCACACGCACGAAGAAGCGCTCCGCGAAATCGGCGACGCGCGTGTAGGGAGCAAGCTCCTTGCTCCCCGTCGTGAGAAGCGCGCGACCCGGGTTCTCGGAGAGAAAGCGCGCCGCGCAGGCGATCGACGCGACCGACACGACGCCTTTGGGCAGCGCCTCGACCGGGCGCGTAAGGCGCAGGCATCGTGCACCCACGGCGAGCGAAGCGGCCCGGATGTTGCCGCTTGCGAGCGTAGCGAAGGGGTGCGTGGCGTCGACGACGATGCGCGCGCCGGAAAGCTCACGCTCCATGTCGGCCTCGTCGAGCCTACCCGCATGCACCTCGATGCCCGGAAGCTCGCCCAAAAGCTCGCCTCCGTACTCGGTTGCCGCGTAGGCACGGGCGGGGATTCCCGCCCCGCTCGCCCATTCGCACAGGAGGCGGCCCTCGGTGGTGCCGGCGAAGATGCGCAGCGCCGGCGCGGATGCGGGCGCCGTCACTTCGGGCCGCCTGGGCGCGTGATCTGGTAGAGCAGCGCGTTCATAATGGCGGCCGCCACGGTCGAGCCGCCCTTGCGACCCCTCGCGACGATGGCCGGCACGCGTCGCGCGAGTAGCTCCTCTTTCGCCTCGACCACGTTCACAAACCCGACCGGCACCCCAACGACGAGCGCGGGCGCGATCTTCCCCGCGTCCATGAGCTCGGCGAGGCGCAGAAGTGCTGTGGGAGCGTTGCCGACGGCCACGATAAGCGGACCCTCGATGCCGCAAGCTTTGTCCATGCTCGCAACGGCGCGAGTCGTGCCCGCAGCGCGCGCGGCCGCGGCGACATCAGGGTCGGCCATGTAGCACACGGCCTTGCAACCGAGCTTCGCGAGCGCGGGCTTGCTTATGCCTGCGAGCGCCATGTTCGTATCGGTAAGCACCGTAGCCCCTGCGCGCAGTGCGTCGAGCGCACAGTGCGCGGCGTCATGGGTGAACACGAGGGAATCGGCGTACGAGAAGTCGGCAGTGGTGTGGATGACGCGCTTCACGACGGGCTCTTCGAGCGGCGGGAACGTGCGGCCGCCGAGCTCTTCGGTGATGATTTCAAAGCTGCGCCGCTCGATGTCGCCGGGCGCCATCTCCTTGGAATCCATCTAGTACTCCACTCCTTCCCTTGCACATATCCCCTGCTCGTAGGGGTGTTTCTCGCACCGCATCTCGGTTATGTAGTCGGCCTTCTCCACGATCTTGCGGGAAGGCGCGCGCCCGGTGAGCGCTACTTCGACGCCGCGCGCGGACATATCGAGCGCGCGGTCCACGAGCGCCTCGTCGACAAGCCCCTTCGAAAGCGCGTCGAGCGCCTCGTCGAGCACGAGCAGCCCCTCCTGCGCGCCCTCGAGCTCGGCGAGCGCGGAAGCGAGGTTCCCATCGTGCAACTCGCGCGTCGCGGCAAGTTCTTCCGACGTCATGGACCAGGTAAACTTGTCCGACGCCTTCCCCGCGAACACGGGCACGCCGAAATGCTCGGCGAGCAGGCGCGCCTCCCCGCTTTCGCCGTCTTTCAGGAACTGCACAACGACGACGCGGCGGCCTGCGGCGAGCATGCGAAGGGCGAGCCCCATCGCCGCCGTGGTCTTGCCTTTGCCGTCGCCATGATACACGTGGATCATACGCCCTCCTCGATAATGCGGTAGACATACTCCATGTCGAGCGCCCCGCGCACGGAGTCGGCCAGGCGGTCGAACTCGCGCGCACGGTGATCGGCCGCGGACACCGCGCCCTCAGCACCCACGACGCTCTCGGGCAGGCCGCGCATGCGCGCGAGCGAGCGCGCGAGGGCGAGTGCCACCCCCGGTTCGTCGAACAGGCCGTGGAGATAGGTTCCGAACACGTTTCCGCAGGCCGCGCCTTCTGGTTTGCCGCCAATCGTGCCCGCAGGGGCGCAGGAGACGGTCGTTTCGCCGTCGTGAATCTCGTACCCGCGCGCCGTCATGCCGTTCCACACCGAGAACGCGCCTTGGGCGCCCGTGATGCGCAGCTCCGACTGGGCGAGGCGCTTTTCCTCCTTGAACACCGTACTTGCAGGGATGAGCCCGAGCCCGCGCGCGGTGCCAGCGCCTTCCCTGCCGTGCGGGTCGGAAAGCTCGTCTCCCAAAAGCTGGTAGCCTCCGCATATGCCGAGCACCGGCGTGCCCGCGCCCGAAAGCGCGCGTACACAGGCTCCGATGCCGCTAGCCGCAAGCCAGCGCGCGTCGTCGACCGTGGACTTCGAGCCGGGAAGCACCACCAGGTCGGGTCGGCCCAGATCGGTCGTCGAGGAAACGTAGCGCACGCCCATGCCGGGCACGCGCGAAAGCGGGTCGAAGTCGGTGAAGTTCGACAGATGCGGAAGGCGCACGACGGCGACGTCGATGACGCCGCGCGCCTCGCGGGCAGATAGGCGCGGCGCGAGCGAGTCCTCGTCGTCCAGGTCGAGCGTAAGATACGGCACGACCCCCACGACGGGAACCCCGCACATCTTCTCGAGCGGGGCCAAACCCGGGCGCAGGATTTCCACATCGCCGCGGAACTTGTTTACCACAAGCCCCCGCAAAAGCGCACGATCCTCGGGCGCAAAGAGCGCGACCGTGCCGTAGAGCTGGGCAAACACCCCGCCTGGGTCGATGTCGCCCGCGAGCAGCACGGGGGAGGACACGGCGCGCGCGAGCCCCATGTTGACGATGTCGTTTTCGGCAAGGTTGATTTCGACGGGGCTGCCGGCGCCCTCGATGACGATGACGTCGTTTTCCTCCGTGAGCGAATCGAACGCCTCCAAAATCTGCGGCATGAGCGCCTTCTTTCGCGCGAAGTAGTCCCTCGCAGCGAAGGCTCCCTGCGCCTTGCCGGCCACGATGAGCTGGCTTCGGTGGTCGCTTTCGGGCTTGAGCAGGATGGGGTTCATGCGCACGTCGGGCGCGATGCCGCACGCCTCGGCCTGCATGATCTGGGCACGCCCCATCTCGAGCCCGTCGGCCGTGACACCGCTGTTGAGCGCCATGTTCTGGCTCTTGAAGGGAGCCACGCGCAGGCCGTCCTGCGAAAGCACGCGGCACAGCCCCGCCGCAAGCAGGCTCTTCCCCGCGTTCGACATGGTGCCCTGGATCATGATGGGCTTCGCCCTACCCACGGGTATCGACCTCCTTCGCAGAGCCTCGGCCATCCGCGCCCGCCATAGCGTCGCTGCAAGAAGCGCCGCCCCGTTCGTCGGGTTCGCCTTCGCCCGATGCGCCTTCCGCCCGAAGCGCGCGGCTGAACGCCATCGCAAGCCGGGCGTTCTCCTTGCGCGTGCGCACCGCGACGCGGCACCAGAAACGGGACAGTACCGAAAACGAGTCGCACGTGCGGACCAAAACCCCCTGTTTATACAGGCGCTCGGGGATGTCTTTCGCCGGTGTCCGGACTAAAAGGAAGTTCGCATCCGACGGCACGACGGAAAGCCCGAGCGAGGAGAGCTCGTGGGAAAGCCACGCTCGCTCGCCCGCCAATACATCGCGCGTGCGCGAGACGTATTCGACGTCTTCCAGGGCGGCGATACCCGCGGCCTCGGCGACCGAGGAGACGGGCCACGCCTGCCCCGCCCGGCGAATCCCCTCGAGGAGTTGGGCGTTTCCGCTGATCAGATATCCTAACCGCAACCCCGCCATTCCGTAGAGCTTGGTGAATGCGGAGAGCACGGCCACATGGCGCGAACACGCGGCGCGTGCGGCCACGCTCCTTTCGCGGGCGTCGGGCGCAAATCCGAGGAAGCACTCGTCCACGACGAGCAGCGCGCCCACCTGCTCGCAGCGGCAAGCCGCGGCATCGATCACGCGGGGGTCGACGAGGCGCCCCGTCGGGTTGTTCGGATTGCAGATATACGCCACGTCTCCCGGCCCCTCGATCGCGCGGGCGAAGGAGGCGGGCACGTCGAAGTCGTCCGCTTCGGAGAGCGGGAACTCCTGCACGCATGCGCCGTAGTACGATGCCGCCTCCGCATATTCAGAGAACGTCGGCGCGCACACGACGATGCGTTTCGGGCGCACCGCCGCGGCGAGCCGCCAAATGATGTCGGACGCGCCCGCGCCGCAGACGATAGTATCTTCGGGAATGCCCTGGGCACGCGCTAGGGCGCGAACGAGGGCGAGGCTTTCCCTATCGGGGTAGGCGTCGATTCGAGAAAGCGCCTTGCAAGCTGCGGCAACGGCGCGCGGCGAGGGGCCTGCCGGATTCACGTTCACCGAGAAGTCAATGAGGTCGGAGGCGCCCCCTTCGCAAGCGATGCCGAGCGATTGCGTGCTACCCCCATGCGCACGGGCGCGCAGGATTCCCCCGGCAGCCCGGGACGCGGCGTGGTCTTCCCTCATACCATCGCCCCCACGGCGAGCACGACCGCCGCGCGTGCGGCACCGAAGACGACGAGCGCGCATACGGACGCGGCGAGCATGAGCCTAGTCGCCCGGGCGATGTCGCTCCATTCAATTTCACGGGACGCGTCGCCTATCGTCGGTTTCTCAACGAGCTTGCCGAAATACACCGCGGGTCCTGCCAGGCGCAGCCCGAGCGCGCCCGCACACGCTGACTCGGTCTGCGCCGAGTTGGGGCTCGCATGGCGACGCCTGTCGCGGCGCCAGATGCGCGCCGCCCCGCGAGCATCGAGCCCGACGATCGGGCACACGGCGATCATGAACAGGGCCGATAAGCGCGAGGGAATCCAGTTCACCGCATCGTCGAGGCGCGCCGAGGCGCAGCCGAAGTCGATGTAGCGCTCGTTTTTGTAGCCCACCATGCTGTCGAGCGTGTTCACCGCCTTGTACGCCATGCCCAAGGGCGCACCCCCGATCATAAGGTAGAAAAGCGGCGCGATGACGCCGTCGCTCGCGTTCTCCGCCACCGTTTCCACGGCGGCGCGCGCAACGCCCTGCTCGTCGAGAACAGACGTGTCGCGTCCCACGATGAGCCCGACGGCTTCGCGAGCCGCGACAAGGCCGCCCTTCGAGAACGCGCGGGCCACGGCCAGGCTCTGGCGGCGCAGCTCGCATGCCGCGAGAATCTGATAGCTCGCCCATGCCTCGGCCACGAAGCGCAAGCCGGGGTGAACCATGCCGCAAAGATGCAGGATTCCCAAGGTCAAAAGCCCACACGCAAGCGGAAGCGCCACGGCGAGCACAAGCCCTGAGGCGCGCGTGCCCGCGGACGTTTGCGGGAATGAGCCCCGCAGGCGGCCTTCGGCCCACGTGATCGCGCGCCCCATGGCGACAACGGGATGGGGAAGCCAGCGCGGGTCGCCGAAGGCAAGGTCGGCTGCGAACCCGGCGGCGGCGGCAAGAATCGTCATCACCGGGCATCGCCCCCCGAAGCGGGACGAACGTCGCGAAGGCAGCGCCCATCCCAGGTGGCGGCCCATGCGCCGCCCGGCTCGGTATGCACGTCGAAATATCCCATTTTCGGGACAGCTAGCTCGGAGAGCAGCGCTTTCACGGTACCCGCGTGAACGACGAAGACGGCGCGCCCACTCCCCTGGGCGCGCTCCGATTCGCACGCCTCCCGAAACGCCGCGACGACGCGGCGGGTGAAATCGCTCTTGCCCTCGCCATGCGGGCAGCGCGTCTCGCACCAGGAGTCTACCCAGGCGCGGTAGCGCACATCCTCTTTAAGCTCGGCGGCGCTTCGCCCCTCGAAGTCGCCGAAATCCATCTCGCGCAGACCGGGGCACGCCATAAGCTCCGCGTTCGGGAAGAGGATGCGCGCCGTCTGGTCGGTGCGGGCCATGCCGCTCGTGATAACACGGAACATGTCACGATCACACGCGAGGTCGCGCAAAGCGCGCTCGCCCGCGCTCGACAGGGGCTCGTCGGTGCCCGCCCCGCTGTAGCGATGGTCTTCCGTGCCCGCCGTGGCACCATGGCGCACGAAGACGACTTCCAAAGGCGCGCCCGCGCCCTGCGTCCCTCGAGGCGCATCGGCAAGGTTTCCTTTGATGACCTGGGGAATCCCGCACGTCATGCGCACGACGACGTCGGCACGCGCAGCGAGCGCGCATCCTAAGCGCCCCGCGCGCTCGCGCCATTGGGCGTCTTCCGCACGCATGGGGACGACCCCCGAGCCGACCAAGGGCAGAATTACTGCGTCGAAGCCAATCAGCCGCTCGAGCGCCCGGTCTGCGTCGAGCGCGCGTACGAGCTCCTCAGCACGGTACGCGACACGGCCGGCAAAAGCCGCGGGCACGCCGCCCTCCGCAAGCTGCGCCGCATCGACGAAATCGTCCGCCGCGAACCCGAGCTTTTCGCGCACGAAGGTCCTCTTCCCCGAATGCGCGCCACCTACCACGAGAATCATAGGAGCATGCCCCCCGCCACCAGCATGGCAAGCATCGCGAGCTCGGCCCATTGCAGAAACCATCCGGCCAAATCCCCCGTCACCCCGCCGAAGCGGGACAGGGCAACATGGCGGTACCACGCGAGCGCCAAAAGCCCCGCCACCGCCATAAGGACGCCGACGGCCTGAGCGCACGCGACCATCCCTGCAGCCGAAGCCGCGGCGAAAGCGCAAAGCGGCACGACGATCGCCGCGCGCTTCTTCGCAGGCGAGAGCCCCGCGGCCATGCCGTCCGCCCGCGCGGCAGGCCAGCATTCTACGGCGAGCCCCGAAAGCGCGCGGGAGAACACGAGCGAGCACAGAAGCGCGAGGAACGCCCCCGCCGTAAGCGGCAGCGCGGTGAACAGGGAAAACTGCAGAATAAGGTACACGACAACACCGATGACCCCGAAGGCGCCCGCCCGCGGGTCGTGCATGATCTCGAGCTTTCGCTCGCGCGGGGCCCAACTTGCAAGCGCATCGGAGGTGTCGCAGAGCCCGTCTAAGTGGATGCCTCCCGTCACCGCCACAGGCAGCGCCGCGAGCACGGCCGCGACGATGGTCGCGGGTACGCCGAGCAGGTTCGCCACGTACCCCCACGCCGTCATGAGGAAGCCTTCCGCAAGGCCCACCAGGGGAAACGCGGCAAGCGCATGGGTTGACCCGAAATCGGTCCAGGCCGATTTCGGGACGGGGATGCGCGAGAACGTTCCGAACGCCGCGCCGATTGCCTCTGCTATCTTCACCTTATAGGTCCTTCGCCTTTCATCCACACGGGAATCCCGCATACCACTTCGACTGCGCGGTCGGCCAGCGCCGCCACACCCGCGTTCACGCGCGCGAGCGCGCGCCTCCATGCCTCGGTCCCCTCATCGTAGCGCATCCCATCGGCGAACACGTCGACGGTGACCACCACCGTATACGCAGCGGCCTGAGCGAGCCGTTCGATGCCTCCGAGCACCTCGCGCGCCGCAGCGTCGGGGTCACGTGGGGACAAGCCGCCTTCCGCGAAGAGCTCGTTCGCAACCAGGTTGCCCACGTCCTCCAAAAGAAGCGTGCAGCCGCACGGAAGCCCGGGCACTGCGGCGCCCACGTCACGCGTGCGCTCGAGGGTGGAAAACCCCTTGCCCTCGCGCAGCGCCCGATGGCGCGCGATGCGGCGGGCGCCCTCTTCCCCGAAGGGCTCCATCGTTGCCAGGTACACGCGGGGGCCGTCGTGCCCGAGGCACAGGGACTCGGCATAGGCGCTCTTGCCGCTCGCGGCGGCGCCGATAACGAACGTCACCGTCATTTCCCAGCCTCGAAATGCTCGTAAGCAGCCATGCCAGTCGCCGTGAACGTCTTCCCATCCCGGTACACGCGCAGCGCCGAATCCAGAAGGGGCAGATACGCCATGGCGCCCGCGCCCTCGCCCAAGTGCATGCCTGCGTCGAGGGGTGCCTTTATGCCGAGCTCGCGAAGGAGCTCCCGGCTTGCGGGCTCGCTTGATGCGTGGGTGCCCACGAGGTAACCTAAGGCGTTGGGGCACAGGCGCGCCGCGCACAGGGCCGCCGTGCAGGATATGACCCCGTCGAGGAGCGCCGGCGCCTTCGAGGCCGCGGCCCCCAGGTAGAAGCCGCACATCGCCGCAATGTCGAAGCCGCCCACCTTCGAGAGCACATCGATCGGGTCGGCGGAATCGGGCGAGTTCGCATCGATAGCGCGCTCGACCACGTCGCGCTTGCGCGCGAGCGAGGCGTCCGAGAGCCCCGCGCCGCGCCCGACGAGGCTCCGCGCGTCCGCCCGGATGAGCACTGCGGCCACCGCCGCCGAGGTGGTCGTGTTGCCGATACCCATCTCGCCCGCGGCGAGAAGGCGCACGCCGGCGCGGGCAAGCCCGCACGCGACGGCGATTCCGACCTCGATCGCGCGCACGGCCCCATCGCGAGACATGGCGGAGCCGTGCGCGATGTTGCCGCTCCCCCGCCGCACGTTCGCGCGCACCATGCGCGCGTCTTCTATGCCCCGGGCCATACCCACGTCGACGGGCACGACCTCGGCACCCGCGAACGCCGCCATGCGGCAGGCGCTCGTGGCCCCCTCGCACATGTTGCGCGCGACGGCTCGCGTCACGTCTTGCCCGCTTTGCGACACGCCCTCGGCAACGACCCCGTTGTCGGAGAAGAATACCGCGAGCGCACGGGGAAACTCGGCCACATCGACGCTCCCCTGAGCTGCGGCGATACGCGCGACGGCGTCTTCAAAGTCGCCCAATCCCCCCAAGGGGTGCGCGATGGAGTCCCACGCGGCGTACGCGGCGGCGCGGGCGCACTCGTCTGCGGGCGCGATCCGGGAGAGCGCGGCTTCGAGCACGGCGCCCGGCGCCGAAGAGAACGCGCGCTCGACTTCCTCGCGGATGCAGGCAAGCGCGGTTTCGGTTGCTTCAGCCATGCCGTCTCCTCTCTGCGAACGACGCTGCGGCAGACGCGAACGCGCGCGCAACGTCGGGGTTCGCAGGATAGTACACATGCGGGAAGCCCGCAACCAGGGACGGGGTGGTCGTCATGCACGGCCAGCCCTTGTCGCGCCGGGGCTTCTGCGCCCAGAAGTCGCCGCCCGGGCAGGTGGACTGCCAGTAGTGGAACTCGTGCGCGCGGATGCGTGTGCCGCGCGGCCCGTAGAGCCCGTCGCGTTGGGAAGTGAGCTCCACGTACCCGAAATGGGACAGCCTTCCCCCGTTCTCGCTTGCGCCTTCAAGGGCGCCCGCAACAGGCCAGCGCCGCCCCTCGCTATCGGCGATTTCACGCTGCAGGTACAGAAACCCACCGCATTCGGCGACCGTCGGCATGCCGGATTCCACCGCGCGCCGCACCGCCTCGCGCATAGGCGCGTTCTCGGAGAGCTGCCGCGCATGGAGCTCCGGGTAGCCGCCTCCCAGATAGAGGGCGCTTGTCCCCCGGGGCAACTCACTATCACACAAGGGGCTGAAAAAGGCCAGCTCGCAACCCAGGTCCTCGAGCGCGCGCAGGTTCTCCTCGTAGTAGAACGAGAACGCCTCGTCACGGGCGACGGCGACGATGGGCCGCGCTCCCGCGATCGGCTCCAACCGGTAAGGTTCCTCGCGGATATCGGGTGCCGTCGCCGCTGTTTCGAGCAAGCGGTCGACGTCGACGGTCTTTTCCACCAGCTCGGCCATCTTGTCGATGCGCGCGGAGAGCTGCTCGACCTCGTCGGCGGTCACAAGCCCCAGATGCCGGCTTTCGAGCGAGAACGCCTCGTCGGCGGGGATATTCCCCAAAACCGCGACGCCCGTGTGCTTCTCGATCGCAGGCGCCGCGTAGGCGCAGGCAGCGGCGCTCGTCTTGTTCAACACGACGCCGCGCACGTTCGCACAAGGCAGGAACTCGGCGATGCCGCGGATTACGGCGGCGAGCGATAAAGACGCCCCGCGCCCGTTCACCACTAAAACGACCGGCGTTTCCGTGTCGCGCGCAACCTGGTAGCTGCTCGCGTCGGCCACGCCGGGCGCCATGCCGTCGTAGAAGCCCATGACCCCCTCGAGCACCGCGACATCCGCACTCGCGGCGCCGCGTGCGAGCAGGGCGCGCAGCGTCGGGGCGTCGGTGAAGAAGCCGTCTAAGTTGCCCGAGCGCGCACCCACGACGCGACGATGAAAGAGCGGGTCAATGTAGTCGGGGCCGCATTTGAAGGCCGCGCATGCAAGGCCGCGGCGTGCGAGCGCGCGCAGGAGCGCGCACGTAACGACCGTCTTGCCGCTCCCGCTCGAGGGCGCAGCGACCATGAAGCGCGGGATGGTCGTGCTCACCGGGCGCCGCCTTCCCCACCTGCACCACGCGCGCTGACGAGGAACACGGGGTTTTGCGCCTTCATAAGATGGTGCGAGCCTACAGCCTCGGCGCGGGCGGCCGACACCTGGCACGCCTCGAACCCCTTAAAGCGCGAACCCGAGAGGAGCGCGCACGCCTCGGTGAGCGTCTCAACGGTGACGCATGGCACACACAGGCGAACCTGCGAGTTTTTCTCGAGCGCCGCCTCCACGATGGAGGGAAGCTCACCCGCGCTCCCGCCGACGAACACGGCGTCGGGGACGGGCAGTTTCGCGAGCGCTTCGGGGGCGACACCGGGGACCGCATGCACGTTGCCGCAGCCGAATGCATCCGCGTTCTCTCGGATGAGCCGCACGCCGGCCGCGTTGCGCTCGACCGCCCATACCGACCCCACTCGCGCGACGAGCGCCGCCTCGATCGACACGCTCCCCGTGCCGGCGCCGACGTCCCACACGGTGTCGGTCGCGGTAAGGCGCAGCTTCGCGAGCGCGACGGCGCGCACCTCCTGCTTGGTCATGGGAACGTCGCCGCGGATGAAGAGCTCGTCGGGAATGCCCGAGGAAGCGTACGGCCAGCGGGAGCTCGCGGCGCGGGATGCGCCCGCAGAGTCCGCCGCGGAAGAAGCCGCCGTGGGCGCAGACGCACCGGCAGGCGCCTCAGAGGCTACGCTAGAGCCCGCGGGCGAGCCGGCGCCGCCTGCGAACTCGATAAGCATCACGTTCAAGTCGTCGAACGTCTGACCTGCAATTTCACTTGCGGTCGCGCAGGTGATGCGCTCCTCGGGGTACGACAGGCGCTCGGCCACCGTCACGCGCGCGTCCCCGAAGCCCGCATGCACAAGCTCACCCGAAAGCCGCGAGGGGTCTTCCCCGCCCGACGTGACGAGGAAGAGTTCACCTGCGCGCTCGGCCTCGGCCACGATGTCGCACGCCACGCCGTGAGCGCTCGCGAAGCGCCAATCCTGCCATGGACGCGCGAGGCGCGCGGCGAGATACGACGCTGAGCTTATGCCGGGAATGACGCGCACGTCCACCTGCGCGTCGCCGGAGAGCGCCTCCACCAGGCGGCGCGCGCCACTGAACAGCCCCACATCGCCCGTCATCACGACCACGGCGCGCTGCCACGACGCCGCATCGGTGAGCGCGGCGACGATGTCCGCCGTCTTCACGAGCTCGCATCTCACCACGTCGGGCGGCACGTCGATGCCGGCAAGCGCGCGATGAGCGCCGATGACCACATCGGCGATGTCGATCGCGTCGAGCGCCGCGCGCGAGAGCAAGTCGGGGTTTCCGGGCCCCGCCCCGATTATCGTTACCTTTCGCATGGAATCTCCCGATACCCGCGCGGCGTGACCATACGGCCGCCTACGCGCTTCGTGTCCGCGTTGCCGACGAACACGGTGGTGAACATGTCGGCGTCGAGCTCCCCCAGCTCGGAGAGCCTGCACATGCCCGACTGCTGCCCCTCGCGCCCGATGTTGCGTACCCAGCCGCAGAGCGTGTCGGGGGCCTTCCATTCGAGCATAATCTTCGCCGCGCGCGAGAGCCTGTCGGCGCGCTTTCTGCTGCGCGGGTTGTACAAACAGATGCAGAAGTCGGCGCTCGCCACGGCGGCGAGCCTGCGCTCGATGACCTCCCACGGCGTGAGCAGGTCGGAGAGCGACACGACCGCGAAGTCGTGGGCAAGCGGGGCGCCGAGCACCGCCGACCCGCTCTGAGCCGCGGTGGCCCCGGAGATAACTTCCACGTCTACATCGGGGTAGTCCTCCGCAAGCTCCAGCACGGGGCTCGCCATGCCGTAAACGCCCGCGTCACCGCTGCACACGAGCGCCACGGCTTCTCCGCTCTGCGCGCGCGAAAGCGCCAGACGGCACCGTTCGACCTCGTGCATCATCGGCGTCGCGAGATGCGCCGCGTCGGGCACGGCGGCAAGCGCGAGCTCCACGTATTTCGTGTACCCAACAACGATGTCGGCCGCCTCGAGCGCGCGCCGAGCCGCAATCGTCATGCCGTCGGGGCCGCCCGGGCCGATCCCCACCACGAAGAGCTTTCCCATCACCGCTCCTTAAACGAAAGTTCGATAGATACTTTGGAAAACGCGACGGTCACGCCGCCGTGAGCGAGCTTCGGGAAGATAAGTTTGCCCCCGCCCGCGAGCGCCGCGCGCTCGCACACATTGTCGACCCCCACCGTCGCGCGCACGAAATCAGATGGCGAAACGCTGCCTTCGACCTGCGACAACTCCTCTGCGGAATACGTCGCAAGCGGGATATTGCGCGCGCGGCAGAAGGCGAGCAGACCCTCCTCGTGCGCCTTCACGTCGATCGTCGCCGCCTCGCGCACGGCC
>CAUFRO010000011.1 GCA_959027945.1 uncultured Collinsella sp.
TTGGGCATCTCTTCCATATATCTCTCCCTGTCCCGCCGGGGAGGAATGTAGGCCCACCAGGGCCTGCATTCCTCCCCTTAGGTATCGATTACTTCAGTCTGATATGACTTCGCTGAGGCTTAAACAAACACACAGAATAACACAGGTAGTTGGGGTTATTGCGTATATATAAAATAGCCTCCGACCACGGATGGTCAGAGGCTATTTGCAAGCACGTTTTTGGCTGGTTTAGCCGTAGATGCGCTGGGGCTGCTCTTCGCCCTTTACGGAGGCTTCGGTCACAACGACCTTGGAAACGCCTTCCTCGCTGGGCAGGTCGAACATCGTCTGCTGCAGAACGTCCTCGCAGATGGAGCGCAGGCCGCGGGCGCCGGTCTTGCGGGCGAGCGCCATGCGGGCGATCTCGTGCAGGGCGGCGTCCTCAAACTCAAGCTCAACGTCCTCGAGCTGGAACATCTTACGGTATTGACGCACCACGGCGTTCTTGGGCTCGGTCAGGATCGACACCAGGTCGTCCTCGTCAAGCGCCTGCGTCTGGGTGACGACGGGCGTACGTCCCACAAACTCGGGGATCATGCCAAAGGCGTTGAGGTCCTGCGGAAGCACCTGACGCAGCAGGTCGTTCTCGTCGACCGAAGTGGGGCCGGCGATCTCGGAGTTAAAGCCCACGCCCTTGTTGCCCACGCGATCGGCGATGATCTTGTCCAGACCCACAAAGGCACCGCCGCAAATGAACAGGATGTTGGTCGTGTCGATCTGCAGCAGCTCCTGCTGGGGATGCTTGCGGCCCCCGGTGGGCGGAACGCTGGCCACCGTGCCCTCAAGAATCTTAAGCAGCGCCTGCTGAACGCCCTCGCCCGAAACATCGCGGGTAATGGAGAGGTTCTCGGCCTTGCGGGCGATCTTGTCGATCTCGTCCACGTAGATAATGCCCACCTGCGCGCGCTCAATGTCGCCATCGGCAGCATTGATGAGCTTGAGCAGGATGTTCTCCACGTCCTCGCCCACATAGCCGGCCTCGGTGAGCGCGGTGGCATCGGCGATGGCAAACGGCACCTCGAGGATGCGCGCGAGCGTCTGGGCCAACAGGGTCTTGCCGGTACCGGTGGGACCGAGCAGCAGGATGTTGGACTTGGCGAGCTCTACCTCGTCCATATCGTCATCGAACTGCGAGCCCATGTCGTCATCAAAGGCAGACACCGCAGCGCCGCCCTCGATCACGCGGCGATAGTGGTTGTACACGGCAACCGACATGGCGCGCTTGGCGTCCTCCTGGCCCATTACATAGGCCGAAAGCTCGTCATAGATCTCGTGCGGCGTCGGCACGTGCGTGATGACCTGACGGTCGTCCTCGAGCTCAAAGCCCTCGGTCTCGGGGTCCACGGCGGGCTGGGATGCAGCCTGACCGTGGTCGTTGAGGAAGCCCGGCAGCTTGCCGTTGCGGGCGGCGTCCATAAAGTCCGAAGCCAGCGACTCCTCCAAAATCTCGGAGCAGGCGGCAACGCACTCGTCGCAGATAAAGATGTTGGTCGGACCCTTTACAAGGCGGCGAACCTGCCCCTGCTCTTTTCCGCAAAAGGAGCAGCGGATGGGGTTGCCGTTCTCGTCAAAGTTGTCCTGCATGTTACCTGCCATCCTAGGCGTCCTTCGCGGCGAGATCGCGCGAGGTGACAATACGGTCAATCAGGCCGTAGTCGAGGGCCTCGGCAGCGGTCAGGTAGTTGTCGCGCTCGGTGTCGGCCTGGACCTTCTCAATGGGCTGGCCCGAGGCATCGGACAGGATCTGATTGAGCTCGCGGCGAGTCTTCTTGATCTCCTCGGCCACGATCTCGATCTCGGTCTGCTGGCCCTGGGCACCGCCGCTGGGCTGGTGAATCATGACCTTGGAGTGCGGCAGGCAGAAGCGTTTGCCCTTAGCACCGGCCGAAAGCAGCACGGCGGCCATGGACGCAGCCATACCGACGCAGATGGTGGAGACCTGCGGCTTGATAAAGTTCATGGTGTCAAGAATCGCCAGGCCGGAGTAAACCTCGCCGCCGGGCGAATTGATGTAGAGCGAGATATCCTTCTCGGCATCCTGGCTCTCAAGATGCAGCAGCTGGGCAACGACCAGGTTAGCACTGACGGAGTTGATCTCCTCGCCCAAGAAGATGATGCGGTCGTTGAGCAGGCGCGAATAGATATCGTAGCTGCGCTCGCCGCGCGGCGTCTGCTCGATAACGTATGGCACGAGGGCGGAATCGAACTTAGCGATCATACGCATCTCCATTTCTCTCTTGCGGACCAATAATGGTTCTAGACAAACGTACGGTGCCCGCATGCTATGCATTGGCTGGCACCGTACGAAGCGACCGGATAACCGGTTTATAACTTTACCCCATCACGGGCGCACGCATGCGCTCGCGGGCAAGGTGGCGAGAATTACTCGGCGTCCTTGGCGGTCTCGTCGACCTCGGTCACCTTGGCGTTCTCGACCAGGTGGTCGACGGCCTTGGAGCGACGGATGGACTCGCGGACGGCAGGCATGCGGCCATCGGCGATGAACTCGGCCTTGGAAGCCTCGACGTCCTTGACGCCGGCCTTCTCGAACTCGGCGTTGATGTCGTCCTCGGTGACCTCGATCTTGAGCTCACGGGCGAGGGCGTCCAGAGCCAGGGACTCACGGGCAACGTCGTTGGCCTGCTTGTGCAGGTCGCCGATGAACTGCTCCATGGTCAGGCCGGAAGCGGGCAGCCAGGTGTCCAGGGTCATGCCGCGGGCAGCGAGGTTGGACAGGAAGTTCTGGCCAAGCTCCTCAAAGACGGACTGCTCGTAGTCGGCGTCCATCTCGTCGAGCTGCAGACGCTCGGCGAGAGCGGAGACGCAACGGTTCTCCTTCTCGGCCGGAAGGCGAGAAGCCTTGTCCTGCTCGATCTCGATCTTGATGGCGTCGCGCATAGCGTCGATGCTGTCGAAGCCAAAGTCGGACTTGACGAGCTCGTCGGTGAGCTCGGGGGTGTTGCGGACCTTGATGCCCTTGACGGTGACCTCGACGGTGTGGGTCTCGGCCTCCTCGCCCTCCTCGACCTCGTCGGTCCAGGTGACGGTCTTGACGTCGTCAACGTTAGCGCCGATCAGGGCCTCATTGAACTCCTTGGGGTTGCTGTCGCTACCGGCGATGAGCATACGGCCCTCGGCGGCAAAGTTGTCGGCGTTCTCGACGGCCTTGAGGTCGACGGTGACGTAGTCCTCGGCCTCGACGGCGCGACCCTCGACGTCCTCGAAGGTGGCACGGTAGTTGAGGAGCATCTCGACCTGGTTGTTGATCTCGGACTCGGTGACCTCCGCAGGGGGCATCTCGATCTCGACGGCGTCGAAGGAGGAGAGCTCAGCGGCGGGACGCAGGGAGAACTCGACGGTGTAGGTGTAGTCCTCGTGATCCTTGGCGAGGTCGAGCTCCTTGTAGTCACCGCTCTTGGTGGGGACGATGTCCAGCTCGTTGAGGACGGCGGGCTCGTTGGCGGCGATCAGGTCGTTGGTGGCCTGAGCGAGGGTAGCCTCGGCGCCAAGAGCGGAGTCGATGACCGGACGGGGGGCCTTACCGGCGCGGAAGCCCGGGAAGCGGTACTTCTTGGCGGTGTCCTTGTAGGCCTTCTTGATCGCGGCGTCGACGTCGGCGGCCGGGATGGTGACCGTAGCGGTGAGCTTGGCGTCCTTGACGTCAGAAGCGGTGATGTTCAACACGTTCCTCCTCATACTGCCCAGCTTATCTGAGGTGCTGGTACCTTTATGCAACAAAGTGTCGCGACGGCCAGGGCCGACGCAGATGCGTTGGTGCGGGCGAAAGGACTCGAACCTTCACGGGAATCCCACCAGAACCTAAATCTGGCGCGTCTACCAATTCCGCCACGCCCGCATGAGCGCACAGACTAGGAATGATAGCAGATACGAACGGCAAGCGCACGCACACGTTTTTAGCTCACGACCTCACCACGAGCGCAAGGCATCCCATCTCATAAGTTGCGGTGAAATAGTTCCTGTTTGGGGCTCCAGTCCTCCAAAACAGGAACTA
Organism: uncultured Collinsella sp.; assembly: GCA_959027945.1. Classification (GTDB taxonomy): domain Bacteria; phylum Actinomycetota; class Coriobacteriia; order Coriobacteriales; family Coriobacteriaceae; genus Collinsella. The sequence goes on from CAUFRO010000011.1 coordinate 4,052, forward strand.
TTCCACCGCAACTTCGGTGCGACTCGGCAGTCTGGCGGTGCTGGCCATGCGCCGGAAAGCGTGTCCCAGCTTGGGGCCTCGGAATGGGATGCGGCTTCCGCTATAGCCATCAACCGGAAACTGCAACCCGTTTTGAGCCCCTATTCCGGGATGCACTTTCCGCCGAGGGCCTCAAACGGAAACTGCAGCCCACAATTCGGTCGAAAAGTGGGCTGCAGTTTCCCCGGGCTAGGCAAAGAGCGGCGGATGCGTCGCCTCGTCTACTCCCCCAGCAGGGCCTTCTCGGGCGTGATCGGCAGCGAACGAACCTGGTGGCCGGTGGCGTGTGCGACGGCCGAGGCGACGGCGGCGAGCGGCGTGTTGATGACGACCTCGCCGATCGACTTGGCGCCAAACGGGCCCGTCGGCTCGTAGCTCGGCTCAAAGGCCACGCGAATACTGCCGATATCCAGGCGCGTGGGCAGCTTGTAGCTCATAAAGTTACCGGTGCGCAGGCGGCCGCGGTCGTCGTGCTCGACGATCTCGTAGAGCGCGTGACCGATACCCTGGGCAATGCCGCCCTCGGCCTGGACGCGCGCGAGCGCCTCATTGATCACAGTGCCGCAGTCCACAGCCGCCGCATAGTCCACCACAGTCACCTTGCCGGTAGCCTTGTCGACCTCGACCTCGGCAATGCCGGCCATAAAAGGCGGAGGCGAAACGGGCAGGCAGGCAGAGGCATGCGAGGTGAGCGCGTCGCCGCCCGCGATGTTCTTGACGCACAGGTTGGCAAAGTCGCGCAGCGTGAGATAGCGGTTCTGCTCGCGCGCGGCACGCTCGTCGGACAGGCGCACGTACTGGCCATCGAAGACCACGTCGGCGGCGTCCACGTCCCACATCTGGGCAGCCTTGGCGCAAATCTTCTCACGCAGCTCGGTTGCGGCGTTCTTGGCGGCAAGGCCCGTCACGTACGTGCCCGAGCTCGCGTACGAGCCGGCATCGAACGGCGAAACGTCGGTGTCCACGCCGCGCACCACGATCAGCGAGCTCTCAACGCCCAGCTCCTCGGCGGCAATCTGCGCCAGGATCGTGTCGACGCCCATGCCGTTATCGGTGGCGCCGGTGCCGATGGTAATGAAGCCGTCCTCTTCCAGGCGCATGTCGATGCCGGCGATATCCACGTTGGAAATGCCCGAGCCCTGCATGGTGAGCGCGCAGCCCAGAGCACGCACGCGATCGCCCAGGTCGATGGCTAGCGGCTTGTCGCGCCAACCGATCATGTCCATCGCGCGCAGCAGGCAGCGGTCGAGCGCGCAGGCGTTGAGCTTCTCGTTGTAGTACTGCGGCATGATCTCGCCCTCGCGCACGATGTTCTTAAGGCGCAGGTCGGCGGGGTCCATGTGCAGCATATCGGCGAGCTCGTTGACGGCGCTCTCCACGGCAAACTGGCCCTGGGTGGCACCGTAGCCGCGATACGCGCCGCCGCGGTTGGTATTGGTGTAGACGGCGTCCCAGCTAAAGCGGCTCGCCTTCACGTGGTTGTAGATGGGCAAGCTCTTGTGGCCCGAAAGACCGATCGTCGTGGTAGCATGCTCGCCATACGCGCCGGCGTTGGACAGCGTGTGCAGATCGATGGCCGTGATGGTACCGTCGTTCATGGCGCCCAGCTTAACGGTCATCTGCATCTGGTGGCGCGAGTTGCCCGCAGTGATGGTCTCCTCACGGGTGTAGCAGCAGTAACTCGGACGACCGGTCTGCTGGGTCACAAACGCAACAAAGATCTCGCAGCAGCCCGTCTGCTTGGAGCCAAAGCCGCCGCCGATGCGCGGCTTAATGACCTGCACCTGCGACTGCGGGATATCGAGCGACTGCGCGACCATGCGGCGCACGTGGAAGGGCACCTGCGTAGAGGTGGTCACCGAGATGCGCCCGAACGCGTCGGTCGTCGCGAAGGCGCGGAAGGTTTCCATGGGCGCGGTCTGCGTGGCCTGGCTGGTGTAGGTGCGGGTAAAGACGATGTCGCTCTGGGCGAAGGCCTCGTCCAAGTCGCCAAAGTCGCTCGTGCCGCTGCATACCAAGTTGCGCGGGACGTCGCCGCCCTGCGGGAACATAAAGGTCACGTCGCCCTCGGGGTGGACCACGATGTCGTTATCGAGCGCCTTGGTAAAGTCGAGCAGCGGCTCAAGCACCTCATAGTCGACCTTAATGAGTTTGAGCGCCTTGTCGGCAGCCTCCTCAGTCTCGGCGGCGACGATCGCCACCTCCTCGTTTTGGTAGCGTACGAGGTTCTCAAGGATCAGGCGGTCGTAGGGACTCGGCTGCGGATAGCTCTGGCCAGCGATGGTAAAGCGGCGCTTGGGCACGTCCTCGTAGGTGTAGACGCCCACCACGCCAGGCACCTTCAGGGCGCGCGACGTGTCGATGGAGCGGATCTTGGCGCGGGCATACGGGCTGCGCTTGAGCTTAACGATGAGCGCGCCGGCGGGCACCATGTCGCCCGTGTAGACAGGACGGCCCTCGAGCAAGGCCTTCGAATCCTTCTTGGGCTGCTTGTGGGTGATCTGCTTGTAGGAGACACCGTCACAGCTGGTGTCGTTGACCGGCAGCTCGGGCATCTCAAAGCCAACCTGCACGCCGGACTCGTTGAGGAAGCGCACGATAGCGCGCAGCTGGCTCTCGTAGCCGCTGCAGCGGCAGAGATTGCCGGCGAGCTGGCGCGAGAGCTCCTCGCGCGTGGCAACGAGGCTCGGGTCCTCCTTGGCGGCGCGGGCAAGCGCCAGCACGTTCATGATGAGGCCGGGGGCGCAAAAACCGCACTGCTCAGCGCCTTCGGCAGCCATCGCACGGGCGAGCGCCTCGGACTCGGCCTTGAGGCCCTCGAGCGTGGTGATGGTGTGGCCCTCGACACGCGCGGCGGGAACCGAGCAGCTCAGCACCGGGTCGCCGTCGAGCCACACCGTGCACAGGCCACAGTTGGTGGTCTCGCAGGCGCAGCGCACCGACGCGCAGCCCTGCTCACGCAGCAGCGCAAAGAGCATGGTGTCGGGGGCAATCTGAACCTTGACCTTACGGCCGTTGAGCGTAAAGGAAAGATCGATGAGTTTGGCAGCCATTAGCGCACCTCGCTAGAATCGACGCCGGGCACGCGGCGGCAGGAATACTCGTCCGTGGCAAACTTAGGAATCTGCACGCCCTCGAACTCGCGGGCAAGCGCGGCCGAAAGCTCGATGCCGGCGGCGCGGCGCACGGCCTGAATCGCTAGCGGAGCCGAGATGCGGCGGCGGTAGTCGGCCGAGCCCCACATGTTGGTGCCGTAGCTCAGGGCACGCACGGATGCGGCCAAGGCGCGCAGCTCGTCCTCGGAAGGCTGCTCGTTCACCAGACCGCACGCCTCGCCCTGCAGCAGGGTCGCGCGCAGCGGGCGAGCACCCACGGTGACGTGCCAGGTGTTGTCCCACCAGGCGGCGGTGACGTTGAGCGAGGGGAAGTCGGTCGCAGCCTTGCGCACGGCCTCGTAGCTCGCACGGTAGTCGTGTTTAACGACCACGATGTGCTCGATCACGTCGCGCACGTAACCCATGTCGACGAACTCGGCGAGCGGCACGCGGCCGGCGCCCGTCAGCTCAACATAGGAATCGAGCGCCAAAAAGGCCGAGAGCACGTCCGAGAAGCCAAAGCGACCGTAGATGCTGCCGCCCACCGTGGCGGTGTTACGCAGCTGCACGCCCACGATATCGTGAACGGCGAACTCAAAGACATGGTTGACGAGCACGTTGAGCTCGGCATGGCGCTCGAGCTGGCGCAGGGTGCACATGGCACCGATGCGAAACTCGGTCTCGGTCTCCTCGATCTGATCGAGCCCGCAGGCCGAAAGGTCAATCGCCGTCGCCACGCGACGCGAACCCAGGCGCATCCAAATGCCACCGCCCACAATCTTGTTGTTGCGGTTCTTCTGCAAGAGCTCATAGGCTTCGGCCGCGTTTCCAACACGGACGTAGGTACCGAACTTGAGCACGTTCTCCCCCATCTCTCCACTTGTCCAGTACTTTTAAGTGTACCAAACGAGGGGCCGCACACCGTTTTAGGACAAAATCCACCCACCCATCCATAACTTGCGGTGATATACGGACTGATTAGCCGTTCTGGGACGCTTAACAGTCCGTATATCACCGCAAGTTATGAGGAGTCCTCCGGGATAGAAAAGGCTCCCAGCCGGAATGGCTGGGAGCCTCATCACATGCTATATCGAGCGAAGATTTAGCAGACGCCCTGGGCGAGCATGGCGTCGGCGACCTTCAGGAAGCCAGCGATGTTGGCGCCCATGACAAAGTTGCCCTCCTGGCCATACTCCTTGGCGGTGTCGTCCACGTTGTGGAACATGCCACGCATGAGCTGCTCGAGCTTGCCGTCGACCTCCTCGAAGGTCCAGGACAGGTGCTCAGCGTTCTGGCTCATCTCAAGGCCGGACACGAGCACGCCACCGGCGTTAGCAGCCTTACCGGGCATAAAGGCGACGCCGTTCTCCTGGAAGTAGGTCGTGGCCTCGATGGTCGTGGGCATGTTCGCGCCCTCGCCGACCACCTTGCAGCCGTTGGCGACGAGCGCCTGGGCGTCCTCGAGCAGCAGCGTGTTCTCGCGAGCGCAGGGCAGCGCGATGTCGCAGGGCAGCTGCCACACGCCGCGGCCGTCGCCCTCGTGCCACACGGCGTTGGGCTTCTCGTCAACGTACATAGCGAGCGTGACACCCTTGTCGTGGCCGGAGCGCTTCTTGTTGTAGACATGCTCGAGCACGGTGTAGTCGATGCCGTCGGGATCCTCGACCCAGCCATGGGTGTCGGAGCAGGCCAGCACCTTGCCGCCGAGCTGGGAGACCTTCTGGACCGCGTAGATGGCGACGTTACCGGAGCCGTGAACGACGACGTTCTTGCCCTCGAAGGAGTCGCCGCGGCTCTTGAGGTACTCGTCCACAAAGTAGGCCAGACCGTAACCGGTGGCCTCGGTACGGGCGAGCGAGCCGCCAAAGGAGAGGCCCTTGCCGGTAAGGACGCCGGTCCACTCGTTGGTCAGGCGCTTGTACTGACCGAACAGGTAGGCAACCTCGCGGCCGCCAACGCCCAGATCGCCGGCGGGAACGTCGGTGTTGGGGCCAATGTGGCGATAGAGCTCGGTCATGAAGGACTGGCAGAAGTGCATGATCTCGTTGTTGGACTTGCCCTTGGGGTCAAAGTCGGAGCCGCCCTTGCCGCCGCCCATGGGAAGGGTGGTCAGGCTGTTCTTGAGGATTTGCTCCAGGCCCAGGAACTTGAGCATACCCAGAGTGACCGTCGGGTTAAAGCGCAGGCCGCCCTTGTAGGGTCCAATGGCAGAGTTGAACTCGACGCGGTAACCGCGGTTGACCTGAACCTTGCCCTGGTCGTCGACCCAGGGGACACGGAACATGACGATCCGCTCGGGCTCGACGAGGCGCTCAAGCAGGGCGGCCTCCTCGTACTCGGGATGGGCGTCGAGCGCCGGCTGGATGGTGCCGAGAATCTCGGTCGCGGCCTGGATGAACTCAGGCTGCTCGGGATAGCGGGCCTTGAGCTCTTCGAGAACTTTCTGCGTGTAGCTCATGCTTCCTCCAATTGATGGAAAAGAAAAGTGTCGTTCGAGGCGCCCCATGCGCCGCGAGCTTTATCGAGTATGGATAATATCGCACTGTTGCAGCGAAGTTTCGCATAAGCCGACGAGCAGATGTTTCGTTTTGATTACGATGCAGGTAGAAGCGTTTTTGAGTGCCCAACGCGCAAATCGCGTGTTTCGAAGCTGTTTCGTCCACATGTTCCAAACCACCACATTGGGCACCTTTGTGGTGGTGTTGGTGGTTAGAGGACGAGCTGATGGTAGTCGGCAGGGGTTATGCGGCCCTCGGTGGCGGCGCGGAAGGCGGCGAGCGCATCGCCCGAGAACGGCATGGCCCAGCACAGGCCGCAACCTGCGGTAATGGAGCCGGGCAAAGGCATAATGCGCCCGGGCACGCCGGCATCCAGGCAAAGCTGCTCGCACTCCATCACATCGAAGGTGCTGTCGAACGAAACGATAATCTTGCGCTCGTGGTCGAGGGCATCACCGGACGGGCCTTCGCGATGTGCCTCGCGATACGCCGCGGCGTCCGCTTCCTCTTCCGCAGTATGTCCACAGCCACCGCAGCCGCAGGTACAGGGCTCGGAACCATCGCAAGTGCAAGGCTCTCCCGTGTCGGGACAAATATCGTGAGACATGGCAACTCCAATCGTCTAGGCGAGTAACTCGGCCGCCGCAAACTCCTCGGGCGTATTGACGTTTTCGAAGCAGAGCGTCGAGCCCGCGGCCTTAACGATCTGCGGTTCATCTATATAACCAGCCTGAACGCGATTGATCAGGCAGCGAATGCGTTGGCGGTCGCAGGAGAGCAGCTCTTGGGCAACTGGCGCACATGCGTCACGGCGCCAGACGGCGCAAAGCGGCTCAATGCCACGCTCCTCGCGCGGCACGCACACGTCGAGCGCCTCAGCCTCAACACGATCGGCGAGCGCGCCGATGAGTTCCGGCGAGACAAACGGCATATCGCAAGCGACGATCGCCACGAACGGCAATCGCGCCGCGGCCAACGAGCTCGCGATGCCGCGCATGGCACCGGCGGGACCGTCGACGTCCATCACCACGCGGGGGCGCAGGCCATCAAACATAAGCTCCTCAAGGTAGGCAAGCTCGCAGGGGCGCGACGTCGTCACGACCAGCTCGCCGGCAACTGGCGCCAGCCGACCCAGCACGCGCTCGATGAGCGGCTCACCGCAAAACGCCATGCGCGCCTTATCGCAGCCCATGCGCGACGACATCCCGCCCGCTTGAACGACACAAGAAAGATCGGCCCGTCTTACGGTAGTCATACGGCAAACCACCCCCATCGGTATGCTCAAAACTCGACGCACGAAGCCAAATACCGTCGCCGATAAAGCGGGCGGCACGGCAAACCCATGCAAAAACAAAACAGCGCCTTTGCGGCACGCAGCAAGACCGCGAGCACAAAAGCGCTGGTAGCGTATGGCGGGAACGTATGTGAATCGAACACATCCAAGACGTTTTGCACGCCTCGCAACGGTTTTGAGGACCGCGGAGCCCACCGGAGCCCATCCGTTCCCAAGTGCGGCGGTATTTTACCAAACCGAGCGGGCCCCATCCCAAATAGACAAGCAAGAAGTTGCGGTGGAATAGTTCTTACTTAGGCTGCAAGACCCCAAAAACAGGAACTATTTCACCGCAACTGAGGAGGCGGGAGCGGGTAACCGGCCTAGCGCAGGGAGCGCAGGCCGCCGGCATCCTTGTCGAGCACCGTAAAGCGCACGGCATCCAGGTGCTCCAAGATGCTGATGGCGCGTTTGCGCGACACGCCCAGGGCCTCGCGCAGCACGCTCGTGGTGGCAGCGCCGCCGGCCGCCTCAATGGCGGCGGCGACGAGCTCACGCGCATGGGCCTCGGCAGCAGCGGACAGGGCAACGTCGCGCTCGACCTTAACGATTGCGCGGTTGAGGGAAAGCTCGCGCAGGGCACGCGTCATGGTGTCGCGGCCGAGCTGCAGCTGTTCGCCCACCTCGGGAAGCGCCGGTGCATCCAAGCCGGCCTCGTCAAGCAGCGCGACGATGCGCTCGCAAGCCTCTCGCACCACGCGTGCCGCCGCGGCGGCCGAATGCGGATCGAATACCTCGGCGCCCTCGGCGGCGCACACGCCACGCGAGCAGCCCTCGGCAATCAGAGCCGCGGCAACGGCTTCATCAGCGGCAGGCCACGCAGCATGGGCAACGGCACCGGGCGTAAAGCCCGTCTCCTTGGGAGCCGCCGCATGCATGGCTGACAGGGTCGCCGCCAGTGCATTCATCGCGGCGTCGAGCACGGAAGCATCTGCATACAGCGAGCCATCCGAGCCAGCAAGCGCGCGAGCAGCGCCCTTCGTCACCAACACGCGCAGTGCAGTATCGACCTCGCCGACGCCAAGATCCAAAGCCGCGGCAACATCAACCGCCGTAACCGGCAACGTCTGCAGCACCAGCCAAGCGCCCACACCGCCCGCGATATCGCCGGACTCGATCGCCGCATACAGCGCACGCTCTCCTTCGGCAAGCTCGCGCGAGCGACGGCAGCGCGAAAGCAGCACGCGCCCGCCGCCAATGAGCATCACGGGCGAATAGGACAGCACCACGACATGGTCCCCGGCACGTAGCGGCAGCGAGTTTTCCAAGCGCACCTGAACATTACGGGTCTCGCCCACCGCCATGGGGGCCTCGCCCTCCATAAGCATGATGCGGCCGACAACCTCGGCCGTACCCGCCATCACATGCACGCGCGCGCCCGACTCGAGCACACGCGGTTTAGCGCCCTCGCGGCCCAGGTAGGTAAACGTCATCATAAAGCGCAGCGTCTGGCCAAAACGGCCCTCCACGCCGAGCATCTCGCCGCGATCGAGCGCGGCGACAGCATCGCCCACCAAGTTGAGCGCCACACGCTGACCGGGCAACGCCTGCTGCGTGTCGCCATGCACCTGGATCCCGCGTACGCGGCAGACCGTGCGCGACGGCAGCGCGACGAGCTCATCGCCCACCGCAACCGGCGCATCGTGCAGCGTTCCCGTCACGACGGTGCCGGCGCCCTTGATCGTAAAGCAGCGGTCAATCGGCAGGCGCGGCGCGGCATCGCTCCGCTCGGCACGCTCGCGACAGGTATCCCAGCAGACACCCACCTGCTCGTCGAGCACCGCAAGCAGCCCGTCAATCCCCTCGCCCGTCTTAGACGACACGGGCACAATTGGCGCGCCCGCAAACACAGTACCCGACAAAAAGTCATCGACATCGAGCTCGGCAAGCTCGGTCATCTCGGCATCGGCCAGGTCACACATCGTCAGCGCCACCACCATATGCGTGACGCCCAGCAGCTCCAGCACATGCACGTGCTCGCGGGTCTGCGGCATCACGCCCTCGACGGCTGAGACCACCAGCACGGCAACGTCGATGCCCGTGGCACCCTGCACCATGGCGCGCAAGTAATGCGCATGGCCCGGCACGTCGACAAGGCCGACGATCTTGCCACTCGGCAGCGCCAGCTCGCCAAAGCCCAACTCCACCGTCATGCCGCGGCGACGCTCGACCTCAAGGCGATCAGGATTCTTGCCGGTCAGCGCCTCGATCAGTGCCGACTTACCGTGGTCAACGTGGCCCGCCGTGCCAACGATAACGGGACACTCCACCAGCGCCTGAACCTCACTCATCGAGCAATCGCCTTCTCAACGCATGCGGCAAGCGTCGACGCCGCCGTCTCGATATCGCGGTCGCCCACGAGCGTACGGACGTCAAACAAAATGCGATCGTGCGAGGCGCGCGTGACGACCGGCGTGTCGAAATCTTGGACGAGTGAGCGCTTGAGTGCGTCAACGGAAAGACGCTCATCGACAAGACGCACGGCAACGCACATGGTGGGCAGCTCGACGGTAGGCAGCGAACCGCCGCCGGGAGTCGACGACTCCTCGACGATCTCCACCTGAACGGCGCACAGGCAACCGGCCTTGTCGAGACCGGCGACCATACGATCGCGCAGCTTGCGGGCACGTCGCTCCAAATGGGTCTGCGGAAGCGTAAGCATGCTGAGCACCGGAATATCGCGATGGGCAACATCGGCGCCATCCATGTAGATACGCAGCGTGGCCTCGAGCGCCGACAGGGCCAGTTTGCCCGGGCGCAGGGCGCGCATAAGCGGATGTGACCCACAGGCCTGAACCAGGTCACGACGGCCCATGATAATGCCCGCCTGTGCTGCACCGAGAAGTTTATCGCCCGAGCACGACACCAAATCGAGCCCTGCCGAAACCGAAGCCGGCGTGGTTTCTTCGCCTCCGCGCACCAAGATGTCGTCGGGCAACAGCGCGCCCGACCCCTGATCTTCATAGAACAGCAGGCCGTGCTTATGGGCCAGTGCGGCGAGCTCCCGAGAGCCCACTTCCTCGTGAAAACCCTCGATGCGATAATTGGAAGGATGAACCTTGAGGATCATGGCCGTATCGGGCGTAATAGCTTGCTCATAATCTGCCAGGTGCGTGCGGTTGGTGGCGCCGACCTCGACGAGCTTGGCGCCCGAGGCCGCCATGACATCGGGGATGCGGAAGCTGCCGCCAATCTCGACAAGCTCGCCGCGGCTGACGATAACCTCTTTGCCCGCGGCATGGGTGGCAAGCACCAGCAGCACCGCGGCGGCATTGTTGTTGACCACGAGCGCGTCCTCGGCACCGGTGAGTGAGCGGATCAGCTGCGCGGCGTGCTCCTTGCGCGAACCGCGCGAACAGGTGTCCACGCTGTACTCGAGCGTGCTGTAGCCGCGCGCGACCTCGGCCACGGCCTTGGCGGCCGACTCCGCGAGCGGGGCGCGACCCAAGTTGGTATGGATGACCACACCCGTGGCATTAACCGCTGGGCGCAGGCTCGGCAGCGCGGAGCGGTGCGCACGCCACTCGATAGCCGAAGCCAGGTCACGCTTGGAACGCGGGGCGGCGCCGGCGCGAATGGCGGCGCGCTCCTCGTCAAGCTCGGCCGTGACGGCGGCATGGACCACCGCGTCGCAGGTCTCCCCTGCCGCCTTCACCACCGGCCACTCGGTGAGCAGCTCGTTGACGGAAGGAATGGCACGCAGACGGGCGCGCACCTCATCGGACATGTTCTGGCTATCGCTCATGTGCGGCCTTTCAAAACCAAAGGTGAATCAATCGTTCGAACGTCAAACTATCAGCCAATTCGATCGGCTGAGTCAATCAATCGTTATTATCCACGTGCTCCGTGATCTTTTCCACGCGAACGGCGTTTTCCTGGGTGAGCGCGGCACCTGTCAACGGATCCCAACGCAACGGCGTATGGTCGAGCGGGCCCACGCCCAAGGCTTGAGCGCCACCGACATCGGCGCCAAGCGAACGCCCGCCGGGGGCGGCCGACGTGAAGATGCACGCCGGATGCAGATAGGGCGTCGTCTCCACGCGCACGCGGTCGCGGCCCATATCGCTCACGAGCTCGACGATCTCGCCGTCGGCGATGCCCATGTGCGCAGCAGCATCGGCATTCATCTGCACGGCATCCAGGTCCGATCCAGCCTCGGCGGCACCTTGAGCCGCAAGCCTGCGCGAGGTGTGCGACTCAAAGGGACGGTTGCCACTAATGAGGCGAAACATCCCCGGGCCGGGCTCCACAATGGGCGCAATCCAGTTGGGCACACGACCCATGCCGACTCGTTCCCATACGTCGCTTGCCAGCGCAATTTTGCCGCCGGCAAGCGGAATCACCGGCTCACCCGTGCGCGACGGCAGCGCCACGCCCGTATCGGCCCAGCCGCGCTCCTTGAGCTCGTCCAGATCGATCCCAAAAGGCGCCACCTGGGCAGCCGTCAGATCGTCAGACGTAAACTGGAAATACTCGCCCACGCCACACGCCTGCGCCAGACCGGCAAAAATCTCCCGACCGGGACGTGTGCCGTCATGCTGCACGGGCAGCACGGCGTTGCGGTAGAACACGCGCGAATCGTTGACGCCCACGACCGTGCCCACACCGCGGTCGGCCTCCAGATACGTCACGTCGGGCAGCACGAAGTCAGAAGCACGCGCCGTCTCGGACCAACGAATATCAATCGTCACAAGCAAGTCGAGCTGCTGCAAAATACCCAACCAAGCCTGTGCATTGCCATAGCCCGCACCGGGGTTACTGGCATAGACGATGAGCCCACGCAAATCGCCGGCAAGAATCGACTGACCGATGGTCGTGCACAGTCCGCGCACCGGATCGACCAGTGGATAGCGCTCGGACCCCAGCTTGGGCTCGCGCGGCACCGGCGGCGTCGCAAAGCGAGTGGGATCGAGGTCGCCCAGTGAAAGCGGTGTGGGCGGATTGAGCGCGCCACCCGCATGTCCAATACAGCCCAGCAGCACATCGACCAAGCAGATAGCGCGTGCGGTCTGGGTGCTATTGGCATACGCGATGCCGATGCCACCATGAAAACCCGCATCCACCACAGCGGCAGGCGCGGCGGCAGCGAGATCGCGCGCCGTGGCGACAATCTCTGCGGCCGGCACGTCGCACATCGATTCGGCCCACTCGGGTGTCCAAGCACTGGCCGCCTGCGCCAGCTCGTCAAAGCTTGTGGCGTAGCGGTCCACGAACTCGTGATCGTACAGGTCTTCGGCTACCAGCACATGTGCGATACCCAGCAGCAACGCCAGATCGCATCCAGGACGTACGCGCAGCCAGCGGTCGGCAAGCGCAGCCGAGCCACTGCGCCGGGGGTCAACCACGATAATCTTAGCCCCACGTCGACGGGCATCGTTGAGCGCATCAACGGCCCCCATCGTCGACGAATCGACAATGGAGCGCCCCAGATACATGATGCAATCGGTATGCGCCAGGTCGGAGGCGGGGCTGTAGCCCAGACTGTGCTCCCAGCCGGTAAGTCTGCTTACCTCGCAGGCACCGTCGGCACCGTATACGTTGGGCGAGCCCAGCGCATGCATAAAACGATACGCCCAGTAACGGTCGAACGAGGGCACGCCGAGCGTCATGCCCAGCGCGCGCGGACCATGCCCGTCAACAATCCCCAAAAGGCACTCGGCAATCTGAGCAAACGCCTCGTCCCACGAAATCGCATCAAACCCCGAGCCATCAGCTCGTCGGCACATGGGGTGCACAATGCGGTCGCGCTCGTCAAACGGCATTGCCAGGCGATGCCGTCCGCGGGCACACAGGGCACGCGCCGCGCACGGATGCCCTGGCACCGGCAACTCGGCCGCCACGCGACCGTCCTCAACTCGTGCCGCAAAGGCGCAATCGGCATAGCATCCCCCGCATGTGGTCACCACGGCGCGACCGTCACGCTTCACAGCAGATGCCATCTCGATTACCCCTTTCACAAGCCAAACACAACAGGCCAAAAGCCCGGCAACGAGCCCCCAGACCCAAAAAGCCTCCCGCACGGCAACGCCCCGCGGGAGGCCCAACGTCAAACAGACGGTACCTTACGCCTCGGACTTCTTAGCGTAGATAAACCAGTAGCCGAGCGCGACCAGAACCGCGCCGCCCACGATGTTGCCCAGCGTGGCGGCGGACAGGTTAAACGCAATGCCCGCGGCGTTGAGTGCATCGGCGCCGGCGACGTCGGCACCGTAGCCGCATGCATGCATCACGGCACCCATGGGCAAAAAGTACATGTTGGCAACGCAGTGCTCAAAACCGCAGGCCACAAAGGCGGCGATGGGCAGCAGAATGCCCACAACCTTATCGACCACGGTCTTGCCGGCGGTACCAATCCACACGGCAAGGCACACAAAGATGTTGCACAGGATGCCGCGGAAGAAGATCGTCACCCAGTCGATTGTCACCTTGCCGGCGGCGACGCTCACCATGGAATTGGCGACCGCCTCGCCGTTGAGCTTGTAAATGCCGGCCATGTACACCAAAAAGACGATGAACAGGGCACCGACAAAGTTACCGACCCATACGACGACCCAAGCCTTGAGCATCTGGACCAGGGTGATCTTTTTGCTCTTGAGCGCGCAGACCATAAGCGAATTACCGGTAAACAGCTCGGCACCGCACACCAGCACCAGCACCAGGCCCAGGCAAAAGCACAGGCCGCCCACGACGCGCTGGGCACCCCAGCCCAGCGTGCCGTCGCTCAAAAACACCGTAAAGAACAGGCCGCCGAAGGCGATGAACGCGCCGGCGAACATTGCCAACAGAAAGGCCTTAGCGACCGGCAGGTTAGCCTTGGTCACGCCGGCGGCCTCGGTCTTGGCCTCGATCGCGGCGGGCGCCAGGCAATCGGGAGTGGGATACTCCACCTTGGAATCTGCCATGTCAATCACTTCTTTCCTAACAAAATGGAACAAGTGCTCCTACTGCTCTTGCCCCAAGCGGACAAAGTGGGAAAAGTCGTTGGCGGCCACGGCGTCGTACACGGCGTCGACGGCCTCAAAGACCTCCGGGGACATGGGGTTGTAGAACTCCGTATCGCCCGGCTGAATCCCTATGAAGACGATATCTTCGCACGATTGCTCAATCTCTTCGATCAGAATCGACAAAGGGAGCGAATGCGTGGTGAACATCGACTTGCGGGCCACGTCACGTTTGTCGAGCAAGCGGATGGAACCGACGGGCAGCGCCATGTCGGCGGCATCGACCAAAACCAAACGCGGCGGACGCTCGCGCTTGACCTCGATGATGTCATCCTCGGGCGTTTGCCCGCCGTCGATGGTGTACCAACCGGCGATGGGCGCGTCCTCCATCTTTTTGGAGAGCACGGGGCCGGCGGCATCGTCGGCACGCAGCACGCTTCCCGCCGTGAGCACGATACCCGCAAACGGGGCGCCGTTCACGCGGCCATCCACAACGCAACCCATTACTGCAGCCTCCCCGTCAGATACACGCCCGACACATCGCGCACGCGCTCAACCAGATCGCGAAACTTCATTAAGAACGCGACCTGCTGGGCATGCAGGCCAAAGTCGTCATCGAACACCGAGATGCCGGCCTTGGCCGACCCGCGAAAACCGCGCTCGTCGAGCAGCGCATCGCAGGCCTCGAGCAGCGACGGCACCGCCGCCTTGTCAAGCTGGCACTCGCCAAAGGAACGGATGGCCTCGAACTTGGTCTTGGCCTCCCCCTCCGGCAGCGCGTCGACGAGCGAATAGAACACATCCACCGGCACCGACAGGCGCGGCTCAAAGCAATCGAGCACGCCGGTGTGGTGGCCCACGGCGAGCGTGTAGTACAGCACGTCGCAGGCCTCCTGGGGAACGTCTTCCTCGGTCTCCACAAACTTACGCGTGAGCTCGTAGAAGACCACCTGGTCGGGCGTATGGCCCAGGCAGGGGTCGGCGACGCCCTCGGCGGCCTCGTCGCTTGCGCGCGAGGCATCGCCAAAAGAGCCGCCGAGCATACCGGGGCCCGCAAAGTAACCAGAGCGGTCCGTGAGCTCCATCTAGCGACCTCCAGCCAGCACCAGATCCTGCAGCGCCGAGTACACCTCGACGCGGCGCGGATCGTCCTGCTTATCGATGAGCAGCGCCATGGCACCGCGGATATCGCCCTTGGGCGCGCCCTCGAGCGTATCCATAAACTCATTGGCCAGGTCGCGGCCGTAACGGTAGCCGCTCATGGCGCGAGCTTCGCGCTCGATGGCCACGCGCAGCTTGTACGGCACGCCGGGGTGCAGGATATCGGCCTGCTCGCCGGCGGCCTCCACCGTGGTCTCGGCATGGAGCTTTTGGTCCAGCAGACCGAGCGCCATGGCAAAGCCGTAGACGGTCTGCGCGGGGCTGGGCGGGCAGCCGGGGATATAGACATCGACCGGCAAAATCTTGTCCGTGCCGCCCCAGACGCAGTAGTTATCGTAGAAGATGCCGCCGGTGCAGCCGCACGCGCCGTAGGACACCACGATCTTGGGATCGGGTGCAGCCTCAAAGGCGCGCAGGGCCGGCATGCGCATGGCACGCGTCACGGCGCCGGTGTACAGCAGCACATCGGCGTGACGGGGCGAGGGCACGACCTTGATGCCAAAGCGCTCGACGTCAAAGACGGGCGTGATGGAACCGAAGATCTCGATCTCGCAGCCGTTGCAGCCGCCGCAGTCAACACGGTAGACGTACACCGAGCGCTTGATCTTCTTAAGAAGGGTCGCCTTGGCCTTCTCAATGCTCTCGTCGAGCTCGATCTTGGTCGGGCGGTACTGAAGCCGCTCGGGCAAAAGCGTGGGTTCGGCCATGGTTACTCCTCCTTCGTATCAAAATCCATGATGATGCCCTCGACCGGCGCAGGACCGGCAGGAATCTCGGGCGCATCGGGGTTGAGCTCGCGGTCGATATACTCCGGGTTCACGCCGTGGCCGCCCAGATACTCCATGCCGGGGCCCTGGGGCTCACCGGACGCAAGCGTCTCGTTGGCAGCCATGCCGGCAGCGTTGCCGGTCTTTACGGCCGAGGCGGCGCGCAGGGCGTCGAGCTCGCGCTTGCACTCCTGGCACATACCGACGGTACGGGCGGCCTGGATGGCCTCCATGCCGCCGGTCTTTTGCAGCAGGCGCTTGGCGTAGTCGATCTCCTTGTGCGGGGCAAACGGCTTGCCGCAACGCGAGCAGTGCTCGAGCGTGTAGACGCTCTTGCTGGTGAGGTCGTCTTTGCTCATGACGGCCAGCTCAAACTCCTCGGTGAGCTTGATGGCCTCCATGGGGCAGGCTTCCTCGCAACGACCGCAAAAGATGCAGCGGCCGTAGTCGATCGACCAGGTGATGGTATCGGCCGCAAGGTCGGTGTCCATGCGAATGGCATCGGCCGGGCACGCCACGCCGCAGGCACCGCAGGCGATGCAGAGCTCGGCATTGTGCTCGGGCTTGCCGCGCATGTCCTTGTTGGTGGGGAACGGCGCAAACGGGTACTTGACCGTCGCGTCGCCGGCCTTGGCGTTAACCTTCCAAAGCTTCAGCATATTAGAGCGCCTCCTCATCGAGCGGAGCGGCCATGGTGCCCTCACCCGCAAGCGGCGACTTGTCGCGCCAGACGTTCTCGAACTGCTCCTTGTCGAGCACGTGGTCGCGCTTGGCGGCGACATCGGTCACCGTCACGCGATCGGTGCAGGAGTAGCACGGGTCGAGCGAGCCGACGATCAGCGCCGCGTCGCCCACGGTGTTGCCGCGGAACATGTAGCGCAGGACCGGCCAGTTGCTGTACGTGGCCGCCTTGGCGCGCCAGCGGTAGCACTTCTGGTTGTTGCCGAGCATGGCCCAGTGCACATCCTCGCCGCGCGGCGCCTCGGTGGCACCGATGGCGTACTTGTGCGGGGTGTACTCCCAATCCGTGGTAAGGATGGGGCCCGACGGGCAGTTCTCGAGCATGGTCTCGATCATGTCGATCGAATCGTAGACCTCCTGGATGCGGACGGCGGTACGGCCGAAGGCATCGCAGGTGTCGGCCGTGGCGGCGTGCATCTTTTGGACGTCCGGATCGGCGTAGCCGTCGAAGGGATGGTCAAAGCGCACGTCGCGGGCATAGCCCGAGCCACGCATGAGCGGGCCGACCGGCGAGAAGTCGCGTGCGATCTTGCGGTCCAAGATGCCGATACCGCTCGTACGCTCAATGAAGTTGGGCGTGGAGAGCAGCACGTCGACGAGTTCCTGAACCTCGGAGCGCAGCTGGTGGATGGTCGTGAGCGTGGAGAGCTTCTGCTCGGCCAGGATATCGCGACGCACGCCGCCGATCACGTTGAGGCCGTAGGTCTTGCGGTGACCGGAGAGCTTCTCGGCCAGGTCCATGGACTTCTCGCGGACGCGGAAGAACTGCTGGAAGCCGGAGTCGAAGCCCGTGTAGTGCGACGCCAGGCCAATGTTGAGCAGATGCGAGTGCAGGCGCTCGACCTCGAGCATGATGGCGCGGATGTACTGGGCGCGCGGCGGGACATGAATGCCCTGGGCGCGCTCGACGGCCTCGGCGTAGGCCACCGAGTGGGCGCAGCCGCAGATACCGCAGATGCGGTCGGCGAGGAACGTCACGGCGTCATAGTTCAGGCGCGTCTCGGCGACCTTCTCCATGCCGCGGTGCACGTAGAACAGACGGTAGTCGGCGTCGACGATCGTCTCGCCCTCAACGAACAGACGGAAGTGTCCGGGCTCGTCGGAGGTAATGTGCAGCGGTCCCATGGGAACGAGCGTCGTCTCCTTGCCCTTGGTGTCGGCCAAGAACTCGTAGTTTTCCATGTCGCTCGCAGGAGCGGGACGGAAACGGTAGTCCATGGAGTCCTTGCGCAGCGGGTACAGGCCGCTGGGCCAGTCGTCGGGCAGCACCAGGCGGCGACGATCGGGCAGGCCCTCGGGGATCAGGCCGAACATGTCGCGCAGCTCGCGCTCGCCCCACACGCAGGCGGGGACGAACGGCGTCACGGACGGGAACGTCATCTTGGCGGGATCGACCTCGGTGCGCACGGTAACCCAGCCGGGGTCCTCCCCCTCCATGGAGATGACGTAGTACACGGCGTAACGGCCGCACAGGCTGCGCTCGTCGTTGCCGATGATCACGGGAATCCAGCCATAGCGCTCGTAATACAGGTAGTGGACGGCCTCGGGCAGCTTGTCCTGCTTGACGGTGATCGTCAGCTGGTCCTCACACTGCCACTCGACCTTCTCAATGCAGCCCGGAACGGCGCGGCGCAGGGCCTCGACATGGCTCTCGCAGCGACGGGCATACACCTTGTTCTCAGTTTCAATCATTCGTTACTCCACCTCGCTCTGAGCGGTCTCGGTACCGAACACAGCGCGGTACATCGGCGTCGCGTGAAGTTCCTCGGTGCTCTGCTCGAGCACGATGCCGGTCGCGGTCTCCACACCGTGCACGAGAGGCAGCGGGGTGGCGATGCCAAACCACAAGATCATGACAGCCAGGATGATTTCGGGGATAAGCATGAGCGCCGGGGCCTCATGCTTGCCCATGCCCTGGGGCGCATGGCC
Organism: uncultured Collinsella sp.; assembly: GCA_959027945.1. Lineage (GTDB taxonomy): Bacteria > Actinomycetota > Coriobacteriia > Coriobacteriales > Coriobacteriaceae > Collinsella. The sequence goes on from CAUFRO010000011.1 coordinate 22,556, forward strand.
GAATACCGACTTGAGCGCGATGCGGGTGAGCGCGGAGATGGCCACGGTAAGACCGAGGGCGACCACGACGACCAGCCACATGGGACCGGCGGTAACACCGGCGACAAAAGTCAGGAACTCGGAGATAAACATGCCAAAGGGCGGGAAGGCACCAAGACCGAGCAGTGCCAGGATGGCGAGCGCGGCGGTTGCGGGGGCAACCTCGACGACACCCTGGATCTTGGCCAGGCTACGCGTACCAAAGGCGTGCTGGATGTTGCCGGACACGCAGAAGGCAAGCGTCTTGGTAAAACCGTGGAACACGCAGTGCAGCAGGGCTGCGGCGATACCCAGCGGGCCACCGATACCCAGGCACAGGGCGATAACGCCCACGTTCTCCACAGACGAGTACGCAAAGCGGCGCTTGAGGTCGTCCTGGCGAAACATCGAAAGTGCCGCCACCAAAATGGACAGCGTGCCGACGATCAACAGCAAAAATTGCGGATACTCGGCGCCCACGGCCTGGATGGTAAAGCCGTAGAAGCGCATGATCACAAGCATGGCGCACTTAAGCAGCACGCCAGAGAGCAGGGCCGAGACAGGGCTCGAGGCCTGGGAGTGGGCATCGGGCAGCCAAGTGTGCATGGGGAACAGGCCGGCCTTGGTGCCAAAGCCGATCACGATGAACGCAAAGGCGAGGCGCATGAGCGTCGGGTCGAACTGGTCGGCGTACGGCAGCACGCATGACAGGAATGCGGCCTCGTGGGCGTTGGGAATCACGTCGGCGGCGTTGGCGTAGATCAGCAGCGTACCGAACAGGCCGAAGGCCACGCCGGCGGTGCAGACCATCGCATACTTCCAAGAAGCCTCGAGGGCCGTCTTGTTCTTGTAGATACCCACGAGGAACACGGTGGAAAGCGTAGTTGCCTCCACGGCGGCCCACGTGAGGATCATGTTGTTGGACAGGCACGCGAGCAGTATGGTGAACACAAACAGGCTAAACAGCGCAAAATACTGCTTGGCGCGCTCGGCGGGCATGGAGCCCTCCTCGATATCGGCCTTTACATAGGGCAGCGAGAACAGCCCCGTAAGAAAACCGATAAAGCCGATGAGCAGCACAAAGATGGCGCCCAGCGAATCGAGGTGAAACCACAGGCCAAGAGCGCTCGCGGTTTCGCCGCTCGTAAGGACGTCACCGGCCGTCATAATCGACAGCACCAGGACGGCTGCGACGGAGACCAGGTTGAGACCGGCAAATACGTTATAGGACGTATTCTTGGGCAAAAACGCCATGACCAGCGAGAACACCAAAGGAGTCGCGAGCAGGGCGAGAATCAACGTTTCCATGGACTACCCCCTCAGCTCGGACAGGTCGCGCGCATCGAGCGAGTGGGAGTCGTCCCAAATGCGACGCACGACGATGGACATGATGATGACGGCAAAGATGGCGTCGGTGGCGATACCGATCTCGATGATCTCGGGAGCGGTGGGGGCCAAAAGCGCGAGCGTCACATGGCTGCCGTTTTCCATAAGGCAGTATCCAAAGATCTGCTTCATGATGTTGCGCTGCGAGATGATGCAGGTGAGGCCCACAAAGAAGTGAGCGAAGCTAATAGCGAGCGCAGGCGTTGCGACCTCGGCCGTGGGCAGGCTGATCTGCGTCACGACGGCAAAGCAGATCGCGACCTCCACGGCGATGATGCAAATGGCCCACGCAGGCTTAAGGCCGGCCTTGAGCGATGCGTCGCTCGGCTCACCCATCTTCTTGTATGCGCGGTTGAGGATATAAGGGACCAGGACGACCTTGGTGATAAAGGCAGATCCGGCCCACATAAGCAGCTCCTGCGCACCGGTAGTGGCACCGAGCGTGGCGAGCAGTCCCACGAGCACCAGCGACTGCACTGCATACCAGCTGATGGCATGCTTGATGTTCTTGGAGACGACCACCATGGTGGACGTGACGATCAGAAGGCCGCCAAGGATGTTGACGATCGAATAACCCATGTCGTTCTACCTCCTAACCGATCCAGCTGGCCGAAAGCGGGCCGCTGACGATGACCATGATGATGAGCACGATGAACACAAACGCCATCGCGCGGGGAAGCGGGGCTCCCGCAGCGACCTCTTCGCCCGGCTCGCCGGGCAGGCAATAGCCCATCCACTTGAGGAACCAGGCGAAGGTGGCGACGGTCTCGGCGACCATGATGCACACGAGCACCAGGATCGCGACGTTGCCGGCACCCACGGAGAAGCCACCGGCGATGATCTGGAACTTCGAGAAGAACGTGTTCATGGGCGGCACGCCAGCAATGGCGAGTGCCGCGACACCAAAGCCCACGCCCGAGATCGGGTACTTCTTTACGATGCCGCGAAGCTTGGGCAGCATACGCGTGCCGAGCGTAAAGGAGAACGAACCGGCGATCAGGAAGAACAGCGTCTTGGCGAAAGCGTGGTTAAAGATGTGGCACACGGCGCCATCAAAGGCCAGCTGGCTGCCAAAGACCGAAAGGCCCAGACCAAAGAACACATAGGAGAGCTGAGCGATCGTGGAGAAGGCCAGCAGACGCTTCATGTCCTTTTGCGGCAGGTACATAAGGAAACCAAAGAGCATGGTGACCATGGCGTCGATAATGGCAACCCAGCCCACGATCTCGGGAATCTCGCCGGCAGAGACGAGTGCACGCGCGAACACGCACACGCCGACTTTGACCATCGAGGCACCATGCAGGTAGGCCGAAACAGGCGTCGGCGCCTCCATGGCCGAAGGCAGCCACATGTACATGGGAACCTGTGCGGACTTGGCCCAGGCCGCAAACAGCACGAGCAAAAGGACGATAGCCTTGAGCTTGGCGTCGAGGCCGGCAATCGCGGTAATGGCGAAGGTGCCGGTGTGGGCAAACACGATGGCAGCGCCCAGATACAGGCCGAGCGCACCGATATGCGTAATGATCAGGGCCTTCATGCCGGCCTTCTTGGCCGTAGGCGTCATGTAGTAGCTAATGAGGCCCCAAGAGCACGCACCCGTGATCTCAAAGAACACGAGCTGGCCCAAAAGGGTCGAGCTGTACACGAGGCCGGCCATGGCGCCGATGAAGGTCGCGAGGTACGCGTAGAAGCGACGACGCGGCGCATCGGGATGCTCACGGTTATTCACGCTCATATAGGGAATCGAATAGATCACGACAAGCAGGCCGATACCCACAAAGGCGGGCGCGAGCAGCGTGCTCATGCGATCGAAGGTGAATCCCATAACGAGGGTCTGCCCAAACGAGATCAGGGGGACCTGCGTGTCGGGCATGCCGGCGCCAGCGAAATTCGCGGCGAGGGCGATGGTGCAGACCGTCGAGACGGCGGCACCCAAAACGCTGAACCACTTGGCGTACGGACGGGGGAACAGGGCGACGAGCACCGAGGCCACCATCGGGGCCGCGATAGCGACCAAGCCGAGAAGGGGCAGACTGACTGCAAATGACATTGTTTCTCCCTTCTCCTACACGCCTACGACCACGAAGACAAACGCCAGAACGGCGATGCCCACAACGGCCCAGGTCTGATTGCCAAGCACCTTAAAACGCGAGCGCGAGCAGGAGTTCTCGATCACGCCGCACACGACAAAGTCGATCAGGCACTTCACCAGGAAGATGACCGCGCCCAGAACGGCGGCAGCGCCCACGGTCGCGGGCTCGCCCCAGGGGACGAAGATCGCGCAGAACCAGGCGACGACCAGGACCTGCTTCATGGACATGGCGAGCTTTGCCATCGCAAGCGACGGGCCGGAAAGCTCGGCGAGCGGACCTTCCTGAAGCTCCTGCTCGGCCTCGGCCTGATCAAACGGCAGCTTGCCGAGTTCCATGTAGCAGGCGATCGCAAAGGCGATGCCGGCGAGAATCACGGCGACCGGCGCGTCGACGGCGCCCGTCATGATGTGCTGACCCATGGTGGCGATGTCGGTGGAGCCGCACACCAGGGCGGCGGCAAACAGCGCCAGCAGCATGGACGGCTCGATGAGCACGCTCATGAGCAGCTCGCGGACGCCGCCGATACCGGCGTAGGCGTTGGACGAATCCACACCGCAGAGGGCGAAGAAGAAGCGGGCGAGCGCCAGGCTGTACATGATGGTGATGGCGTCACCAAAGACCGGGATGGGGCTTTGTGCCGTAAAGAGCGGCAGGCCCATCGCGAGCATAAAGGCGACGGCGAAGAACAGCGGCGGCATAATGCGCAGCGCAAAGCTCGCGTCCTCGCTCTGGGACTCGGGGCGCGCAAAGAGCTTGGCCAGGTCGCGGTAGTCCTGCATGATGCTGGGGCCGCGACGGTTGTGCATCTTGGCGCGGATCACGCGACCGAGACCGGAGAAGAACGGCGCGACGGCCATAACGACCACGCCCTGCAGAACGGCAAGTACGATGTTGTTCATGCTCTCCCCTCCTTAACCCATTTGCACGGCGAGCACGAGGAACACCACGAGTGCCGCGACGATGTAGCAGATATAGATGCTGTAGTTGCCGCCCTCGAGCTTAGTCGCGAGGTCGGCGAGCTTCTCGACACCCTTATGCGGGGCATCGACGAGAACCTTGTCGGGTACGGGCTCCACAGCCTCGGCAACACCGGTGAGCTTCTGGAAGAAGTGCGCGATGGACCAGCAGACGGCCGTGCAGCGGTCGCGCAGCGTGTAGAGCGGCTGCATAAACCAGGACACCTCGGAGGCAAAGGTCGTGGCCACGACGGGCATATGCTCGTTGGGAGCATAGCCGCATGCCCACGGCTGGGACTTCTGCACCTTGCCGACGGTCTTGAGCTTGCGGTAACCACAGGCAAGGCCGACAAGCACCACAAGCGCAATGGCGATCGCGGGCGTGGAGGTGGCAGCGCCGGAGTACTGGTTCATGAGCTCCATGCCCTCGGCGGCAAACACGCCACCGTACGGATGCAGCACGGATGCGGCGACATCGACCAGCACGGGCGCGATCACGGGAGCACCAATGCCCAGCACGACGCAGATGGCCGCGAGCAGGCCCTGCGCAAACACCATGGGGGCGGGAACCTCCTTGGCATTGGCCGCGGCCCCGGAGCGGGGCGCGGAGGCAAAGGAGACGCCATAGGCCTTGACGAAGCACGTGACAGCCAGCGCGCCGGTAATGGCAAGCGCGACGGCGGCGAACACGGCCACGATCATGACGGCCTTGTCGCCCTGCATGGCGGCATTAAAGAGCGACTGGTAGGTAAACCACTCGGACACAAAGCCGTTGAAGGGCGGGATGGCCGAGATGGCAAGCGCGCCAATGAGGAAGCAGATGGCCGTTGCCGGCATACGACGGAACAGGCCGCCCATCTTCTCCATATTGCGCGTACCCGTGGAGTACAGCAGCGCACCGGCGCCCAAGAACAGCTCGCCCTTAAACATCGCGTGGTTAAACGTGTGGTAGAGGGCGGCCATCAGAGCCAGGACGGCGATGCCGACAGAGTTGAGCGCCATGGCGGCCATGGAGGCGCCGACGCCGAGCAGAATGATGCCGATGTTCTCGACGGAGTGATAGGCCAGCAGGCGCTTGATGTCATGCTCCTGCAGGGCGAAGGCCACGCCGAGGACCGACGAGATCGCACCGAAAACCATGACCATAAGGCCCCACCAGACCTGAACGCCCGAGGCGGAGAGCAGGTCGAGACCCACCTTGAGGATACCGAAGATACCGATCTTGATCATGCCGCCGGACATGAGGGCCGACACGTTGGACGGCGCCTCGGGATGTGCCTTGGGCAGCCAGCCGTGCAGCGGGATGATACCGGCCTTGGCGCCAAAGCCAAAGAAGGCAAGCACGAAGCACACGGATGCGACCGCGGGGCTAAACTGCGTGGCGCGGAAATCCGCAAAGGCAAACGAGCCGCCGGCGAAGTTGGTCATGGTGAGGAAGCTCGCCATGATGAGCACAAAACCAACGTGCGCGATCACAAAGTAGAGCCAACCGCCATGGATGGAGTTCTCGTTCTCCTCGATTACGACCAGGAAGTACGAGGTCAGCGACATGAGCTCAAAGGCGACCAGGAACCAAAACACGTTGTCGGCGGTGATGACGAGCATCATGGACGCCACGAAGGTGTTAAAGAAGAAGCCGGCGCGGCCCTTTTTGCCCGGGTACTCATCAAAGTAGTTGAGACCGTAGATCGAACCGGCAAACGCGAGCACCGAGATGAGCGCCACGAACAGGCCGGACAGCTGATTGAGCAGCAGCTGGAAATGGGCAAACGGGAAGAACACGATGGTGTCGACCGACGTGACATCGCCCAGCACGGCCTGAATACCGGCCACAAACGAAAGCACCGCGGCGGCGGCACCGATAAGGCAGCTGGCGGTCTTGGCGGCGTTATCGGCCTTGATCAGCAGAACCGAGGCGAGCGCACCGATGCACGAGACGGCAAGCGATGCGATAAACAGCGTCATGCTATCCATTGTTTTCGCTCCCTTCTGCTTTCTCGGACAGGCCCTGGGCCACAGCGGTAACGTCGACGGCCGGACCGTTTTCGATCGAGCGCAGGCGCTTGGCCTCGTCGAGCTCGCGATCGGCCGCGCCGCCCATGACGGTCAGTGCCTTGGTGGGGCACGCCGCCACACAATGCGGGCCGTCCGGATCGAAGGCGCACAGGTCGCACTTGACAGCGCAGGTGTACTGGCCAGGAGCCCACGTAAGCAGGCTGCTCAGGGACTTAGGATACGAAGGCGTCGGGTCGCACATGCCTGCGACACCGGCGATAGACGTGCCATCGGGATGGATGGCTCCGAAGGGGCACGCGATGGCGCACAGCCTGCACCCGATGCACTCCTGCTCCTTAACGTGGATGCGATCGCCATCGTGCTCGATGGCATTCACCGGGCAAACCTCGGCGCAGGGGGCACCCTCGCAATGGTGGCAGGCAAGGGCGGCCGAAATACCGCCGGTCTTCACGAGCGCCAGGCGCGGCGTATCCTGAAGACCCTGCATCCGGTGGGCGTCGGCACAGGCGGACTGGCATGTTCCGCAGCCGATGCACCTCTCCGGGTTGATGTCGATGAAGCGGTTCATCCCCACTTCCTTTCAAAATAACGGGCCGGGCTCCCGAACGTACGGGACGCCCGGCCCAAAAAGCCAACGAGAACGGGACTACACGATTTGGTTCACGTGCGCCTCGTCGTCGAACTTGGCGGCGCCGGGCTCAACGTCCTGAGGAGCGGCGGCGTCCACCAGAGCCTGCTTGAGCTCGGTGTACTGACGCTCGACCTCGCCCTCGGCCCAGACCTGGTCGGCAATGGCGTCGACCTGGCAGGCGGAGAACTTGTCCTCGGGCGTGTGCGAGACCGGGTCGACCTTGTGCATGGTCAGCTCGTTGCACTTGCCGATCCACCACTGGTAGGTCATATAGACCGTGCCCTTGTTGATACGGTCGCTCACGTCGGCGCGGCTGTATACCTGGCCGCGGCGGCTGTGAATCGAGACGATGTCGCCGTTCTTGATGCCGCGCGCCTGGGCGTCCGCGGGATTCATGCGGACAAAACCGGGCTCGTCGGCAAGCAGCGCCAGCGTCTTGCAGTTGCCGGTCATCGAACGGCAGCTGTAGTGGCCGACCTCGCGGACGGTGCACAGGATGAGCGGGTACTCATCGTCGGGAAGCTCGGAGGGCGCCTCCCAGTCGTGCGCCATCAGGTTGGCGCGGCCGTCCTTGGTGGTGAACTTGCCACCAGCGAACATGTCGGGCGTACCGTGGTCGTTCACATCGGTGCTCTTGACGGGCCACTGGGCGTAGCCGCCCTCGGGAGCCATCTTCTCGTAGGTCGCGCCCACAAAGTTGGGGCACAGGCTAATGCACTCGTTCCAGATCTGCTCGGTGTTGTCGTAGTGCATGGGATAGCCCATGCGCGTGGACAGGTCCGCGAAGATCTCCCAGTCGTGACGGCACTCGCCCTTGGGCGGAACGGCCGCGTCAAAGTGCTGGAAGCTACGGTCGGATGCAGTAAAGACACCCTCGTGCTCGCCCCAAGAGGTAGCGGGCAGGATGACGTCGGCGAGCATGGTCGTCTGCGTCATAAAGATGTCCTGGCAAATGAACAGATCCAGCTCGGAGAGCGTCTTGCGCATACCGGCCGAATCGGGCTCGGTCTGCACCGGGTCCTCGCCGTAGTTGTAGAAGCAGTGCACCTTGCCCTCGTCGACCAGGTGGCCCAGGTCGGTGAGCTTGTAGCCCTCCTCGAGCGGGAGCTTTTCCTCGGGCACGCCCCAAGCCTTGGCAAACTTGGCACGCACCGCCGGGTCGGTGACCTTCTGGTAGCCAGGGTACAGGTTGGGCAGCATGCCCATATCGCAGGAGCCCTGGACGTTGTTCTGGCCACGCACGGGCGCGAGGCCGGAATTGGGTTTGCCGATCTGGCCGGCAACGCAGGCGATGGAGGCGATGGTGTGCACCGTCTTCAGGTTCTGCTTCTGCTGGCATACGCCCATACCCCAGCCAATGATGGCAGAGGGCTTCGCCGTGGCGTACATCTCGGCAGCTTGGTGGATCAACGCGGGCTCGACACCCGTGATGTCCTGTACGGATTCGGGAGTGTAGTTCTTGATGGTCTCCCACCATTCGTCAAAGCCGTTCGTGTGCTCGGCGACGAAATCCTTGTCGTAGAGGCCATCGTTGACCAAGCAGTTTGCAAAGGCGTTGAGGAACGCAACGTTGCAACCGTTCTTGATCGGAAGGTAGAGATCGGCGATACGCGCGGTTTCGATATGGCGCGGATCGGCGACGATGATCTTGCAACCCTTTTCTTTGGCTCGCACGATACGCCTTGCGACGATGGGGTGCGAATCGGCAGGGTTATAGCCGAAGAGGAAAATGCAGCCCGCATCCTCCATACCGGGGATGGAGCATGACATGCAACCTGAACCAACCGTGTCCATCAGACCGAGGACAGTAGGGCCGTGTCAAGTACGGGCGCAGTTGTCCACGCTGTGGGTGCCGATGCACGCACGCGTAAACTTCTGCATGACGTAGTTCGCCTCATTGCCGCCGCCTCGCGAAGAGCCGGTGGTCATGACAGCGTTAGGACCATATTCGTCAATTATGGCCTGCATCTTAGATGCGGTGAAATCCAGTGCCTCGTCCCAGCTTACGCGCTCAAGATCCGCGCCCTTAGTGCGGCGGATCATCGGGTGCAGTACGCGAGGAGTCAAGATCTTGGTGTCGTTGATGAAGTCGTAGCCGCTCATGCCCTTAAGGCACAGCTCGCTCTGGTTGGTGATGCCGTTGAGCGGTTCGGTGCCCACGACCTGGCCGTTTTGGACCAGGAGGTTAAACTGGCAACCGGCGCCGCAGTACGGGCAGATCACTTTATGCTTCTCCATGACACCCTCCTTCCTTTTTCTGCTACCGAATGCTCGGTACTTATTTGACAATCATTGGGCCTGTCGCCCGACGCTTACGCCTCGTTTTCGATGGTGGCGCGGGCACGCTCGGCAGTCAGTTCTGCCAGACGCTCCTCGTCTACCAGGGTGAGGCCCTTGGTCGGGCATGCCTCGGCACACGCCGGACCGCCGGGACGGTCCACGCACAGGTCGCACTTGAGCACGAAGCTCTTAGTCTGCGAACCGACGCGAACGTCACCCATCAAGACGGGGACCTGCGTGGTCGCCACGCTCACGGCGCCAAAGGGGCATGCCATGACGCAGCTCTTGCAGCCAATGCAGTTGTCCTCGTTGACGCCGATGCGATGGTTCTTTGGATCAAAGAACAAGGCGCCCGTAGGACAAGCCTTGGCGCACGGGGCATCCTCGCAGTGATGGCAAGCCACCGGTGCGGAGATCTCGTACGTACGCGTCACGCGCAGGCGCGGCGCGGCGATGTTGCCGGGAATATCGTGTGCCTCGATGCACGCCGCCATACAGGTTTGGCATCCAATGCAGCGTGAAGAATCAGCCACGACTCGTTTATTGCCCATGTTGTTCACTCCCTCCTGAATCCCATGCCGGAGAGACCCTGTCGACGTTGCCCCAAGCCGCCCGTGGCCTGGCGTCGGCATATCGAATGCATGCGGCGAAACAGACACTCGGTAGAATTTCTCCAACGGTATACAGGTTGAATATACGCAGTTGCAGGGGGCAAACTTGAGCATAACCCCTGCAATACGGGTGTATTGCAGGGGTTTTGGCAGATTGGAATTATTCTCTAGAAGCTATAAAGGTGAGTGTATTACATGCGTACATCCAAGGGAGATTTCACGCTCGTTTCTGAAAGATGTAGTACGTTTGTAATATCGTTTACACTCAATTACTCTAGTGCAATAAAGTAGTGGTTGTAAGATTGGCTATTATTAGCCGATGTTGTATTTGACTATTCAAATTGCACGCTCATTAAGGGAGGCCAGTGATGTCATCGACTCAAAAACGAGCCATCCTGCAGGTGCGCATTCGCGAGGAAGACAAGCAGCATGCCGAGCGTCTCTACGACGCCATGGGCACATCGCTCGCCGAGGCTGTCCGTCTATTTGTCGCGCAGAGTATTTTGATGCGCAAGCTCCCATTTCAACCGGTCGCCGTGCGCTCCAAGGACGGCACGGCCGCCTATGGACTGCTCAAAGCATACGGGGACCCCAATCGCCGCTCCGAGGAGCGCAATGCCTGGATTGAATACCTAGCCACAGAAAGCGACGAGTCGGTTTTGGGTCCCGAGGAAGTAGATATCCATGAGTAGCACCATCATCGACGAGACCGTCATCCTTCGCTACCTGCTTAACGACGACGAGGTCCTGTCACCGCGCGCCGCCAAGGTCATCGCCACGCGCACCGCACGTGTCTACCCCGAAATCATCACGCGCGTCGTGGTCACGCTGCGCGACGTCTATAAGGTTCCCCGCGTTGAAATTGCTGCGGCCATGAAAAGGCTGCTCGATGACGTCATGGTCGACGAGCCCACCGTTGTCGCCCTTGCCGTCAAACTCTTCGGCAAGACCCATATGGACTTTACCGACTGCCTCCTCGCAGCCCGAACCGCCATCTACAACGATGATGTCGTGAGCTTTGGCAAGCCCATCATCCAAGGCATGATCGATTACCGCCGTAAACGCCAAACCGCCGCCGACGCTCGCGACCGCGCCGCCGAAGCCCGCAGCCGAAGCACCGACTCCACCATCGACAAGCTCCGCCATCACGGTCGCCACTAACCCCATCCCCACCTGAGTTGCGGTGAAATACGGACTGATGCCTTTAAAGGCCACAACAGTCCGTATTTCACCGCAACTTATTGAAGGTGGACCGCGAACGATTTCGCCATCGGGAGTCGGCGTAGGGTTTTATTGTCGGAATGCCGTAACCGCGCATCATGGCACCGAACGATTCTACGTCGTAGGTGTCCGAGAGTTTGAAATGAATGACGTTGTGGCCCATGGCGCGAAGGTTCGCGTCGCGCATGAGGGCCGCTCGATACGTTTTTGCCGCCGCCCGCTCTGGATCATTTTGAGCCTCGTCTTCAAACTTGCCTAGCCCATGCAGCTCTGCCAGCGTCCATGAGCCGTCTGGCATCTGCCAGCCATAATCTGCTAGATAATAGCCAGCGTTTCCCGGTCGCGTTATCTCAACTTGAAGCTCGGGCGCGGCAACCCCAGCGAGAATCATCGCTGCTCTCGCCTCAGACTCGCCGCCATTGTCTGACCTGCCGTCCATATACTCAAAAACGTCAAAAGCACGCGCGATGCCATGCAGCCCTCGACAATTTGCCTGCGCATATGCTCGCAGCTCTTCGCGTTCGACATCGTACTCACGGGCCAAGCCATCGACATAACCCAGCGCATAGCGAAAGGCGCTCGATCGCGCGATATCAACAACCGTTCGACACGGATCCGTCAGTGTAAACAGACCAAGCCGCCACACTTCGCCCGGGCGCCAGCGCTTGTATTCAACGAACTCATACGTATCACGCCTTGTAGACCGTGGCAGCAGCACTTGCACTTTATCCAGAAGCGTATACGCCGAGCCGATGCCGTAGAGCAACGCTGCTGTCGCTCCGCAAAACACAGCATCCGGTTCAACGACCGCAATAGCGGATGCCAGCTGAAAGATACGATCTTCAACCCCAAGATTATTCCAATAGACCGGATCCGCATACACATGGTTGTAAAGACGAAGCATGAGCTCTTCCTGCATAAGCTCGCGCGCACGGCGTTCATCCCAAGGATCAATTGTTATAAGCAGCTGTCCATCTTGATGAATTCCAACGGCCGAGAATAGCATCCTTGCATAGGACTGCGGAAAATGTTTGCCTTTATCGAGCATGGCCAACCCCATAACCATCACGGCGGAGAGAATACCATTACGCTATCGCATGCTTCCGTCCGCAGGCCTTGCCAAAAGCTGACCAAAAGCTTGACGTCGCAGGTCAGAGCTTCAAAAAATATTTCCACTCTCGGTAGACGGTCGCTACGATCCTCCCAACGGCATCAAAATCCAACCTTACAAATAGTTGCGGTGAAATACGGACTACATGGGCCATAAAAGCCGAAAACAGTCCGTATTTCACCGCAACTTAGGTGGGGATGTGGGGTCCCCGGCACGTTTACGAAAACGGCTCTGATCCCAAAGGGAATCAGAGCCGTTAAGCTATCTTGTGGAGCGGGCGACGGGAATCGAACCCGCGTCATCAGCTTGGAAGGCTGGGGTTCTACCATTGAACTACGCCCGCAAGATATGGTCGGGACGACAGGATTTGAACCTGCGACATCCTGCTCCCAAAGCAGGCGCGCTACCAAACTGCGCCACGTCCCGAAGGTGTTGAGCAGCTAAGGTCTAAACCTTGCGTGTCCCAAAGCGAAGGAAATTATAGGGGAGACTCCCCGCCTGTGCAAGCGCAGAAACCCTAGCTCCTCGAATGTGCGACAAACTTGCTGTGGAGCAGACCGATCACAAACGCCGCCACGGCAACCGGCGCCCACGCGGCACCGATATCCGCCAGCGGAAGAACATCAAACGGTAGCCACGCGCCCGCAAAGAACGCATCGCGGACCGAGGTGATCACACTCTGCACAGCAACCACGCCGCCGACCCACACCCACACCTGCGGATGAGCGTCGCAAAAGCCGTGCACCAGGCCCATCAGTACCAGTACGATGGCAACGGGATACAAGGCGTTGAGCATAGGCACCGAGAACATGAGGATCACGTCGAGGCCCACGTTGGAGAGCAGGCACGAAAACGCCGCGAACACAAAGGCGAGGATCGCGAAGGGGCGGCGCATGGCCTCCTCGGAGGCCTCCGCTCCCCCTTCAACCACGTACGTCTCACAGAAATAGCGCGCGCAGCAACTAATGAGGCCAATGCACACGTTCATGCAGGCGAGGAAGAAGATGGCGAAGACCACGACCGTGCCGGCAAGGCCAAAGTGCATGGAGGCCGAGCGAGCAAGGATTGCAGCGCCGTTGGTGGCGTCGGGCATCACGGTGCCGAGCTGCATACCGGCAAGGGCCAAGCCGCAATAGATAATGGCCATGAGCACGCCGGCGATCACACCGGAACGCGAAATCTCGAAGGCCACGCGCTTGTCATCGGTAACGCCCAGTTCGTGAATGGTCTCGGCGATGATAATGCCAAAGGCGAGCGATGCGAGCAGGTCCATGGTCTGATAGCCAGTCAGAAAGCCCTGCACGGCGGCGCCTGCATCGTAGGGAGCCTGAGGCGCGGCAGCCGGTCCCAGTGGCGAGATCACGGCAGCACCCACGACCAGTACGATGAGCGCAATGAGCGCGGGGCCCGTAATGCGACCGAGTACGCGTGTAATGACACCCGGGCGCAGCGTGAGCGCAAACGCGATGATGAAGAACCCGATGGCAAACGCCAGACGTGCCGTGCCGAGCGAAACGCCCTCGGGCAGCAGCGGCACCAGCATCTCGAAGGCCGTGGAGCTTGTGCGCGGAATAGCCAGGCACGGGCCGATGGCCAGGTAGACCGCCGCAACGAAGAATTCGCCAAACTTAGGATGCACGCGGCCGGCAAGCTCGCGCGCCGTTCCGGCAAGTGCCACGGCGATAAAACCCATGACGGGCAGGCCGATGGCGGCAATCAGAAAGCCGAGCATGGCGACCGGCGTGGCAGAACCAGCCTGCAGCGCCAGCAGCGGCGGAATAATGAGGTTGCCGGCGCCAAAGAGCATCGAGAACAGCGCAATGCCGACGGTAACGACATGGTCGGAGCGCAAACCGCGCGGAGCGGATGAGGCCATATGCGCACCTTTCGGGTCGAAACAAAAACGGGACGGGCAAAAGACCCGTCCCGCAAGTATATACGCTCTAGCAGGCTAAATCGCGCAAAGCGTCAATCGCGGTGTCGACTTCCTCGTCCGTGTTGAAATACCCAAACGAGAAGCGGACGACGCCCTGGCGCTCGGTCCCCAGCGCGCGGTGCATGAGCGGAGCGCAATGGGCACCGGGGCGCGTCGCAATCCCCCACCCTTGCATGAGCGCGTCCGAAATCTCGGCAGAGTCGATATCGGCTACGTTGAGCGACACAATCGCAGAGCGCGCCTGCTGGTCAAAGGCACCGTAGAGCTTAATCCCCGGAATCTTGCGCACACCGGCAAGGAAGCGATCAGCGAGCGCACGCTCGTGGGCAGCAATCGCCTCGACCCCACCCTGGGCCTCGATAAAGTCGAGACCAGCGGAAAGTCCCGCGATGCCATGACCGTTGAGCGTGCCCGCCTCAAGGCGCGTGGGCCACTCAAGCGGCTGCAGCGCATCGAAGCTGTGCACGCCCGTGCCGCCCATGGCCCACGGAGCCACGTCAATGCCCTCCGCCACGGCCAGGCCGCCGGTGCCTTGAGGTCCCATGAGCCCCTTATGGCCGGTAAAGCACACAATGTCGAGCCCCATGGCCTGCATATCGATATGCATCGCGCCGGCAGACTGCGAGGCGTCGACGATCACCAGCGCGCCGGCCGCATGCGCGATGGCAGCCACGCGCGCAATGTCGACCGCGTTGCCGGTCACATTGGAGGCGTGCGTCACCACCACGGCACGCGTGCCCGGCGTGACCAACCGCTCGAGCTCGTCGTAGTCGAGCACACCGTTCGCGTCGCAGCCCGCATGCTCAACGGTCACGCCCTGCTCTGCCGCCAAGCGGTTGAGCGGACGTAGCACCGAGTTGTGCTCAAGCACCGTCGTGACCACGCGGTCGCCGGGGCGCACCACGCCATTGATAACGGTGTTGAGCGCCGCGGTGGAGTTGGGCGTAAAACAAACATGGTCAGCACGCGGGCAGCCCAGCAAGCGCGCAAGCTTGGCGCGGCAGCCGTGGATGGTACGTGCCGCATCGAGCGCACCCGAGGTGGCACCGCGCCCAGCATTGCCGAGCGAGCACATCGCTTGCGTCACGGCGTCGATGACCGCCTGCGGCTTGTGCATGGTCGTCGCCGCGTTATCCAGGTAGATCATCGCACGACCTCCCACATGTCGATCACCGTAAAGCCCTCGGTGGGAACGCCCGCCGCGGCGAGTTCGCCGCGCAGCAGCTCCTCATCGGCAGGCAACGCCTTCCACGCCAAACCGCAGCCGGCAGCGACCTCCCCGGGCACGGGAATCGTCCGCCCGGGAAGACCGCGCTCGATGCACAGGGACTCGCAACCCATGGCGGCCGCCGTGGTGGGAAACGTGATGACAAGCGCCGGGCGCTTCTCCCTCATGGCAACTCCAACCAATACGCTACGGGCGCACGACGCGCGCGGCCTGCTCCATCTTCTCCACGATCACGTACATGTTGGTGACCTCGCCCACCGCAAGCTGGTCTTTAATGCCATAGTGGTCGAGGCAGGTACCGCAGGTGAGAATCTCGACACCCTGCTCCGCCAAGCCCTTCAGGTCATCGAGCACCGGCGAGCCCTCGACGGTGAGCTTGGCACCGCCGTTGTAGAAAAGCATAGTCGCGGGCAGCTCCTCCTGCTGCGTCACGGCAAAGACAAACGCCTTCATGAGCTTGTGGCCCAGCTCGTCGTCGCCACGGCCCATGCAATCGGTATAGACGGAAATGACAAGTTTGCCCTTGCCGGCGCTGGCGTCGCAGAAAGCAGCGCCGTCCTGCTCGGGGTCCGCAACGGCCACGGCACCGGCGGTCGCGACGGTCACGCGCCACTCAGCGTCAGAAACCTTCTCGACTGAGGCCGTGCAGCCCTTCTCCTGCGCCATCTTGGAGATGTTCTTGACGGCGGTCTCGTTGTCGACCGAGGTCACGACTGTGCCCTCGCCATCGAGCTGCTTCAGGGCTTTGAGCGTCTTGACGACGGGCAGCGGGCAGGCATCGCCCATGGCATTGACTTCAATTTTGGTAGACATAGTTTTTCCTTTCAAAAGGGACCGCCCAGAACAGTAGGCGGTCGCATAAACGGTTTTCCTTAATGCACAACGCGAACGGCAGGACCGCCTGGTACCGGCTCGTACACGCGCCCGACGACGGCGGCGATACGTCCTTCGGCATGTAGACGGCTCGCAAGCTCATCCACATCAGCAGCAGGTGCCGCGATAAGCAGGCCACCAGACGTCTGCGGGTCGTACAGCGCGTCGAGCATGCCCGGCTCAAGGTCCTCGTCGGCCGTCACGCGCGGGCCAAAGAAGTCCTGGTTGCGGTAGGAGCCCGCGGGGATAATGCCCAAACGCGCCATGTCGAGCACCTGGTCAAAGAGTGGCACCGCCCCCGACGCAAGCTCAACTTGCACGCCCGAGCCCTCGGCCATCTCGCACGCGTGCCCGATCAGACCAAAGCCCGTAATGTCGGTGCAGCCGTGAAGCTCAAGTCCCTCGGCCAGACGAATCGGAGCCTCGTTGAGGGTGCGCATCGAGTCAAACATGGCTGCGGCCTCGTCCTGCTCGATGAGCTCGCCCTTAATGGCCGTGGTGATGATGCCCGAGCCAACCGCCTTGGTCAGCAGTAACGCATCGCCCACGCGCGCGCCGCTGTTGGCGAGCATGCGGTCGAGCGCGACAAACCCGCTCACGGACAGGCCGTACTTGGGCTCGTCGTCGTTGATGGTGTGACCGCCCGCGATGGAGCAACCCGCCTCGACGCACTTGTCGGCGCCGCCCGCCAGAATCTGACCGGCAACCTCAACGCCCAGACAGCTCGGGATGCACAGCAAGTTCATGGCATGGCTCGGCCGCCCGCCCATGGCGTAGATGTCCGACAGTGAGTTTGCCGCGGCGATCTGGCCAAATAGAAACGGGTCGTCGACCATCGGTGGGAAGAAGTCGATGGACTGCACGAGCCCCAGGTTCTCCCCTACGCGGAAGACGCTCGCATCGTCGGAGGTATCGAACCCCACGAGCAAGTTGTCGTTATGCACATTGGGCAAATCGCCCAGGACCTGGGCGAGGGCTCCGGGAGCCAACTTAGCGGCTCAACCGCTCGCGGCCGTCATGGACGTGAGCCTAATCTGATCGTCAGCCATCGATACCTCCTCTCATCGGTCAATCATTTTCTCCCAGTATACGCATGAATGCGAGCCTGCGGCGGATGCATTAATTGAGCGCCTGTGCGCGAATCGCCGCGCCAATCGCTCCGGCAAAGCGAGCCTGGGGCGAGGTGGTCACCGGCGACCCCAGCAGCTCGCCCAACCGCTCCACCACGAAGGCGTTCTCGCACAGGCCACCGGTCAGGTAGTACGGGGCGCCCGCGGCCTGCCCGGCCATGGTCGCCACGCGCGAGACCACGCTGTCGATCACGCCACGTGCAATGTTCTCGCGCGGCTCACCGCGACCGATCAGGCTGATGACCTCGCTTTCGGCAAACACCGTGCACATGCTGCTGATCTTGGTGGGCTCACCGGAACGCGCAAGGTCGGCCATCTGCTGTTGGGAAATACCCAGACGGTCGGCCATGATCTCCAAAAAGCGCCCCGTACCGGCAGCGCACTTGTCGTTCATGGCGAACTTGGCCACGCGGCCACTTTTAAGCTGAATGACCTTGGTGTCCTGGCCGCCCACGTCAATCACCGTGCCGTGATCGCCAAACAGGCGCACGGCACCGGTGCCGTGGCAGGTGATCTCGGTCACGACCTTGTGCGCATAGGGCACGGCGACACGGCCGTAGCCGGTCGCGATCACGCGCACGTCGTCGGCAGCCACGTCATAGTCGGCTGCAGCGAGCTCGCCGCGCAAGCGCTCGGCCGCATCGACCGACGAATACCCCGTCGGCATGACGCAGGTCCACGCAATGGCGCCGTCCGTCTCCACCACTGCAGCCTTCGCGGCCGTCGAGCCTATGTCGATACCAATGCCAACCACGGCATCCTCCTTCTATGCGGCAAAGCAACTATCCCTTTGCCGCATTTGTCCTACAGGGTTTCGATGAAGGCGGCGATGCGCGTCTCGATCTGGCCCATGTCACCGTTGCTGTAGTCGGTCTCGATCTTCATATACGGAATACCCGCACCCTCGACGGCCTCCTGCATGCGCGCGCTCTCAACGTTGAAGGTGTGGCAGGCCTGTAGCACGCTCTCTACCACGCCATCGACATGGTACTTCTCGCACATGGCCAGCGTATTTTCCATACGGCCGTCGTTGGGCGTCATGACCGAGCAGCTGATGTCCAGGTAGCGGTCGGCGATGGCGCGCAGGATGTCGGGAGCCTCCGGATCGATCATCATGGCCGCCGTGCGCTCTCCCGAGCAATCGTCCATGCACACGACCACGCCGCCGTTGGACTCGATGGTGCGACCGATCTTGTTAATCACGCCGCCCACGGGGCAGCCGGTGATCAGAATGCGCTTGGCATCCGCCGCAACCGGGCGCTCGCCCGCGTCGTAAGCCTCACGCAGCATGGCAACCTTTTGCTCAAGCTGCTGCGTATAGGCCTCGATATCAAAGCTAAACGTACCGGCAAACATGGTGCTCATCAGGTCGACGCCGCTCATGGCCGCCGGCTGGTTCGCCTGCAGCGCAAACATGTCGAGCTGGGCCGCACGCAAGCGGTTGCGACGACGGACGGCAGCGCGCAGGTCATCGTCGGTAATCGTGATGCCGTAGAAGCCCTCGAGCTCCTCCTTGAGCAGGCGGCACTCCTCGTACCAGCCCTCACGCTCGTAGGCGCGATCGCGACCTTGCGGAAGATGCAGAATGTGCGTGCGCTTGAGCTCGTTGAGTAGCTCGTACATCTTCTTCTTGCCGTCGCAGGTGGTCTCACCGATGATCATGTCGCTAAAGTACGTAAACGGGCACTTTTGCGAGTAGGCAAAGCCGTACGTAGACTTGATGAGCGGGCACAGGTTTGCCGGCAGCACCTTCTCGGCCTCGGGAATCACCTCGTCGGACGTGCCGCACAGCGCCACGCTCGCAGCCCCCGCGGCATCGATAATCTCGAGCGGCGTATAGCTGCACAAAAAGCCGACCAGACGATTGCCCGCCTGCTTGTAATCCTTGACACGAATAAACGCCGCCTTGCGCTGCTCGTTGAACTCCTCAAACGTGGATGGCAACGGCTGCTCCATATTTTCCGACATATAACTCCTTAACAAACCTTTTGACCAACCAAGGAAACGGCTTTCCCAGGTGCCCGAGGTTGCCGTGAAAGAGAAGCGCCGCGTACTTTGGTACGCAAACGATGGTTTGAACGGCAAGATCGGGTGCCTGGGGAAGCCGCCGGGACGGATACCCCTAAATGGTTTCCAAGAAAGCCTCAATCCTGGTTTGCAGTTGGCCTGCATCCTCGCCGGCGTAGTCGGTCGTGATGTGCATAAACGGAATGCCGGCCTCCTCGGCAGCCTTCTCCACGGCAAACGACTCCATCTCGTAGAGCGTGCAGAACTGCAGGGCCACGTCGACGATGCCGTCGGCATGCAAGTCCTTGGCCATCTGGACAATGTCCTTCATACGCTGATCGTTGGGCGTAAAGACGGCGCAGTTAATCTTAAAGTAGCGCTCGGCGATGGCGTCGAGCATCTCGTCGACCGTCTCACCGGACTCGTCGACCAGGTCCTTGTAGTAGCGCGAGCCCGTGCAGGACTCCTCGCCTACCACAACGCCGCCGGCCTTCTCGATGAGGTTGAACAGCTTCCAGTTGGGCACGGCCATGGGCGTGCCGGTGTACAGGATGCGCTTGGTCCCCTTGGGCGCCACGCCCTCGCCGGCCTCAACGCGCTGCTCGCACTCGGCGGCCATCTCGTTGATGGCTCCGGTCAGACGCGGCGTGTCGTCCATAAAGGCGGCCTGAACGGTCAGCAGGCTGTCGAGACCGCTGATGGGCGCCGGATCGGCAGCGCGCGTGGCAGCCAGACGCTGCAGGGCGCGACGCTTCTCGTTGACGGCGTGGATGGCAGCCTTCAGGCGCTCGGGCGTAATCTTGACGCCGCACTCTTCCTCGATCTTGGCGGCAAGCTTTTTAACCTCGGCCTTCCAGGTCACGAGCGTCGACTCGTCGTGCACGTTGGGGATATCCATGACGTACATGTTCTTTTGCGTGGCAAAGAACTCGTAGGCCTTCTTCTTGCCATCGCAGGTGTTCTCGCCCACCACCAGATCACTCGACTCAATGTAGGGGCAGACCTCGCCCAGCTTAAAGCCGGCAAAGCTCTTGATGAGCGGGCAGGTGTTGCGCGGCAGATGCTCCTCGACCTTGTCGGTCGCCCAGTCGGCACCCGAGCACAGGCCAACGGGGATGCCATCGCAGGCAAGCACGATCTCCTCGGGCACGTACACACAGAACGAACCGACGATCTTGGTGGCCTCGCCGGCCTCCTTCTTGTCGAGCATCTCCTTAATACGGCCGCTGTGGATGTTGGTGGCGACAAAATCCAGGTAGGACGTGGACTTGGGGCGATTGTTCTGCGTCAGGAACATATCGCCGTACATCTGGCCCACGGCGCCCAGCAGCATATCGTGGTCGGCAAGATTCATGCCGAGGCTCTCCCACATCGGATGGAAATCAAATTCTTCAGCCATGACGGTTCCCCTCTCGAACCAAATACGGATAACTACGGTATTGCTGCACGGTGGGCGGCGAAAACCCAGCCGTGCCTAAACCCGGAATTTTGGGGAACCTGCTTTGCGGTCGATTATTTAGTTGTGCGTCGTCTCTCCCGGAGCCGTGAACATACCTGCTCATATGCGACTCCGAGCCATATACAGGGCGCGCGCGGCAACGCGGCGAATGTATGTCGTCTGCGGCATGTGCGCGTCCTCCTTTACAAGTTAAGGTCAACTATATCAACGGTCGTCGACCATGCGAACACCGTTGACATTCGTACGACAGCGTCGTGTGCCGCCGTTTAATAAATAATTATCTGTGTTGATAAGAGTTTGTCATCCTTCATTCGGCGAACGGCAAGACAAAGCCGCCGAGACTTATATCCCCGACGGCATTACCCGGCGCTACCGACAAACCAGATGGATCCTGCTGGCATCAAAATGCATACGCAGGGTCTCGCCTTCTTGCGGTAACCCATCCGCTGGTACGCTCAATTTGTTGACCTTCCACTGCAGACGCGTTGGCGCATCGGCCCGCGGCGCATCCAACAGCACCAGGCGCTCAAAACGCGAATCGCTCACGCGCGCCACGTGCAGGTCGTAGCTGTTGCGACCCCGCTCGGCACGGTTGTCCACATGGAAGTAGCTCGCGCGAATGCCCAGGTACGCCACATTATCGGGAACCTCGCGACCCACGTTAAAGGTCATGCCCCAATCGAGCGCCTCAACTTCTTCGTCGCCGATCTTGCGCGCCCGGCTTGTGTTCTTGCAGCCCGTCAGGCGCAGCGCCGCCAGCGTCTGCGGACGGCGGACCACGTCCTCGACGGAGCCGATCTCCTCAACATGCCCGTCGTGCATCACGCAGATGCGCTGGCACAGGCGGCACGCTTCGTCGATGTCGTGGCTCACGTAGAGCACGGTGCGGTTGCATACATCGAACAGGTCGAGCATGTTTTGCTCAAGCGCGCTCTTGAGATACGCATCGAGCGCGCTCATGGGCTCGTCGAACATAAAAATGCCCGGATGCGCCGCCACCATACGGGCAAGCGCCACGCGTTGCTGCTGCCCGCCCGAGAGTCGCGCGGGGTAGCGATCGACAAAATCGGCCAGACCGAAAATGCCCAAATAGCGCTCGGCGAGCTTTTTGCGCGCGGCGGCGTCGCCAGCATCCTTTACACCGGCGCATACGTTATCGGCCACCGTCATGTTGGGAAACAGCTGATAGTTTTGAAACAACAGGGCGCATTTTCGCTCCTGGGGTGACAGGTTGATGCCAGCCGCCGAGTCAAAAAAGGTCACGCCGTTGACGACGATCTTGCCCTCGTCGGGCGTCTCCACGCCGGCAATGCAGCGCAGCGTGCAGCTCTTGCCGCAGCCCGAGGCACCAAGCAGCGCCACACGCTCCTCGCCGGCCTCAAGCTGCATATCGAGCATAAACCCCGGATAGCGCTTTTTTATGTCCAGAACGAGTGACATGGCCTATCGACCTCCCTGCATAGCGGGCTCATCGCGCATAAGCTCGGCCAGTGCCTCGCGATCGATACGCAAGGCATCACCGCCCGCCGGGTCGAGTGAATCGCCCTGTCCGGCGAGATCTTTGGCCTGCTTACGTTCCGCACGGGAAAGGCCACGCTCGCGGTATTTTTGCGAATGCGCCGTGTACATGTTGATGAACAGGATGACTAGGAAGCTGAACGCTATTACGACCACGACCCAAAAGAGGGCCACCGACGTATTGCCGCCCATCCATTCAAAGTAAATCGCAATGGGAATGGTCTGCGTAATACCGGCATAGTTGCCCGCAAAGAACAGGGTGCAGCCAAACTCGCCCATGGCGCGGGCAAAGGCGAGCACCGTGCCGGCGGCAATCGAGGGCCAGCCGAGCGGCATCATGAGTTTGGTGAAGATGCGTCGCTCGGACCAGCCCAGCGTGCGCGCCGCATCGAGCATTTGCGTGTCGAGGCTCTCAAAGGCGCCGAGCGCCGTACGGTAGACCAGGGGAAACGATACCACCACGGCAGAGATCACCGCCGCCGGCCACGTAAAGACAATCGAGACGCCGTGCGCGATAAGCCACTGGCCCACCCCGGTCGAGCGGCCAAACAGCATAAGGAGCAGAAAGCCGCAGACCGTGGGCGGCAACACCATGGGGATGGTAAAGACCGAGTCGAGCAGGCCCTTGATGCGACTCGAGGTGCCCATGGTCTTCCACGCGGCAAACAGGCCCAGCGCAAAGGAGATCAGCAGGGCAAGGCCGCTCGTTTTAATGGACACCCAAAACGGTCGGTAGTCGATGCCGCCCAATAAGGAGGCCAGAGAGGTCAAGGGCCCCTGCTCATCCCGCAACACGACAGACGATGCTTCTACCATTTGAGCGCTATCAAGCCAACGCGCGCCGCCTTTGGCATCACCCGAGGCTGATGCAATCACCACATAGCGGCCCCCATCCGCACCGCGCTCGTCAAAGCCATAGGTATACCCGCCGGCATCAAACGTTGTTTCCGCCGTGACATACCAAGGAAGATCCACGTCCCCTAGCTGCGCACCTCCCATACAGTTTGCGCTGTCGAGCTCACAGACGAGGGCCTTGAGACCCGATACGCACTCGTTGTTCTGCGGATCCAATCCATACCTCTCGATCGCCTTGGGCGATATCCACACCACAACGCGATCGGCAGCAGGCGCCACTACAAGGTCCACGTCCTCGTCAACGGGAAACCGGTAGCCCTCAGGCTGGCCCTCCATGGCACGAGCGGTCCCCTTGGCCAACCGCTCAAAACCCTCGATCCCATAGGAAAGCCCATGAGCAGTCGCAGCAACCTGGGCCCCGTCCTCAGCGTCCCCAGCAAACGCAAATCCCGGCACCCAGCAAAGCGCGAAGGTCAAAGCACAGGCGACAAGGATGCGGAATCTATTAAGCACGAAAAGCTCCAAGCGAATATAAGGACGGAGTGAGACACAAAACGATGGAATTATCGCGCCAAGCCGCACTACGCGGAAAGCTCAAAGCCGTACTTAGCCCAAATCTTCTGAGCCTTCTTGTTGGTCAGACAGAAGTCGATGAACGCCTTGGCTTCGTCGGCATGCTCGGAGCTCTCGGCGACAGCGCCCGGATACACGATGGGCTTGTGCGAGTCCTCGGGACACACGAAGGCCTCCTCGATGCCGTCGTAGCGGAAGATATCGGAGCTGTAGACAAATCCAGCCACGCAGTCGCCTGTGGACACATAGGCGGCGGCGGTACCAACTTTATCGGCCAGTGCGACCTTGTCGGCAATCTCGGGAGCATACTCACCGTCGTCGCCCTCGGTGCCGGTGTAGAGGCCCACGGAGGCCAGAGCCTGGTTGGCGTACTTTCCGGCGGGAACGGTCTTGGCGTCGCCGATGGCGATCTTGCCGTCCAGATTCGCGACGCCGGCGATGGCCTCGACCTTGGTATCGGAGCCCTCGGCGCGAATGATCACAAGGTCGTTGACGAACATGTCCTCACGCGTGTCGGCG
Organism: uncultured Collinsella sp.; assembly: GCA_959027945.1. Lineage (GTDB taxonomy): Bacteria > Actinomycetota > Coriobacteriia > Coriobacteriales > Coriobacteriaceae > Collinsella. Next base: position 46,977 of record CAUFRO010000011.1, read on the forward strand.
TCGACGAGCTCGGCGGCCTCGGCGTCGTCCATGGTGCCCTTGGAAGCCGTGATGAGCACGTCGACGGCGGCACCGGCGCGCATCTGCTCGACAAGGTCGCCAGACGCCTTAAACTGCGTGTCGGCAAAGGTGGTGCCGGTCTGCTCGGTGTAGAGCTCCTGAACCTCGGGCAGGGCCTTCTCGAGCGAGTTGGCGGCAAAGACCTGCAGCTCGACAGCTTTCTTGGAAGATGCCTTAGCAGAACCGGCATCGGATCCGGCCGGCTCGGACGTCTTGCTGCCCGAACAGCCGGCAAGACCAAGGCCGGCAGCGGCGACAGCAGAAAGCGAAACGAATCCGCGGCGAGAAACCATATCGAACATGTTCAACCCTTTCGAACGCTATGCCCGGGTACCCCACCGCGGGCTTTAATCTGCAATCAGATTATACTTCTGCGCGAATAATGATAGTGAGAAATTATTCTCGTCAGAGAATATAGTTCCGAATTACCGTGCATCTCGGCGTCGCTTCGGCGGAAAACAAAGGCGGAGCAGCCGTTCAGGTCGCCCCGCCGCAGTTAAACCGCTTAGTTGGTATGTCCGCCGCCAGCTGTCATCTGAGCCGCATGCTCCAGCTGGTCTGCTATGGCCTCCCAGCTTTCGCGGGCGGCCTTCGTAGAACCGGGAAAGTTTACGACAAGTGTATGACCTCGTTGCATGCAAATAGCGCGCGAGAGCATGGCGCGGCGCGTCTTGGTCATCGAATACGCGCGGATTGCCTCTGCAATACCCGGCACATCGCGGTCGCAGACGGCACGCGTCGCCTCGGGCGTCACATCTCGCATCGAAAGCCCCGTGCCGCCGCAGGTGAGCACGACATTGGCGTGGCACTCATCGGCAGCTTCCACAATGGCATCACCGATCTCGCTGACGTCGTCGCGCACGACCACATGTGAGGCGACCGTCCAGCCCTGTGCCTCGATAAGTTCCTCGAGTGCAGCTCCGGCCTCATCCTGCAAAAGATCGCGTGTGTCCGAGCACGTCACGATCGAAATCTTCAACTCCATAGCGTTCCTCCTATAGCGCCGTTCCCTCGGGCAGGTCAACGCGAACAACGTCCACGGCATCTCCCGCCTTGAGCTCGCACGGTCCTTCGTCAATACGCAACAGGCAGTTCGCACGCTGCATAGTTCCAAGCAGCGCCGAATTCTGTGTCTTAGCCTCGGTCACCAACAACTCACCGGTCTCGGGGTCGCGCAAAACCGTGGCGCGATCGAAGAAGCGGCGATGCTGTCGCTTTTTCACGCCGTGCGTGAGCGTCGCCTGCTGCACGGGACGCGTACCCTCGGCAAAGCCGCGCATCTTGCGAATCGCCGGGCGGGCGAGCATCTCAAAGCCCACATACGCCGCGGCCGGATTGCCTGAAAGCCCCAGGTAGGGCTTACCCCCGAGCAAGCCAAACGTGATGGCCTTGCCCGGACGCATCGAGATGCGGTCAAACAGCACCTCGCCCTCGCGCCGGACGAGCGCCGTCACATAGTCGTAATCGCCCGCCGAGGCGCCACCGCTCGTAATGACAAAATCGCACTCTCGCGTGGCGCGATGTACCAGCTCGGCAATCGCTTGCTCATCATCGGGCGCGATGCCGTAGAACACGGGCTCGGCGCCGGCATCGAGTGCCTCGGCCATCAGCGCCGAGGAGTTGGAATCGCGAATCTGACCACGCGCCGGTACCTTACTCGGTGCGACCAGTTCCGTGCCCAGCGAGATGATGCCCACACGCGGGGCAGCGTGCACCTTCACGCTCGCGTATCCGGCGCTCGCCAGCAGACCCGCGCCCGCCGGAGCCACGACCTCGCCGGCGTGCATCACAACATCGCCGGCATGGGCCTCCTCGGCAGCAGAGCGAACGTTCTCCCCTACCTTGGCCGGCGCCGAAAAGCGAACGTGCGAGCCCTCGTTGCCGTCACCGTCGAGCACATCGACGATCTCGTACTTCACCACGGCATCGGCACCCTCGGGCACCGGCGCGCCTGTCATGATGCGGACCGCCTCGCCCGCACCGATTGCGCCCTCAAACACATGGCCCGCGGCCTCGTGTCCGATAACGTCGAGCGTCACCGGCGCCTCGCCAGATGTCTGCACCAAGTCCGCCGAGCGCACGGCATATCCGTCCATAGCGCTGTTGGCAAACGGCGAGATATCGATATCGGCCACCGCGTCCTCGGCCAAGGGAAAACCAGCCGCCTGCCACACGGGAATCTCGACGAGATCGGTCGGAGCAACGTGCGACAGGACAATCGACTGTGCGTCCTCCAGTGGAATGAGTTTCTCTGCCATATGCACCTCTTAATGCCACGGCGCACAACAGGGGCGCCAATTCTTTATGCTTGTCTCAGTATAATCCCCCAACGCACGACCGCGACTCGGCCTGTACCCGCAAATACACCTGTCGGTTGCAGGCCGCGAAACAGAATGGAAACCAACCCACCGGCTCGTCGCGTTTACCGCGTTTTATAATGCTTGCGTTGCAACCTAAAAGAGGAACGTATGGCTCATAACGACAAACCCGAAAGCGCAAACAAAGCGCAGGATCATTCCCAGCCGCTCGACGACGGCGGCTTTTTCTCCCTTAATGACGTCATCACGGCAGGCAGGCATCAACTTACCCGCTCCGAGCATCTCTTGGCTGCCGACACGCGCCGCAACGCCCGCAACCTACTTGCGAGCGCTAAGTTGCTCGTACTCGTCGTCATCGTCTCGCTCGCCATGGGCGTTGCCGCTTGGGCGTTTTTGGCCTCGCTGAATATCGCGACCGATTATCGCGAGCACCACGTGTGGATTTACGCGTTGCTTCCCGTTGTGGGCGTTGCCACCGCATGGGTGTACAAAAACCACGGCCTTGCCGCCAAACGAGGTAACAACCTGGTCATCGACTCCGCCCTGGGCACACGCCTTATCCATATGCGCATGGCCGTCCTCACCTTCGTCTGCTCCACACTCACGCACCTAACAGGCGGATCGGCCGGCCGCGAGGGCGCCGCGGTGCAGATTGGCGGCACCATCGCCAGCAACATCTCGAGCCTCGCCCACCTCAAAAAGCATGACCACCACGACCTCATGCTCGCCGGCATCTCGTCGGCCTTTGGCGCCGTATTCGGTTCACCCCTCGCCGGAGCCTTCTTTGGCATGGAGATGTGCTTTATCGGCAAGATCGACTACACCGCGGGCATCTACTGCCTGGTCGCCTCGTTTACCGGCTACTTTACATCACTTGCCCTGGGTACCGAGTACGAAGCGAATGTCATCGCCAGCGTTCCCGCTATGACGCCCACAACGGTCGTCATCGTTGTTATCAGCGCCATTATCTTCGGTCTGACGGCACGCCTCTTTGCCTGGTCAGTTCGAACCGTCAAGAGCCTGTACGGTCGCTTTATCACCAATTATCTTATTCGCGCACTCATAGGTGCACTCGTGGTTTTGGCCGCCTATGCCCTCCTCGACGCCTGGGACTACGCCGGCCTTTCCACGTGGCTTTCCGGCGCCGGATTTGCCGGCAACACCACCCTGGCGGACGCAGTCATCAAGTTGGTCGTCACAGCGCTCACCCTGGGCGCCGGCTTCCAAGGCGGCGAGGTCACGCCCCTGTTTGGTATCGGTGCGGCGCTCGGCGGCTGGATCGGTTGCCTCGTCGGAATCGATCCCAGCTTTCTAGCAGCGCTGGGCATGCTCGGCGTGTTCTGCGCCGGCCTTAACGTGCCTATCACCACCTGTATGATGGCCATCGACCTGTTCCACGGCACGGCAGCCGGGTTCTTTGTCATCGTGGCCTTTATCAGCTACCTAACCGCCGGACACCGCGGCGTGTACCCCGCCCAGCGCATCATCTCGCCCAAGCGCCGTTCGCTTATTGTGGATGAGGGCGGTACGGTAGCGGATGCTATCGAGCGCCACAACGACCTGATAGAGTAGACGTAAGTATTCGACGTGCAGCCACAATCGGGGGCAATTCGACCTGAGCGCGACCGCACCGTCACGTCATACGCCGGGAGTCGCCCCATGCACGCAACTGATTTTGGCCTCACGCTCATCATCGCCAACCCAGCCGCCCAGTCGGGTGCGGCGCGCGAAGTTGCCGAGCGCCTGCAACGCTTTTTGGATATGACCGCGCGCGCATCCCAGTTTGACCTGATGCTGACCGAGCGCATGGGACACGCCAAGGAGCTGGCCGCACAGGCTCAGGGCTATCGCACCGTTATCGCCCTTGGCGGCGACGGCGTGATTCACGAGGTCGTCAACGGGCTTATGACGCAAGAGGAGGACACCCGCCCCGCTCTTGCCATCCTACCCGTGGGCTCCGGCAACGATTTTGCCCAAACGCTCGGCATCGACGATTTCTCCGGTAAGGATTTTGGCGCGCTGCTCACCTGCGAGCTGCAGCGTCAGGACATCGGGCGCATTCGCTTATGGAACCCCACAAGCGGCAGCGGCGAGGCTACCGTTGAGTACTACGACCAGACGCTTTCGGTCGGCATCGATGCCGCCATCGGCCTTGGCACCACCGAGCTACGCAAAAAGACGAGCCTCACCGGCGCGCCGCTCTACACTCTTTCGGGACTTGAGCAGTTTGGCCTACGCTATCGCAATTACCCCATGACAGTCAGCTTTGACGGGGCGCCCGCCGAGCGCGTAAGGGCGATCATCATGGCGATTCAGCTGGGTCCTACCTATGGCTCGGGCTATCGCATCTGTCCCGACGCCGACCCCTGTGACGGCATACTCGACGTCTGCTACGCCTGCGGCCCCGTCCCTCGCGCGGTTGCCCTGCCTATGTTTCTTTCGGCCAAGGACGGCCACCATACCAAGTTGCCGCCGGTTCGCATGCGCCGCTGCCGCCATGCCGAGCTCACCTTTGAGGAGCCCGACTACCCCATTCAGGCCGACGGCGAGCCCGTTGTCGCCTCGCGCATCGAGGTCGACATCCTCGCCGGCGCCCTCCACGTCTGGCACCCCACCCGCTAACCCCACCTAAGTTGCGGTGAAATAGGGACTGTTTATGTGGCTAAAGCCGCAAAACAGTCCCTATTTCACCGCAACTTATTGATAAGATCATTCCTCCCCGCCCGGCTTGCGACGGTTGGCCTTTTTAATGGCGTTGAAGTGCTTGTCATTGAACCTGCGCTGGCGAGAGCGCTGAGGCACCTTGGTCTTTACGCGTCGGCGCGGCGGACGGCCACGACGCTCAAGCTCTGCACGCAGCTTACGCAGACAGCAGATACGGTTCTGGAACTGGCTGCGGCTCTCGCGCGCCGTCACGGTAATTCCCGAAGGGATATGTTTCATGCGCACCGTCGAATCCGTCGTGTTGACGCCTTGTCCGCCCGGACCAGTCGCGCGAAACACCTGCACCTCGCAATCGCGCGCCAACTCCTCGGCCGACATCTCGGCATAGCGCGCATACTCGCGCCATCCCATCTTGTTCTCGTCCATATCAACACCTCCCCTCATACAAAAAATGTGACAAAGGGAAAGCCCTTTGTCACATCGCATACCAATCGCTTGTGTTGCGCGCTTAGGCGAAGGTGATCTCGCCGGTCTCGCAGTCCATATCGGCAATACGGGCCAGGCTCTCGACGCGGAAGCCGCGCTCGCGGAGCTTATCGCCGCCGCCCTGGAAGCCCTTCTCCACTGCAATGCCAATACCGGACACCTCGGCACCCGCAGCCTCGCAGATCTTGATAAGGCCCTCGAGCGCGCAGCCATTGGCCAAGAAGTCGTCGATGATCAGGACCTTGTCGCCCTCAGACAGGAAGCGCTTGCCAACGATGACCGGGTACTCCTTCTGCTTGGTAAAGGAGTAGATGGTCGTGGCATACTGCTCGCCGTCTAGGTTGATGGACTGTGCCTTCTTGGCAAAGACCACCGGCACGCCGCCAAAATGCTGGGCTGCAATGCAAGCCATGCCAATGCCCGAAGCCTCAATCGTCAGAATCTTGTTGATCTCGACACCCTCGAACAGACGGGCCCACTCGGCACCCATGTGGTCAAATAACTCAACGTCGCACTGGTGGTTGAGGAAGGCATCAACCTTAAGGACGTTACCGGCCTTTACGATGCCGTCATGGCGAATACGATCCTCAAGCTCCTGCATGGCGCAACCCCTTCTCGCGGCAACGATACCGCGCGATTAATAAACGTTGTTCGATAGTCTACCACGGACCGACCCCCGCCCGTCCCACAAGCCGCATCGCACTATAAAGCCGCAAGACCAGTAGATGGGCCGATTCGTGGCAAGCCTGCCTCCACAAGCTAATGGCGGGCGCGCATCCTCACCAAACGCACCATGGCGAGCGCAAAGCCCACGGCTGCCACGGCCATCAACACATAGAACACCGAACGAAAACCAAACAGGAACACATCCGGACGGCCTGCAACAAAACTGGTCACGGCCTCACTCATCGCCACGCTCATCTGCCCATATAGGATATGCGATGCCGCCGTAATGCCAACTGCCATACCCGCGTAGCGCGCCAAACTGCCCAAGCTGCCCGCAAAGCCGAGTGCTTCGCGCGGAGACGAGCCCATATACAGCGAGTTATTGGGGCTCTGGAAAATCGACGTACCGCACGACATAAACGCGACGCAGCACACGATCACAGGGATAGAAGAGTGCTCGTCGAGCGTGCTTACCGCAAAAAGACCGCATACGTACACGCCCAGGCCGACTGCCGTGGGGCCCTCGCAGCCAACACGGTCCGAAACCGTACCCGAAAGCGGGCCGATAAAGGCATTCACCATCGGCAGCGCCAAAAAGAGTAGTCCAGAGATGTCAGAACCAAAGCCGTGGGCGTCCTGAAAATAGAACGGCAGAATAAACTCGGATGCGCCAATGCCAACGAACACGATGAGCATGCAGACAAGGTTGATGGTGAAGGCCGAATTTGCAAAACAGCGGCGAGCAGCCTCGGCAAGGGGCATGGGGCGTTCGCCAGCCTCTGGCCTAACATGCGGCAGCGTGTAGAGCCCCACGATAAACGAGATGACGCCGATGGGCAGGTTGATGAGGAAGATGCTCTCCCAGGGAAAGCTTGTCACCAGCATGCCGCCGAGCACGGGGCCACACATCATGCCGAGGGCCACAAAGGTCGCGAGAATACCCATGGCACGACCTCGTTCGCGCGCCGGAAACGATTCGGTGATGATACCCATGTTGTTAGCCATGGCCGCTGCGCAACCGATGCCCTGAACAATGCGTGCCAGGATAAGAACCTCGAGCGAGGCCGAAAGGCCGCACAGCAGCGAACCGACCGAAAAGACGATGACGCCCAGCTGGAACACATTCACCTTGCCGCGCACATCACCCAGACGGCCAAACGGCAACATAGCCACGCATGTCGCAAGCAGATACACCGAACTCACCAGCTGGATGCGGTCGAGGCCCACGCCCAGCTCCTTTTGCATCACGGGCAGCGCCACGGTCACGACGGTCGAATCCAGACACACCATAAACGTCATGATGAGCACGGTAAACAGAATCGCCCATTTGTTCTTGCCATGGGTGTCGCCCTCTAGAGCAATGTGCTCGCGGCGCAGCTGCTCTGCAGTTTTCTCCATATCCATCCTTTCGAGTGGCCCAACGCAAAAAAACGGGGCCCCAATCGCCTGCAAACAGCCGCGATTGGGGTCCCGCCTACGGAATCGGAACGAAAGGTCGCCGAAGCTTTCTGCCAGCATCGGCACCTTGTAAGGAGCTAGCCTAGCACTGCTCGAGCGCCTGCTCAAGGTCAGCAATCAAGTCGGCCGTGTCCTCGAGGCCGCACGACAGGCGTACCATGTCGGCGGAAATGCCACAGGCGATGAGCTCTTCATCGTTCATCTGGCGATGCGTGGCGTTGGCAGGATGCAGGCAGCAAGTGCGGGCGTCGGCCACGTGCGTGGCGATCTGGGCGAGCTTGAGGCTCTTCATAAAGGTCTCGGCCGCCGCGCGACCACCGGTAAAGCCAAAGCTCACAACGCCGCAGGTACCGTTGGGCATGTACTTCTGAGCCAGGTCATAGTACTTGTCGCCCTCCAGGCCCGGATAGCTCACGAAGCGCACCTTGGGATGACTCTGCAGGAACTTGGCAACGGCCAGGCCGTTCTCGCAATGACGCGGCATGCGCACATGCAGGCTCTCGAGCGAGCTGTTCAAGAAAAACGCCGCCTGCGGGTTCTGCATAGGACCAAGATCGCGCATGAGCTGCGCGGTAGCCTTGGTAATGAAGGCGCCCTCGCGACCGAACCTCTCGGCATAGGTCACGCCGTGGTAGCTCTCGTCGGGCGTGGTGAGACCCGGGAACTTGTCCGCATGGGCCATCCAGTCAAACTGGCCATGGTCAACGATCACGCCGCCCAGATAGGCAGCATGTCCATCCATGTACTTGGTAGTGGAGTGCGTAACGATGTCGGCGCCCCATTCAAAGGGACGGCACATCACGGGCGTCGGGAAGGTGTTATCGACCATCAGCGGCACGCCGTGGTCATGCGCAGCCTTGGCAAAGCGCTCAATATCGAGCACGGCAAGGGCGGGATTGGCGATCGTCTCGCCAAAGACGAGCTTGGTATTGGGCTCAAAGGCTGCCTCGAGCTCTTCATCAGTGCAGTCGGGGGCAACGAACGTGCAGGTCAGCCCCATACGGCCCATGGTGTGGGCGAGCAAGTTGTACGTGCCGCCATAGATGGCAGAGCTCGCGACCACGTGATCGCCGGCACCGGCCACGTTAAAGATCGCGAGGAAGTTCGCAGCCATGCCCGAGCTCGTGAGCATCGCGGCAGTGCCGCCCTCCATCTCGCAGATCTTGGCGGCAACCAGATCGCACGTGGGGTTCTGCAGACGGCTGTAGAAATAGCCCGACTCCTCCAGGTCAAACAGCTTGCCCATGTGCTCGGACGTGTCGTACTTCCACGTGGTGGACTGGTAGATGGGCACCTGGCGCGGCTCGGCATCTCCCGGGTGATAGCCGCCCTGAACACATGTAGTACCGATGGTCTGCTCGCTCATATCTAGCTCCCTTGCCTGGGTTACGTTTTATTCGGTTCACGATACCGCTACCCCGCACCCCTCTCAACCCATCCCCAAGGTGGGTTATGAGACAAATTGATCCGGGGCATTTATCTCAAGCCTTGGACATTTGCTCGATAGATAAAAATGAGGCATACATGAAGCTCTCGATGATTACATGCACCGGCACGGGTACCATAGGCGGGTACACCGTGACCAAGGAGACAACGATGAAGCAAATCGATACGGCCCAGCTCGACATCACCGCCTGTCAGGCTCAGGCTGCCGAATACCACGCCCGTGGCTTTAACTGTGCACAGGCCGTCGCCTGTACGCTCGCGCCTGCCGTCGGGCTCGACCCCCAGGTCGCCTTTACCCTCACCGAGGGCTTTGGCGCCGGCATGGGCGGCATGACCGAGACCTGCGGCGCCATCTCGGGCGCCGTGGCCATCATGGGCTTCGTGATGAGCGACGGCATGGAAAACCCCAAGACCAAGGGCCAGACCTACAAGCTGTCGCGCGAGATTGCCAAGCGTTTTGGCGAGAAGAACACGACGACTGTCTGCGGCACGCTCAAGGGCATCGGATCGGACAAGGGTCCGCTCCGCAGCTGCCCCGGCTGCATCGACGATGCCGTCGAGATCGCCTGCGATGTGCTAAAGCAGCTCGCCGAGTAAACGGCGGCAACAGAAAAACGACGGCCGGCGCACTTGGGATTCATCCAAAAGCACGCCGGCCGTCGCCGTTAGAACTCGGCAAATTCAGGAGCGCCGACCTCAATCTCCTCGCGCCCCGCCATAAGCTCGCGCATCTTAGCGCAAAACGGCTCCTGCTCCCCCGCTTTAAACACCAAATGAAGTGTCACGGCATCCGCGTAATCGGTATCCGAAACCTTGGCACCCGAATCCTGCGCCAAACGAAGCACCTGCTCATACTGCGGATAGGCCACATGCACGTCAACAGGCACGACGCTCGTCATCTCGACGATCTGCCCGGCCTCCTGAGCAGCGGCCACCGCCGTCTGCGTCGCCGCGGTATAGGCGCGTACCAAGCCACCAGGCCCCAACAACGTGCCACCAAAATAGCGCGTCACTACGCAGCAAACATTTTTGAGTCCCGCACCGCGCAACACCTCGAGCGTCGGCATACCGCTCGTGCGGCTCGGCTCACCGTCATCGCTCTGGCGCTCGCGTCCATCGACCAAAATCCACGCGGGTACATTATGTCGAGCGTCGTAATGACGCTTGCGAACCATCTCGATGAAGGCATTCGCCTCATCCTCGGACTCAATATGGACCAGCTGGGCAATAAACCGGCTCTTGCGGTCCACAAACTCGCCCGAAGCCTCAATATTCGACTGCAGAGTAAAATAGCTGTCCAACAAAGCCCCTCAACAGAATAAAGCACAGCAATAAACAGCCTCAATAATACGGCAAAGGCCGTACCGATTGTCAGGGTAACAAAAATGCCAAGTGGGCCTATAAGCCGGGTTCTGTCGTGAACGGTCATTTATCTTGTCTGCACGTTACCGTGCA
>CAUFRO010000012.1 GCA_959027945.1 uncultured Collinsella sp.
CGTTCTACTTCATCGAAGCCGGCACGCTCGTGGAAAAGATCGAGTCGTCCTCGCAAACACTCAAGCAGGAATACCTCGATACATACGAGGGAGGTGAATGACATGATAGGTAAGAGCTATGCAAAGATAGCGATTGTTGGCTCTGTACTTTGTCTTGCAATGGTGCTATGTGCATCATTTGCGAGGTATGGGTCCGAGCAGTCGTTCATCGATGGCGCTGAGAACGGTTTTGGCATAGACGGGATGTATGTCAACGATGGCGCGACCAGGCCGTCTATGGCGATTCTTGCAGGCGAAGACATGGAATGGCAAATCTGTAATGACGATGGCTCTTGTCTGAGTGGTCGTTTGGCCGCAACGAGCGACCCGAATTCGTTCGATCTTCTCGACGATGATGGAGCGGATTGCGGTTCTGTTCACCTTTCATATGCATCGCGAGACGGGATGGACGGCATTCTCTACGTCTCCCACGAAACTGGCGATTTCAAGATGCGCAGGACTAACCGGGTGCCGGCTTTTATCGAGGAGTGAGAGTTCCCGGCGGCCTGCCGATCAGGCCGCCGGGCTATCGAGCCCCGCATTCATCCGTACACACACGGATGAATGCGGGAAGTGTCCGTATAAAGTTGATAATCAAGGAAACAAAGTCGTTCTGCCTGGGACGGCTTTGGCCTGGACTTTAACTACAACATCGCAATCGACACTTATCAGATCGCGCAACGCGCATGGCCAAATCTCGGACGCTGGTGCATGGAGGACCTTCGAGATTTACTGGAAATCCAAAACGACGACGCACACCGCGTGCTCGCCGACTGCGAAGACGAGATGGCTGTCTACAATGCGATCAGAAACGGTGTGAAGTCCGGAGAGCTTTCTGTGGAACCGCCGCGCCGTCGCGCGAGCCGACCGGGCAACCCGGGCAATCTGGTCCCGGCTCTCCCGGTCGTATTCCTACGATATCGCCCCTAGATCACCAATGTGTCAGATAAAGAATGAGGCAATGGCTATGATCACGCCTACGGCAGATGCAACGACTGCGCCTTTTTTCCTCTCCTTTAGTCCGACGAATAGGGTTGCCGTAAAGTAAAGGGCGGAAATGCAGTCTATGGCAAGCGAAACGAGTTCCTTGTGCGGTTTCAGCAAAAGGTCGATAGCAAAGAGTGATGCGAGCAGGGTAAAGCCGATTGTGACCAAGTATCTCGATTGATTTTGCGACAGCATGGCAACTGCCTTTTAGAACAGGCAAGTGAAAAGTCGGTACGATGCCGCTGCGGTTGCATACAAGGCGCCGCCAGGACCGGTTGTCACGAGACCGGCGATAACTTCAGCGGTGCCAGCAAGGTAGGGATCGCGCAGGCAAGCTTCCTCCTTCGCGTTCAGCTTGACCTTGTGAGGGACGGTGCGGTTATTTGCAAATCCGTGAGAATCGCACCACGCCTTGGAATATGAATCCGAGCAGCGTCCGCGCTCAAAAAGGGATATATCGTAATTTTCGTCGTAGTTGTCTCCGACGTAGATCTCGCTGCTCTCGGCGGGAGATCCCTCGTCGGCATAGGCTGCCGCAACGGGCACAAATGGTGTCATGACAAGGGAGAGGCAAAGAGCTGCTGAGACGATGGAGGGCAGGCAGTTCTTCATGGCTGGCTCCTTAATCTGGCCTTTGATAGTTACTCGATGTCGCCTCCTTCCGCTTTATATCCGTTGTATTTGGCGTATTTCTTTAATAAGGCAAGAGGTTCTTCCAGTCAAAGGTGAAACCCGTCACAAAGACAACCGATAACGTTGGCGGTAACTGGGGCGGTGCCCCCTCAGCGACGACCGACAAGGTTTTTCTGCTCTCGGCAACCGAAGTATACGGGGATATGCAATCCGACGGCATCCAGTACGAGTGCTACAAATCCAAGGGCGTGACGGGGTCGAACTATTCCGGTGCATCAGGCTATAGCCACTGGACTCGCTCCGTGAGACCGCGCAGCTCCACGTCCTTTCGCTATGTTCAAAGCGGCGGTATTTGCTACAGCTACAGCGCGACGGACTCGTTTTATGTTCTCCCCGCTTTCTGCTTCTGATCTCTTTTAGCGCAAAGCCCTCGCAATCCTGCGAGGGCTTTTCTTTTGGCGATTACTCGAACAATTCGAGGTTCATAGCACAGGTAATCGGGTTGAGGAGAAATGGGGTCATACAGCGGCTCTCAGAGCGCCTGCCGCACTCCCCCGCCATTGCCTCTGCGGCGTCCTCGTATAGAGCCCATCCTGCTTGGCGTTTCGTTGCAACAGTCCACTTGTCCACAGATCAAGTGAACTGCTGGAATAAATACAGCGACACACTAGTTCGTTACAGTCGCCATATCTGCGTCAATCGCCGCGATAAATACAGCCTGTACTCGGCTGTATACCAGCTACGCGTATGTAGATTCATAACGCGCTAATAAATCGGCGCAGGCGCGTGCAAAACGCACAAGTAACCGCAAAAAGCGACTATTGCGCAGGTAGATTTTTGGCACCCTGTTGCTTAATCAAAATTAAGCAATTGCTTAAAACAAAAAAGGTCAGGCACTAGGTGCCTGACCTGCAAACTTCTGGTCGGGACGACTGGATTCGAACCAGCGACCCCTTGACCCCCAGTCAAGTGCGCTACCAAGCTGCGCCACGTCCCGAAGCTTTTGTTTGTTGCTCTGCTCTCGCTCGCAACAGGAAGTATATTAACCCGAAACTTTAGACTTGTGCAAGAACTTTTTTACAAATTTTGAAGCAAGTCCAAAATTGTATCTGCGAGCTGGGATTTTGTTAGCACGGGAAGTTCTTGCGTGCCCGTTGTGCTTACAATCCAGGCCTTGTTAGTGTCGGTTCCAAAGCCCGAATCGGCGCGCGAGACATCGTTGGCGATAATGGCATCGCAACCCTTGCGGGCGAGCTTACGCTGCGCGTACTCCACGACGTTATCGGTCTCGGCCGCAAAGCCGATCACGCGCCGCTCTCCCTTTTGACGCGAAAGCTCGGCCAAGATGTCAACGGTCTCGACCAGTTCAACTCGATCCAAGGGCTCGTTGGACTTTTTGAGCTTATGGTCCGCTGGGGCCGCTGGAGTGTAGTCGGCGACGGCGGCGGCGCAAATGGCCACGTCGGCCGTCTGGAAGGCGCTCGTCGCCGCCTGCAGCATCTCTGCGGCGGTCTGCACGCGTACGCACGCCACGCCGCGGGGAACATCGAGCGATGCCGGTCCCAGCACGAGCGTGACCGCAGCACCGCGGCGAGCAGCCTCCCCCGCCAGGGCGATGCCCATCTTTCCCGACGACCGGTTACCAATGAAGCGCACGGGGTCGATCGGCTCGTGCGTGGGGCCGGCGGTGATGACGATGCGCTTGCCCGCAAGGTCCTGAGGCGCGGGGTTGAGTACCTCACAGACAGCCTCGACGATGTCCTCGGGCTCGCTCATGCGTCCCGTGTCCACATCGCCGCAGGCAAGGTAGCCGCTGCCGGGTCCCACCACATGCACGCCGCGCTCGCGCAGCGTGGCCATGTTGGCCTGCGTCGCCGGCGCCTTCCACATGCCGTTGTTCATAGCAGGTGCGATCACGATGGGTCGCGGCGTCGCAAGCAGCGTGGTGGAGATAAGGTCATCGGCGATGCCGTTGGCCATCTTGGCGATGATATTGGCCGTCGCGGGCGCCACGACCACCAGATCGGGCTCCTGCGCCAGCGAAATGTGGTGGATGGGGTCGGAGGGATCGTCGAATAGGCCCACGGCAACGGGCTCGTTGGTGAGCGCACGGAAAGTGAGCGGGCCCACAAACTCCGTGGCATGCTCGCTCATAACGACCTTGACGCGCGCGCCGCGCTTTTGCAGCAGGCGCACGATATTGCACGACTTATAGGCGGCGATCCCGCCGGTAATGCCCAGCAGGATCGTTTTTCCCTCAAGTTGCATTGAATTGTTGGATGCCGCCGTCATCGCTAGGCTTCCTTGCTCGGGAGTACCAGGAGGCGGTGGCAGTACGGGCAGTGCGTAATCTCGCTGCCGTCGTGGTTGAGGTCGCTCATGGACGATGCCTGCAGCGCGGTGTGGCAGACCGTGGGGATGTTGCCTTGGATGGTCTCGACGGCCAGGCCGCGGAACTGCTTGAGCAGACGCTCGTAGTCGGTGAGCACGTCGGCCGGCAGCGTAGCGGCAAGCGCGGTGCGCTCCTTAGTGGCGGCGTCAATCTGAGCCTGCAGGTCGGCAGCCTTGGCGCGGGCGGCCTTGGTATCGGCCTTCACGCCCTCCTCGAACTTGGCGATGATAGCCTGCGCGCGGGCCTCGCGGTCGAGCGCCTCCTTATGGGCGATAACGACATCCTTGCGGGTGTGCTCAATCTTGTCCAGACGCTTGGCCAGGGTGGCGAGTTCATTCTCCAGGTCCTGAACCTCGCGGTAGTCGGAGCCGTCGACGTGGCGCTTCTTGGCGGCCTCGATGGCGTTGTTGGTCTGAATCTCGGTGGTGTTGAGATCGTCGAGCTCAATGTCCAGATCCTTGCGCTGGGCGTAGAGCTTGGTCATCTCGGACTTGAGCTTCACATAGGTCTTGCGCTTGGAAGCGAGCTCCTTGAGCTCCGGCATATTGGCAAGTTCGCTCTTGTTGCGGGCGAGCTCTAAATCGATCTGTTGCAGCTTGAGTAGCGTAGCGCCGGCGCTCATAAGTTCTCTCCTTTTGTCACAGTCCACCATTGGCAAGGGTTCAGTATTTTAATCGCATGACGGGGGTCGACTCCGGCCTCAACTGCAGAGTTCATCAATATATCCACGAACGGCTCTTCGGATCGGTCGTGCCCGAGCAAAATGACGGACAGGCCGCGCAAGGCAAGGTCCTGGGCGACGTGATAGCCGGCCTCACCGGTCAGCATGACGTCGGCCTTGGCGGCGATGGCAAGCTCGCCAAAATCACCCAGCGAGCCGCCGAGGATGGCGATGGTTCGGCACGGGTGGTCCGCATCGCCCCATACGCGCGGGTCGCTGCCAAAGGCCGCGGCCGCGCGGCGGGCGAGCTCGCGCAGGGTGCAGGGCTCATCGAGTGTCGCTAGGGCACCAAGGCCGCATGCCTGGGGTTGGTCCACGTGCTCCAGCGAGCTTACGGGCACAGCCCCAAGTAGCTCGCTCAGACAGGTTCGCGCCTCGTGCGAGCGGTCCAGATTGGTGTGGAGCGAGATGATGCTCACACCGCGGCGGGCGGCCTCGTAGAGCGCCGCGCTGCACTGTGGACGCGTCGCATCTGCCGGGCAAAACGACTCGGGCGCTTTGATGTAGATGGGATGATGCGTCAGCAACACGTTGGCGCCGACCTCTACGGTGCGGCGCACGTTTGCCTCGGTGGCGTCGAGCGCGCAGGCCACGCCGCGAACCTCGCAGGCAGGGTCGCCAACGGAGAGCCCCGCGTGGTCCCAGCTCTCGGCGTCCGTCTTGGGATAGCGCGCCAGCAGCGCGCGTTCTAGCTCGGCGACGATCATGCGGCACCTACGATCGAGAGCAGCGTTTGGGCAAACTCGTCCAGGTCGGTGGGGTTCACACGGTCGTCGAAAGAGATGCGCAAAGCTCCCAGCGCCTGTTCGCGGCCAATGCCCATGGCGCTGAGCACGTGGCTCGGGTCCATGTTGCCGCTCGAGCAGGCCGAGCCGGCAGACACCTCAAAACCGGCGGCGTCGAGCTTGATGATGAGCTCCTCGGAGTCCATGCCATCGACGTAGATCGAAACCATGCCCGGCAGGCGATCGATCGCATCGTAGTCACCCATCGTGGCGTGGATGCGCGGGTGTGCCGAGAGCGTGGCGTACAGCTTGTCGGAAAGTGCCTGCAGCTTTGTACGCTCCTGGGCCACGTGCGGCGCCAACGCGCTGGCAGCGGCGGCAAAGGCCAGCTGCGTGCGCAGGTCCTGCGTGCCGGCACGACGGCCGGCCTCTTGGCCACCACCAAAGATGCGCGGGCGCAGCGGCGTGCGGCTCTTAAGGTAGAGCGCGCCGGAAGCCACCGGGCCGCCGATCTTGTGCGCCGCGACGCTCATGGCGTCGACGCCCAGCTCGTACACATCGAGTGGGATATGCAGATAGCCTTGGATGGCGTCGGTATGGAACAGTGCGCCGACAGCGTGGGCTGCGGCGGCCAGCTCGCGGATGGGCTGCACCACGCCGGTCTCGTTGTTGGCGACCATGATGCTCACGAGCGCGACGTCATCGCCCAAAAGCTCGGCGAGCGCAGCCGGCTCGACAAAGCCTGCGCGGCACGGCTGCACCAGGTCCACGGTAAAGCCGGCGGCTCGCAGCAGCGGCAGGTTATCCAGAATCGAATCGTGCTCTATAGCCGATGCGATCACGCGGTCGCGCTTGCGATCGCGTTGGCGGGCGCCCTCGGCAAGGCCGAGGAGCGCCAGCTGGTTGGCCTCGGTGCCGCCGTTGGTCAAGATAATTTCGGACGGACGCACGCGCGCGCCAAAGCTGCGGGCGATCTCGCGGCGGGCAACCTCCAGGCGCGCGGCGGCTTTGCGGCCGAGCGAGTGCAGCGAGTTGGGGTTGACGCCGGCTAGTTCGCTGTCGTCGTACTCGCGCTGCACAAGGCGCGCCTCGGCGCGCATGGGCGTCGAGGCGGCATAGTCAAGATTCACGGGTATGCGGTTTTGACCTGCGGTCATGGGGATTTATGCCTCCTGTGCGGCCTCGTTGCCCAGCTTCTGCAGCAGCGCAACCTCGGCAGCGGGATCTTCGGACTTAAATACGGCGGAACCGGCCACCAGTACGTTGGCGCCGGCCTTAACGACCTCGGCGATGTTCTTAGAAGAAATGCCGCCGTCGACCTCGATGAGGGGCGAAACGCCGTGGCGCTCGCACATGGCCTTGAGTTCGTGAAGTTTGGCGATGGTACCTGGGATGAAGCTCTGGCCGCCAAAGCCAGGATTCACGCTCATCAGCAGCACCATATCGACGACCTCGATGACGCTCTCGAGTACGCAGACGGGGGTGGCGGGGTTGAGCACCACGCCGGCCTTGACGCCGCGCTGCTGTAGATGCGTGAGCGTGCGGTGCAGGTGCGTGGAGGCCTCGTAGTGCACGGTGATCATATCGGCACCGGCGTCGGCGTACCAATCGACGGTTTCGTCGGGATTCGACACCATCAGGTGCGCGTCGACCGGCACATCGGTGGAGCGCTTGACGGCCTTGAGGATGTCCACGCCAAAGGTGAGGTTGCCGGTAAAGTGACCGTCCATGACGTCAAAGTGCACAAAGTCGGCGCCGGCGATCTTGTCGAGGTCGCCCTTGAGGTTGGCCATATCGGCCGAAAGGATCGACGGGGCGATTTTGATGGAACCCATGGTAGTAGCCTTTCTGCGCTAGTCGTTGAGTCCGTAGAACTCTTGAGAGGGGACGCGGTCGGTAAGAATCTCGAGCGCCCTATCCAAAGTAACACCGTTGTAGAGCGTTTGCTCCACGGCAAAGGTGAGCGGAATGTCTACGCCCAGTGAACGGGCAAGCTCGCTGACGCTGCGGGCCGCGACGGCGCCCTCAACCACCATATGCGTGCGCGTCTGATACTCGTCGAGCGACACGCCGTGGGCAAACTCGTAGCCAAAGGTGCGGTTGCGCGAGTGCTCCGAGGTGCAGGTGGCAATGAGGTCGCCCATGCCGGCAAGTCCCATGCAGGTCATAGCTTGACCGCCGCGGGCATGCACCAGACGGCTAATCTCGGCCAGGCCGCGCGTCATGATGAGGGCGAGCGTGTTGTCGCCGGCACCGGTGCCGGCGGAGATGCCGCACACGATGGCGATGACATTTTTCATGGCGCCGCAGACCTCGACACCGGTCATGTCTTGCGACAGATAGATGCGGAAGGCCGTGGACAGGAGCAGGTCCTTAAAGGTCTCCCCTATCTGCGGATGTTCGCTGGCGATGACGGCGGCAGAAAGCCCGCCGCGGCAGATCTCCTCGGCATGGTTGGGGCCCGAGAGCGCCGCCACGCGCGCCTCGTTGCCGATCTCGCTGGCGATGACCTCGCTCATGAGCAGGCCGGACTCGGGCTCAATGCCCTTGGTGAGGCAGAGCACCGGGGTGTCGGCGGCGATGAAGGGGGCTGCCTGATGACATACGCTGCGCAGGTGCGTGGAGGGCACGGCAAAGATGATGGCCTCGGCGCCGTCAAGCGCCTGGGCCAGGTCCGTCGTAGCGACAACGTTTTCCGGCAGCACGTAGTCCACCAGATAGCGCGGGTTGCGGTGCTCGCCGTTGATGCCGGCGGCCGTCTGCTTGCCATGGGCCCACATGGTCACGCGCTCGGCTCGCGCGGCGGCAAGGCCGGCGACGGCGGTTCCCCAGGAGCCAGAGCCAATTAGCGCAACATTCATGACTCTCTCCTACTTATCGTCGGGCTCGGTGACGCGCTTGGTAAACGAGAGCTTGGACTCCTTACCCGTCATGAGCTTTTTGATGTTCGCACGATGGGCCCACACCACGGTGATGCCGATCAGCGCCATGCAAAACTTAAGTCCGAGGCTGCTGTACGGAAAGACCGCGCAGGCAGCGATGGGAAGACCGATGGCCGCGGCAAGCGAGCCCACCGACACAAACTTGGTGATGGCGACGGCCACGATAAACATGCCCAGCAGCGAAAGTCCGATGGGCCAGTACCAGGCGAGGATGACGCCCAGACCAACTGCGATGCCCTTGCCGCCATGGAAGTTGAGGTAGGGCGAGAAGATATGGCCCCACACGGCTGCCAGGCAGATGACGCCGAGCATCCAATCGCCGGCGGCACCGGGGGCCATAATGCTCACGGGGAAGCCATAGCCCAAGTCGGCAATGAGCGGACGCGCGATAAGGACGCAGATGGCGCCCTTAAGGCAGTCGAGCAGCAGTGTGAGCGCGGCCACCTTGGGGCCGGCCACGCGCAGGGCGTTGGTGGTGCCGATGTTGCCGGAGCCCGCCTTACGAATGTCCGTGTGGTTGAACACGCGGCCCAAGATCAGGCCAAACGGAATCGCCCCGATAAAGAACGAGACCACGGCGCAGATGGCGGTCAGCAGAATCGGATTATGCATCCTTTTGCTCCTTCTTCCTAAAGAAGAGTCGAATGGGTGTGCCGGCAAAGTCGAAGGTCGAGCGCATACGGTTCTCCACGTAGCGCTGATAGGTGTCGTTGACCAGATCGCTGTGGTTGACGAAGAACGCGAACGTCGGCGGGTTGACGCCCGTCTGGGTCACGTAGTGCATGCGCAGGCGGCGCTTGCCGTCCACCACGGTATGACCGAACTCGCGCAGGTCGGTGAGGAACGTGTTGAGGCGCGAGGTGCTGATCTTTTGCGAGCGCGTCTTCTCGGCGGCGTCGACCATTGCCCAGATCTTCTCGACGCTGCGGCCGGTCAGGGCAGAGATGCGCAGGTACTGGGCCCAGGGAGCCATAACGCCCAGACGGCGGTCGATGGTCTCCATGCAGGCCTCGCGCTTACGGTCGTCGTCGAGCAGATCCCACTTGTTGAGCAGCACCACGATGGCGCAGCCGCGCTCGATGGCAAGACCCATGACCTTCTGGTCCTGCTCAGTGACGCCCACGGAGGCATCGACGACGAGCAGCGCCACGTCGGCGCGGTCGATGGCACGCAGGCCGCGGACCATGGAGTAGTACTCGATGTTCTCGTACACGGTGCTCTTCTTGCGAATACCCGCGGTGTCGACCATGCGGTAGTGCTTGCCGTTGCGCTCCACGACGGTGTCGATGGCGTCGCGCGTGGTGCCGGCAATGTTGGACACGATGGAGCGGTCGGCGCCCAGGATGCGGTTGAACAACGAGGACTTACCGGCGTTGGGGCGGCCGATGATGGCCACGTTCAGCGCATCGGGGAACTCGTCGGCGACTTCGTCCTCCTCCTCGGGCAACAGGGCCACGATGTCGTCGAGCAGGTCGCCGGTGCCGTGGCCGTGCAGCGCCGAGAGCGGCGTGGGCTCGCCGATACCGAGCGAATAGAACTCCCAGATGCTGTCGTTCTCTCGATCGGGGTTGTCGAGCTTGTTCACCAGCAGAAAGACCGGCTTGTCGCAGCGCTTGAGCATGCGGGCGACCGACTCGTCCTCCTCGGTAACGCCGGTGCGGCCGTCGACCACAAACAGGATGACGGCGGCTTCCTCGGCGGCGGCGAGCGCCTGGTCGCGGATGGACGTGGCAAAGACGTCATCGCTCTTGAGCGGTTCGATACCGCCCGTGTCGACGATGGTGAACTCACGACCGTTCCAATCGGCCGTGTGATACGAGCGGTCGCGCGTGACGCCGCGGGACTCGTGGACGATGGCGTCCGAGGTCTGGGCCAGGCGGTTAACGAGCGTGGACTTGCCCACGTTGGGGCGTCCGACGACGGCGACGATAGGTTTCATCTGCTCTCCTTTAATGGGTAGGGTTAGCGGAATTAGTAGAGTCGGCAGGCACAATGCCAAGGATGTGCTCCAGGGTATCGAGCAGCTCATGCGGCATGGTCGACACCACATGAACCTCAGCGCCGCGACTGGTAAGGCTTGCGAGTAAATCGTCACGATGATACTCGTCAAGCGTCATGCCGTCAGCGTTGAACATGAGCTTAGGCACAAAGAGCATAACCCCAGAGAGATCCTGCGGCAGCTGCTCCAGAATGTCACACGCGACGATGAGGCCGGTCACGTCCACGTTGCCGCCAAAATAGCGGTTCTTGATGGCCGTGACAGTGCCGGCGAGTCCCTGGGGCGACTCCACAAAGCGGGCCACCGTGTCGCGTGCGCTGGCGCCCGAGAGACACAGAAGCCGCTGGTTGCGGGCGGCGACGGCCTCGCGGACGCGGGCCAGACGCTCGGCGTCGGTAGCCAGCACGTCGTCGGTCTCGTCCAGATACGAGCGGATCATGCCAATGCCGTCGTAGTACTGCGGGTACCCGTCGTAAAAGTCTGCCTCGGGAGGATCGATGCCGGCGTCCAGATAGAACTCATCGCTCATCTGGAAGGTGTGGCGGCCAAAGCGTTCGTAGGCACGATCCTGGTAGGGACGGATCATGGCAATGGTCTCGCGCGCTAGCTCGGGCTTGTCGCTGTAGGACCAGCTAAAACGGTTCTGATGCTTGGTAAAACCGAGCGGCACAATGCCCAGGCTTGTGATTTGCTCGTGCTCCTCGCAAAAGCGCAGGGTCTTTTCCAGCTCCTCGCCGTCGTTCATGCCGGGGCACAACACGATCTGCGCGTGAATCTCGATGCCGGCGGCCATGATGGCCTCGAGCACATCCATGCCGCGCTGGGCGTTGCGGCCCATCATGCGTCGGCGGACATCGGGGCTCACGGCGTGGACCGACACGTTCATGGGGCTCATGTTGCGTTGGATGACGTTTTGCACGTCCTCGTCGGTGAGGTTCGTAAGCGTGACAAAGTTGCCCTGCAAAAAGCTCAGGCGGTAGTCGTCGTCGCGAATATAGAGCGTGGAGCGGCCGCCCTTGGGGAGCATCGTCATAAAGCAGAACACGCAGGCGTTCACACAGGTACGCATGCCGTCGAAGATGGGGCCGTCGAACTCCAGACCCCAATCCTCTCCGGGAAATCGATCGAGCCCCACGGGGGTGACGGTGCCATCGCGCGGGTCGAAAACCTCGAGGTCGACCGTGTCGTCGTCTGCCTCCCAGAGCCACACGATCATGTCGGTAAGCTGCTCGCCGTTGACCGTGAGCACGCGCATGCCCGGCTCGATACCCACATCCCATGCGGGCGATTCGGGACGCACGTTCTTAACGAGCGCGCCCTCACCCGGCTCGGGGTCGCGGCTGCGCCCGTAATCGGCCACCTCGGCGGCGTATGCGGGTACGGTCTGGTCCATGGTTAGCAGCAAAGCTCCTTGATGCGCGTGACGGCGCGTTCGATGTGTTCTTGCGGGGTGGAGGCTCCGGCGGTGATACCGATGTGGTGAGCGTCGGTAAACCACGCGGCCTGGAGCTCGGAAGTTTCCTCGATGTGATACGTGCGCTCGCAGGCGTCTGCGCAAATCTGCGCCAGGCGGCGGGTGTTGCCCGAGTTCTTGCCGCCCACGACTACCATGCAGTCGCAGCGGTTGGCAAGTGCGGCTGCTGCCTGTTGACGCTCACTCGTGGCGGCGCAGATGGTGTTGATCACACGCAGCTCCTGCACGCGCGGGGTGATAGCTGCCACGACCTCGGCGAGGTTCTGCGCGGTCTGGGTGGTCTGCACGACGAGGCCTACCTTGCCCTTGAGCGACAAGGCATTGGCGTCGGCGGCACAGCTCACGACCTGTGCATCTTTGCCGGCGTGGCCAAGAATGCCCTCGACCTCGGGGTGACCCGGCTCGCCTACGACCACCACGCGGTAGCCCTCGCGCACCAGGCGCTCGGCTGCCATATGGACTTTCTTCACGTAGGGGCAGGTGGCGTCGACCACGTTTAGGCCGCGCTTGCGGGCAGCATCGATTACCTGCGGCACCACGCCGTGGGCGCGGATGATCACGGTGCCGGTTGCGGCGTCATCCAGGGTTTCGGCCAAGCCAACGCCTGCCTCAGCGAGCTCGCGTACCACGATGGGGTTATGGATGAGCGGACCCAAGGTATGAACCTGAGTGCACTCCCCTGCCTGCGGCGCGGCGGCCAGCGCCATATCGAGCGCACGCTGTACGCCGTAGCAAGTGCCGGCGTGTGCTGCGATCTCGATGGTAGGCGCTGTTGCCTGGTCGGACGCGGTCGCGGCAGTGTTCGTAACGTTCTCGCTCATGGCTAGAACCTGCCCGGATGCTCGGCGCACAGCTCGTCTCGCATAGCGTAGACGCGGTTCATGGCCTCGGACTCAAACCATGCCAGGCGCTCCTTGCGCTTGAGCTCGGCCGGTGCATCGGATAGCGAGATGGCCTTGCCGGCACGGATCCAGCACTTTTTAGGGCGCATGAGCTTTTTGCCCGCAGGCGTAATATCGGACCAGCCGCAGATAGCGAGCGGGTTGACGGGCGCCTTGCCCATCTGGGCAATGAGCGCAAAGCCGCCGTGGACCTCGGGCTTGATCTCGCGCGAGCGGATGCGCGTGCCCTCGGGGAAGATCAGGACGTCCTCGCCGCGCTGCAGCGCATGCTGGGCGGCGCGCAGGCACTTCATGTCGGCGGTACCGCGCTCGACGGGGATACCGCCGACGCGGCTAAAGGCCCAACGCACAATCTTGCTCTTGGCGAACTCGGACTTAAAGATGGGACGAATGCGGCGCCCCCCAAAGAACAGCGCCGTCTCCACGGCCAAGAGCTCGGCCATCGAGGTGTGGTTGCAGATGACCACGCTGCCGCGGCCTTCCTGGCGCTCAAACAGAAGATCGGCGTCCTCGACCTTCCAGCGCCACATGAGCTTGGAGAAGGCCCAAAGGATGGCCATGACTACGACGACGGTGCCGCGGATGAGCGCTGGAAACTCGGCGTAGGGGGCGTTGTAATAGTCCTCGGGCGTCTGCTGAAACAGGCGCATGGGCTACCTCCTTTGGTTGATAAGGTCCTCGATTATCGAGACGACCTCGTCGATGGTGTGGGCGGTGGAGTCGACGTGCACGGCGTCCTCGGCGGGCACGAGCGGGGCGACCTCGCGGCTGCTGTCAAGCTTGTCGCGCTGCTTAAGGGCGTCGAGGGTCTCGTCGACCTCGGCCTCGAGCTGCGCTGTGCTGAGCGGCTGGGCGTCGTTTTGGTGACGCTGCAGCACGCGGCGGCGGGCGCGCTCACGCGGGTCGGCGGTCAGGAAGACCTTGACCTGCGCGTTAGGGAACACGACGGTGCCGATGTCGCGACCCTCGGCCACGATATCGCGGTCCTCGGCGGCGCGGCGCTGGTGGATGAGCATGGCGGCGCGCACGCCCGGATAGGCCGAGACCTTGGACACGTTGGCGTCGACCTGCGGGGTGCGGATGGCGGCCGAAGCGTCTTGGCCGTCGATGGTCAGGCGCGTGTCCTCGCCGGTGCCGTTGGTAAAGCGGATCTCAATCTGCTCGGCGAGAGCGTCGATGGCCGCCTCGTTATCCAGATCGATGCCGCGGTCGAGCGCGGCGAAGGTGACGGCGCGATACATGGCGCCCGTGTCGAGCTTGTTAAAGCCAAGCTGACGGGCGATCTCCTTGGCGATGGTGGACTTGCCGGATCCGGCGGGGCCGTCGATGGCGACGATCATGCAATGCTTCCTTTCGATGGTTGACGTGCTGGTATGGTTCGCGGGCGTTGGGGCGCGGCGGGTTTGCCTAGCCCGTGTAGCGCTCGCGGTAGGTGTTGCGCTTGGGTGCTGAGCCATGGCTGCCGTGGTGACGCGTGCGGCTGGCAGGCGTGTCTTGGGGCTTGCCGCCGTTGCGCTTGGAGCTCGCCTGCTTGGGCGGGATGCCGCCGGCCTTGAGGATCTGCACCTCGCGGTCGGTGAGCTCGCGCCACGAGCCCTTGGCCACGTCCTTGAGCTCCAGGCCGGCAAAGTTGCAGCGGTGCAGGCGGATCACCGGGTGGTGGATCTTGCTCAGCATGCGCTTGACCTGGTTCTTGCGGCCTTCGCGGATGATGACCTCCACGGCGGTGGTACCGGGCTTCACACCCTGCGGGGCCACGGCTTCAGCCTCGCGCGCGTTGATGATGCGACAGATTGCCGGCTGGCACGGGCCGTCGTCGAGCTCGATGCCGCGGCGGAGTGGTTCCAAGTCTCGATCGGTCAGTTGGCCATCCACGAGTGCCTGGTAGGTCTTATAGACATGCTTGCTGGGATGCAGCAGGTCCTGCGAAAGGTCGCCGTCGGTCGTGAAGAGCAACAGTCCCGTGGTGTCGCGGTCCAGGCGGCCCACCGGAAAGAGCCCCGGAAAGCGGTCGCGCGGGACCAGGTCGGCCACACAAGGGCGCTCCTGCGGGTCGCTCATGGTGGTGAGGTAGCCGGTCGGCTTGTAGAGCATCAGGTATACGGCGCCCTGGTCGAGCTTGACGGGCATGCCGTCGACCTCAATGTGATCGTGGTCGACATCGACCTTGGTGCCCAGCTCGGTCGCGACCTGGCCGTTGACGGTCACGCGGCCAGCGGTCATCAGGTCCTCTGAGCCGCGACGGCTCGCCACGCCCGCGCGTGCCAAAAAGCGCTGCAGGCGCATGGTGTGCGGGTAGACGGACACCGCGTCGCCTACGGGCGCTGCGGTGTCCGTGGCGCTTGCGACGCGCGTCTCCCCTGCTTCGTTAGTCCTCGTCATGTATATCCTCCGAGGTAGCACCTGTGAGCAGAAGCTCCTCTTCATCGGTGTCCTCAACATCGGTATCGATCAGTTCGCGCTCTTCGTCCAGATCTTCGGCCTGTTCCTCGAGCGTAGACTGAATGCTGCGGCCGCTCAGGCGCTCGCGGATAAACTGGCGCGACTGCTCGTCGGGGGCAAACTGCTCCAGATCGGGCAGGTCGCGGGTGGAGCGCAGACCGAACTTTTCCAAGAAGGCGTTGGTCGTGCCGTAAATGATGGCCTGACCGCGCTGGGGGTCACGGCCGAGCTCGCGCACCAGACCCTTGTCCACGAGCGACGCGATGACGCCGTCTGAGTTGACGCCGCGGATGCCCTTGACCACCTCGCGCGTTACGGGCTGGTGGTATGCGATGACGGCCAGGGTTTCGAGCGCCGCCTGGGACAGCTTTTGCGTGTCCCAGCTCAACACATAGGCCTCGACCACGTCGTGGTAGGCGGGGTGCGTGAACAGGCGCCAGCCGCCGGCGACCTCGCGCAGCTGAAAGCCGCGGTTGGCCTCCTCGTACTCAACCTTGAGCTCGGCGAGCAGCGACGCGCACTCGCCGGGGGCGATATCCAGTGCGCCGGCCAGCGCGGGCGCACTCACTGGGTCGCTTGACACCAGCAGCAGCGCCTCGAGGGCGCCTTTGAGGCTGTTTGCCTCCAGCGTGGAAAGGGTTGACATGGTTGCGGCTCCTATTCGGTGAGCTCGGGGCCCTCGCCGGGCACATAGGCCTCGGCGCCTTCGACGCGGTTGATACGGATGGTTCCAAAGATCTCGTCCTGGCTCAGCGTGAGCGAGCCGCGCTTGGCGAGCTCAAGCATAGCTAGGAAGGTGACGACGAGCTGCTCGGTGGTGGCATCGCCGTCCAGTAGCTCGCGGAAGGTGCAGGTTTGGTGCGCCATGGTAAAGCGGTCGACTGAGGCCACCGTCAGGTCGAGCGGAACGCGATGGGGTGCCACGTGCTCGGCCTCCAGCAAGAAGGTCTGTCGCTTCCCGTCCAGGTCGGCGCAGATGACGGCGAGACCGCGCAGCGTGATGCCGGCAAGGTAGTCGGGCATAAGGCCTAGGAACTCGGGGTCGGGGCCGGCCACACGCGGGTGCATGCGGCTTTCGGCCTGCATGCGGGCACCGAGGGCTGCAGCCGCGCCTTTAAACTGCTTGTAGGCAATCAGGCGCTGGATCAGGACCTCGCGCAGGGCGTCGCCGTCAAGCGTGCTGAGCTCCTCAAGGTCTTCGTCGAACTCGTCATCGTCGTCATCGACTTTGCGCGGGGCCTCCTGCGGCACCAGAGAGGCAGCCTTGATGTCCAAAAGGGTTGCCGCGACCAGCAAAAAGTCGCTCGCCACGTCCAGGTCCAGCGCCTCGATGCGCTCGGCCTCGGCAAGGTACTGCTCGGCCACCTCGCTGATGGAGATGGCGCCGATATCTACTTTTTGGCGGGTTACCAGCTGCAGCAGCAGGTCGAACGGTCCGCTGTAGACCTGCGTCGACACGCGATACGACATCTTCGACCTCCTTTGACGGCGCCTTCGCGGCGCGGTTTGGGTGCATGTTGCGACCGTTTTGCACGGTCGACCTGTTAGTTTACCTTAGATACCGGCGATTGCGAAGTTAAGCAGCTGCTCAGCAAGTGGATACACGGTAACGTCGAAATAGCGGCCGATCACATCGATGCCGGTCCACATGGGCAACAGGTACAGAACCAGGATGAGGATGGGCATGGCGTATTGCTGCAGGCGGTAGTAGTTGGCGAGCGCCTTGCCCTTGAGGAACGGCACGATAATCGATGAGCCGTCGAGCGGCGGGATCGGGATGAGGTTAAAGAACGCGAGCGACAAGTTGACCACGATAAACGTGGCGCCGAAGTTCATAATTTGCGACGCCAGGGCAAATGACATGCTGGTGTAGAGGTTGCCATAGGTCAGGCGCATGAGGGCGGCAGCAAGACACGCGAGTGCGATGTTCGATGCGGGGCCGGCTACGCTCACCAGGACCTCGTCGCGCTTGGGGTGCTTGAGGTTGTTGAGGTAGACGGGCACGGGCTTGGCGAAGGCAAACACCGGGCCACCGGCTGCGAGCATGAGCAGCGGCAGGATGATGGTGCCAAACGGGTCGATATGGTTGAGCGGGTTGAGCGAGACGCGTCCGCGCGAACGGGCCGTTTTGTCGCCGAGTGCCCAGGCCGCGGCTGCGTGCGCGCTCTCGTGGATAACGATGCCCACGATGACGGCAATCGCGCTGGCGAGCAGGTTCATGAGGTAGCTGCTGGACATGCTGCTCCCCTAGCGGACGCGGCGCGAGGTGCGCGTGAGCAGGTAGTCGGCCACAAACAGAATGACGGCGACGATGGCATAATCCAGGCGGAACACGCCGCCAAAGGGCGAGGTGATAACGCCGTAGCCTGCAATGGCGCTCGGCAGTGCGCGCGAAAGCTCAACGACAAAGCCCACGATCTGCAGCTTGGCGGTGAGGCCGCTAAAACACAGCAGCACGGTCATCGCGCTCATAAAGATGCCGCAGATGCGACAGGCGGTGGCGATGATGCTCATCGCCACGGCGGTGGCCTTACGAGAGTTCACGCGCGGTCTCCTCTTCGATCTGGGTGGAAAGCTCCAGCCATTCGTCCTCGAGCTTGGGCAGCTCTTGCTTAAGGCCGTTATATTCCCCCAGCGCGGCGTTGAACTTGTCTTGATCGGCATAAAGCTCTTCGCTTGCCATCAATTCCATAAGCTCGTCATAGCGGGCGCGCTTTTTGTCGAGCTCCGCCTCGATCTTCTTTAGCTGGTTGCGCACGCCCTTGAGCTTTTTGTTGAGCGCGGCGCGGGCCTGGGCCTCGGCGCGCTTTTGCTCCTTGGTCTTTTTGCCCTCGGCCGGCTTAGGAGCGGCAGCGGGGGTGTCGGCCTGGGCGGCGCTAGCTTTGGTGGGCTTGGCCGCGGCGGGCGCGCTCTCCCCTGCCGCCTCGGCGGCGGCGCGGGCTGCGAGGTCCTCGAGCTTGTAGAGGTAGTAGTCGTAGTCGCCGTCGTAGACCGTGACCTTGCCATCGCGGATGTCAATGATGCGGTTGGCCACAGCGCGTACCAGGTGCTCGTCGTGGCTGATCAGCACGATGGTGCCGGGGAAGTTCTGCAGGGCGTTCTCGAGCATGTCCACCGAGTCGATGTCCAGGTGGTTGGTGGGCTCGTCCAGGCACAGGAGCGCCTCGGGGGCCACGAGCATCTTGGCCAGTGCCAGACGCGCTTTTTCGCCGCCAGAGAGGACGCGGACCTGCTTTTCGATGGAATCGTTGTCGCTAAATAGGAAGGCGCCCAGCAGGCTGCGCTGCTGCGGCACGGTCCACTTGGGCGTGACGGTGTCGATCTCTTGCAGGACGGTGTTGGACTCGGTCATGCCTTCGAGCGCGTGCTGGGCATAGTAGGCGACGCCGACGTTGGTGCCCAGGTCGCGCGTGCCGGTGGTGGGTGGCTCCAGGCCGGCGAGGATCTTCATGAGCGTGGACTTGCCGGCGCCGTTGGGGCCGACGAGCGCCACATGCTCGCCGCGGTAGAGCTTGAGGTCGATGTCACTGTAGATGTGCTTGTCGCCGTATGACTTGGAGACGCCCTCGAGGCCCACGACCATATCGCCCGAGCGCGGCGGGTCGGGGAACTTAAAGTCGATATGCTTGTGGCCCTCGGGCAGGATGACGAGCTCCTTTTTGATCTGCTCGATTTTGCGGATGCGCTCCTGGGCCTGGGCTGCCTTGGTGGGCTTGTAGCGGAACTTATCGACGAAGACCTGCATGTGGGCGATGTCGCGCTCCTGGGCGGCGCGCTTGGCGCGCATCTGCTCCAGGTTGTCCTCGCGCTGCTTGAGGTAGCTGCTGTAGTTGCCGGTGTAGGTGGTTACGCGACGGTTTTCGAGTGCGGCGACGTGGTCGACGCAGGCGTCCATGAAGGCGCGGTCGTGGCTGACGATGAGGACGGCGCCGTCGTAGTTGGCAATAAAGCCGCGCAGCCACTGGACGCTCTCGAGGTCCAGATGGTTAGTGGGTTCGTCCAGAAGCAGCAGGTCGGGGTGACGCAGGAAGAGCTTGGCAAGTGCGATACGCATCTGCCAGCCGCCGGAGAACTCGGAGCACGGGCGCTCAAAGTCGGTGACCTTAAAGCCCAGGCCGGACAGGATCTTGCGCGCGTTGCTCTCGAGCTCGTAGCCGCCCAGATGCTCAAAGCGGTCCTGGACCTGGCCGTACTCGTTGAGGAGGGCGTCGACGTCCTTGCCCTGCTCGGAGAGCTCGGTGATCTGGGCCTGCAGCTCGTTGGCGCGCTCGCCCATGCGGCGGATTTCCTTGGCAGCGGCCATGACCTCGGCAAGGATGGTGGTGTCCTTTTGCTCCAGGTTGGTTTCCTGCTCTAGGTAGCCCACCTGGCAGTCCTTGGCGTACTGGACCTGGCCGGCGTCGGGGCTGTCGATGCCCATGATGATCTTGAGCATGGTGGTTTTGCCGGCGCCGTTGGGTCCCACGAGCGCAAAGCGCTCGCCGGGGTTGATCTGGAAGGACGCGCCGCTAAAGAGGACGCGCGCGCCGAAGCTTTTTTCGATCTTGTCGACCAGGAGGATCATGGTGCCGCCTTTGACCTTGTGTGCCAATATGAAAAAAGGCCCCAACTTGCGTTGGAGCCTCATTCAATGCTCGGGTGGAGACGAGGGGGATCGAACCCCTGACCTCTTGACTGCCAGTCAAGCGCTCTCCCAGCTGAGCTACGCCCCCGTGCGAAAAAGTACTATACGGGAACTCCCCCGCCGATGCAAGGACAATTTTGGAAAAACTTTCCGGAGGCGCGGGCGCCGCTGGGACGAGAGCGCGGCACGGACTCGAGGGCAAGGGACCCGCGATGCCGGATCCGGCCCGCGGGGCGCGCCCAGGGCATCTCGGGTTCCGCCGCTCGCCGGTTTTCGCTTCCGCCCCACGGGCCGCCATCCGCCCAACGACCATCCCGCCGGCGCCGGGACCATTATCGGGGCCAATCGCGCTCCCGCCGACCCGGCGATTTTAAAACCATGCCGGTTTACGGGGCCAGGCCGGGAACCCCCGAGCATGCCGTAATCGGTAAAATCAAAACCGCAGGTAGACGACTTGCGCATTCAGCGAAATGCAGGGTATGGACGGCCGGTCCAGGTCCAGCCCCGTAATCCGGCATAGTTTTGAAATGGTTCTTGTCAATCAGCATTAACTATTGCGTGGATTTGACCGAAAACGTTTATCAAGACAATTTCGCAGGCATGTGGAGTGGGAACTTTAGCTAAAAGAAGCCGGGCTATTTGCCCGGCTTCTTGATTCTCTGGTGGGCCCTCCGGGATTCGAACCCAGAACCCAGGGATTATGAGTCCTTAATTAAAACCGAAAACATCTGCTGAAATGTAAACTAGGGAGTGGATAAAAGCGGACGACAAAAGCTGTCGACTGTAGGGCCATTTCATTTGCTTGTGCACTGCTACTAAAGGTAGCATAATACAGCTAACGACAGGAGCATGAGGTTCCTGCAATCCCGAGGGGAAGTATGCAATGACCAGCAAAAAGATTTATTACACCAGTAGTCGCGAGATGCTTTACGAGAGTACTTGCAAGGACTCTTACATTTGTCAGTACTGTGATGCCGACGTGTGGTACGAGAGCGGCGATAAAGATGAAGCCCTGCGAATTTCCCGTAAGTTCGCCGCCGACACGTATGACACCGGTAAAGTTGAGATATGCAAAAACGGCGTCGTCCGCAACGTCTTTGAGGTCTGTGAGACCTTGCTTGATGAGGATGGGGATGTTGTCGGCGAGGACACCATCGAAATCGTAGACCCGCTTTACCGTATGCCCAAGCTACGCGAGCTGGCCGACAAGGCCGATAGCATTCATTGCCAGCTCCCGAGCTACATCACCGGCAAGCGCAAGGGGCGCGATGACGATGGATTCGGCGACGAGCTGATCGTCAAATGGATTCCGCCTATCCCTATCAACGCCTCCGCGGGAAATGTGATGGAGACCATCCACATGACAAAGCAAGAGGATGAATCATGAGGACCATGGCAGATTTCAAGGCATTGCGAGAGAATTGCGGTCTTTCCCAGCAAAACGTTGCCGATGCGCTTGGCGTTCATCTACAGACAGTGAAGCGGTGGGAAAAACCCTCATTTCCCTACAACATCCCGGACGATGCCTTCGATTATCTCGACAGCGTTGCCGAGTCTCAGGCAAATCAGGTTGCCCATATGCTCGATGTCATTGCTCAACAGGTTGAGCAATTCGGCAAGGACCACGTCTTGATGCCGATTACTTACTACCGAGATCAGCAGATGCACGATGCGTACTGTCGACATGAAAAGCCTTTTGGCTGGTCTAATGCCGTCGCGCGAAAACTTGCCTATGAGCTCGGAAAGTGCGGGGTTTCATACTCTTTCCGTTACCCAAGTGACGACCCTGTGAACGCCCCTGACGGTAATTGCTGGGTTCTGTTAGACAAGAAGTGACCTAAAGGACATGCCGCCATAATGAAAGAGACCCCTCATAATCCCTGGGTTCTGGGTTCGAATCCCGGAGGGCCCACCACCGTCTACCAGCGGTTTCTCTGATATTCAGTTAATCAGGGAAACCGCTTTCGTTTTAGCTTTTCCTTCTCGAATCCTCGTGTTTCTTCTGGCTATCCACAACTATCCACAACTGATTTGTGCATAAAGGAGTATTTCGTCTGTATATGCAT
This sequence comes from uncultured Collinsella sp., assembly GCA_959027945.1. GTDB lineage: Bacteria > Actinomycetota > Coriobacteriia > Coriobacteriales > Coriobacteriaceae > Collinsella. The sequence continues at coordinate 21,947 of CAUFRO010000012.1, forward strand.
TGTGGAGGCTCCATGGAGCGTCATTCTGATTCGGCGGCGGGATGGGGGTCGCGGGTGCCTTCTCCGTGCCTTAAGACCGTTTTGGATCTTTTGCTTTCCGGTGTAATAAAACTTTAATTTGTGACCCAAAACCGCTCCTATATTTAATCATGATTGTTGGCCGCCAAGCCAATGGAGGCCTGGAACAGTTGTTCAGCAAGGCCATATGCGCGCTTCTCACTATCAGACTTGTCTCAATACCTTTGAGGATTGGAGCAAGTTATGACCAATCGTACAGTTGTCCATGGCGCTATTGTGGAAGCCGCCTCGGCGGTGCCCGTCGACATCGCGATTGAATTCAAGCCGGGAATGCCCGGCATAACCATTCTGGGCATTCAGGATAATGCCGCCGTAGAGCTGCGAGGTATCGTCAGGTGCGCCCTCAGGGCGCAGGGATACACCCTGCCTCGAAACGGCGGCTCTATCGATGTCATGCCCTCACCCGGCTATAGCAAGGCCTTCTCAGGTCGAATCCGAAACGCAGGCTCCCTCGCGCTACCCATCGCACTCGGAATCCTAAGCGCCTCGGGGCAACTTGAGCCTGCGTATATCGAGGACAAGCTGTTTTTCGGCTCGCTCGACTTCGGTGGCAACGTCACCTCATGCCGGGGTACTATCGCTGTCGAGAACCTTTGCCAGGAGCTGAGTCTCCAAGGAATCGTCTCAGCTGCAACTCCACGCGGAATCAGGCCTTATCAATCGAGCCTTCAATCTTTGGACTCGATCTCATCTGTTTCCTTGGGTAATCCTGAAAATCTTATCGGAAGGCCTATGCCGGCCGAACCCGAGCAATTGAGCCCAATTTACCCGCCCGCCGCCGTCTCAGCTGTGGCTGATGCGCTTGCGACCCACACGCCCATCCTCATCGAGACGGATAGCCCGGAACGCGCGGGAGAGGCGCTCCGGGCGTTCTTCCGTGTCGGCGAGAGTGATGAGGCGACACTCATGAGAGACCTCGCCCGCGCCGGCACTAAGGGGAACGTCGCCGTCGTGCCCGATGTCGGGACGGCAAGCATTGCGGGCATTGTCGGCGGGGGGCGCCCAATCCTGCCCGGTATCATTTCGACCGTAAGCGGTGGCGCTATCGTTTTGGGAAATATCGACCAGGCCTCGTCCCATGTCCTTCAGTCCGTTGCTGCGGCTATCAGGCAAGATACCGTAAGAATTGTCAGAGTTGACGGCACTTTTCAATTTCCCAGCGATGCCGCGCTCGTCATGACTGTGAGGGAGGACCGCAGCAACTATGCACTAAAGGCTTTTGAGAAGGGCCTGTTCCCTAAGATTGAACAGCCTGTCGTTGTTGATATCTGCCAGCTGGAAGAAGGCCTATCTCAGATTCAGGCGTGCCCCGGTTCGTTGGTCGCCTATAGGGAGAACGTCGAAAAGCGCATCGAGGACAGCAGCCTCTATGTGGATGCAACCTCCAAAGGCGGCATCAAGGTCAACTATTCGGTCGATGGAGAGCCGAAGACCGTGGAGCTCGTGAAGCAGATCTTCGAAGAGAACGACACACTCTGCATCCAGGCCTTCGATGTGACCGAGGGCTCCGACTCGTTCGGGGCTCTTTGGTCGGACGTCACCGTTAACCTTGACGGCCCGGCGCAAGGTGATCGAACTGTCTACATGAAGCGATCCGACATTGACCCCTTGCCCGGGATCCTGATGGACTCGGAGGTGTTCGGTACCGTTATCGATGGCGCCGGACGGGGTGGATATGACGCTGTTGAAGTGAACCTTAATGCGTTTCTTTCGATGAGGGATCTCCCCGAATTTCGCGAGATGGTCATTCCTTCTGAATATAAGGATATCGCCGTCGCCGCAGGCGTTAATTTCGCTGTTGTGCCGGCGATTGAAGCAAAAGACATCGCCCTCATGTCTGACGGCCTTGTCAAAGTCGGCGGGCACGACTATACGCTCTATCGCGGGCAGACCTTTCAGGAGTCGCAGAAGGTGGACGCGATCCTCGATCAGTATGACGAGCTCAACGTGGCCCCCCACAGGGTCGATTGCAGCCCCAGCACCAAGAAGATCATCGACTCGCTCCGGCTTACGACTAAAAGCACGGCATCGCCCGGTGGCGCCGTGACGATGGAGCGCGATGTGGCCCTCCCCCACGTTCAATCGGTGAAGCATTAACCAAAAGCTAGGAACACTTGTTCAACGGCTCTCATCGCCATGCCCCAGGGCGGACGATAAAACCAACGGAACTATGACCGAAGGGAGAGCCGTATGGACAAGCTGGACAGGTCGGGAGCGGCGGCAGGGCTAGGCCTGCTCAATCTCGACCGCATTTACAATAACGTGAGCGAGCAGATCATGGACCCGCAGCGATGCGAGAGCCACCTTAAGTGGCCGGCCGTCGCCACGCTTGGCGCGATTATGGCGGAGCCGAGCCTTCTTACGGCCGCGGCCGAGGTCGCATTTGACGGCATTGCTCCCAATACGCATGCCGACCAGAAGTCCTGGCTGCTCGCGCAAGCCCTATTCACAGCTTCAACTGCCCAGGCCGCATATGAGGTCGAGCGCGGTCTCGAACTCTCGCCGTCCGATCGCGCCCATATCAATCCGAAGGCCCCTGTTGCCGTCCAGGATTACATCTCGCGTGACCAGAAGCTCGCCGTCATGAAATTCTATGTCATGGCAGACACTGAGCTCACACACATCGCCATGAACTGGCCGGCTGGCCCCTACGGCCAGTACAGAATCGGCGACGATGGCTATGTCACAGACGAGCAGTTCGTGCGCGTGATTCCCGACCCCCTCGACCAGAGCCTCTACGAATACATCGCGAACGGCGGCCCGCTTACCGACGAGGTTATCAGCGCTGCCGTGAGGGGTGAAGCCGGCTACATCGATACACTTGCTTCTCAGGCTATCGATAACGATCCCGATGCCCCCGTCTACTACACCGAGGGAGAGCAGGATGAGTGGGAGGACTCTCTCAATGATGGCTTTGTCGAAGAGAGCGAACTCAAGACCGAACGTGCCCACGTGATGCCGGGAACGAAAAACCTCATCGCGCAGATCAGCAAGAAGCTAGGCGGCGGCACCGAGGGAGCGCTTCACACCACGGCCCCCGACCGCACCGCCTACTTTCACTATGGGCAGTCATAAGCGAGGCGCACTACGATGAGTATTAACCTTATCCCATTCGACTCCTCTATCGAGTGCATGACAATCGACACGGAGACCACTGGGCTCGATCCAGCCGGCGGCGATGAGATCCTGACGCTCGCCATGGTTCTCGATATCGACGGCCAAGACTCACCCTCGACGGTTCATCTACGTGTCAGGCCACAGCATAAGACGGAATGGCCCGACGCCGAGCGCGTGAACCATATCTCCCCCGCCTCCGTGGCGAGCTACAAGCCCTTTGAAAGGTATGTCGAGGCCGTCCAGTCCCTATTCGACCGTACGGAGAAGATTGTCGGATGGAACGTCGCATTCGACCTCGGTTTTCTCGAGAACGAGGGCGTCGTCATACCGCAGACGACGAAGGTAATCGATGCGATGGAGGCCTTCGGGCGCGCATACGGCCCGTTCTCGGAAACCCATACCCGATGGAGACTGACCTCTGCGGCAGATGCCGTGGGCTATAGCTTCGAGGGGGCGCCCCATACCGCTCTCGCCGATGCCTTGGCTACCAGGCATCTATATCTATACGCCGAATCGATCATCGAAGGCCATAGACATCCGGGGTCAGATGTCAAACGCCCCGGAGCTTACAGGCATATCTAGGAAATTGTCACCCTGTGGCACCAAACCGGTCTGCACGGGTGGCCTATATGGCGAAAACTGTATTTGGGGCCGCCCGAGCGTGCGGCCCCAATGCACATCGCCGGAAGGAGGTACCAGCAATGCCCGGAGAGAACGAAGAAGCCATGCGTGTCTTGCTCATGCTCGGGCAGGCTGTTATGCCGCCGGCGCGTGAGGTTCTCATTCTTACGATGAGGGCGCTGGCGCGCGGCACCGGCAAGGTTGCCGGCACTGCCGGCAGGACGGCCCAGCGCGGCGCGAACCATGCGATCAGCCATGTAAACGGACTCGGGCGCTACGGCCTTGTGACCGAGCATACCTTGAGGCGCGACCGCAACGACGTCATCAAGCTCGTCAACCTCGGCAAGGAGGGCGCGCTCGACCGCGGCGACCTGTCGCTCCTTTCCGACATCTGCCGCAGGCACCGCATCGGGTTCGCGGTTTTCGAAGACCCGGCGACCGGCTATTTCGCAATCGAATACAAGATGAAGGACCAGGAGGCCCTTGCCGCCTGCATCGAGACGGCTATCCAGAGAAAGCTAATCTCGAATGCCGACGTGGATAGCGCCATGAGGGGACCGGTCGAGAAGGGCAACGGCCCCCAGTCGGTCAATCCGCGTAATGAGCGCTCGTCTGAGCAATTAAAAGAGTATCCAGCGCTTCCCGCAATCGGGCTTCCCGCCGTTGGCCTCCCTCCGGTTGGCCTGCCGCCCGCGCCGGAAAGCATCGAATACCTCGGGGAATCTTGGAAACTCGACCAGTCCGATGGCATGTACAAGCGTAAATTCACCGGTTGGGACGGCACTGCCTACACCGCCGCCATGACAACGGCCGGTGCCTTCAGGATCACCGATTCCGACGGCCGTCTGGCGAAAATCGGAAACCAGGTCTGCGAGGGAGACGTCAAGGGGGCGTTTATCGAGGGACGCTCCGACGCGCTCGTTCGATGCCATTCCCAGATCGAGACCCTGAAGGACCGTGAGGCCTTCGAGGGATCGGTTAAGCTGCAGCAGCGCCCAGGACGCACCAAGCAGATGGGCTCGCACGAGGTCATTCGCGCCGCTAATATGCGCGACGCCGCCGACCGCAAGGCGAACCGTCACCAGATCGGAAATCAGAACCGTCCGGCCACGCACTCCCGAACACTCAACAAGCGGGTCAAGAGGTAATTCATGAAGTTGCCCAAGCTGGACATAACGAGGGCAATCGGAGCCGTCGTGCTGGGGGCGGCCGCCTTCTGGATCGTAAACCTTACGGTCCAGAAGGTCATGCTCGGAATCAACGGCATGGAGACACCCGATGACGTCGTGGCCTTCATCGCATGGTCGGCATCCCGGCGACCCTTAGGCATCTACTTCGGTGGGCTCCCTTTGCTGATTTCTGCCGCAACGTCCCTCGCGTTCGCGCTGGCCACTTTCCTCAAGAAGGAGGCGCCTGGCGAGGACATCTCTCCCGCCAAGCAATATGGCTCCCAGCGATTCTCCACCGCCCAGGAGCGCTTGCTGTACTCGCATAACAAGGCGACAGACGAGTGGCCCGTCCCCAACTGGTGCGAGACGGTCGAGGACGACAATATCATCCTGTCGCTCAACAGCAAGGTTGCCGGTACCTCAATCGTCAATGATAAGAAGGACCCGATTAGGCGTGAGAGCCAGGTGCCGAACCGCAACATGTTCATCATGGCCGGATCGGGTGCTGGCAAGTCATACCGATTCGTGACCAACCAGATCATGCAGATGAACGGCAACATGGTCTTCACCGATCCGTCTGGCGAGCTTTTCCGCGCATCTGCCGCCTTTTTGGAGAAAAACGGCTATGAGGTGCAGGTCATCGACCTGCGCGACGAGGAGCACATCCTGGCCTCTACCCCCTACAACCCGCTCATCAACTGCCGTGACGTCACGTCCATCAACTCGCTGGTCAATATGTTCATTGCGAACACCAAAGGTGAGGACACGCGCGGCGACCAGCAGTTCTTCATCGACATGGAGAAGAATTTCTACACCTGCGTCTGCGGCATGTTCGTCTTTTGGTTCAAGGCCAACGGCAATACCGCGGACTGCACCCTTCCGGGCATCATCGACTACCTGGCGATGGCCAAGGCCGACGGCGCCGAGGGCATCAACAAGCTCGACCTCGTCTTCGAGGGTACCCGCGAGCGCGACGGCTTTGATGGGTTCGCGCAGTACATCATCGATACCTACGGCGAGGACGCGCTCGACGACGAGTCCCTCCCCGAGAACTCCGTCCTCACCAACTACCGCACCTTCAAGGCCAACGCCGGCGCCCCCGAGCAGATGGCGGCAGTCGTGTCCTCGTGCGCGGCCCGCCTGCAGAGACTCAACAACCCCGCGATCAGGAAGATGCTGGGTCGCGACGAGCTCGACCTGCAGTCTATCGACAAGCGCAAGCGCGCCATATTCTTCTGCATCAAGTCCGGCGGCGGCCCCTATGACTTTGTCGCCGCGATGGCCCTGAACCAGCTGTTCGATATCTCGAAGGATATCGGATCCACGAACGGCATCGGCCATCTTGAGATCCCCCTCTATTGCTATCTAGACGAGCTCGCCCAGATAGGTAAGATCCCCGACTTGGAGAAGTTGTTCGCCGAGAGCCGTAAGTTTTGGATCAACCTCTGCGCCATCGTGCAGGACGGCAAGCAGCTCGAGGCCCGGTACGGCAAGCAGTCGGAATCCATCCGTGCAAACTCGGCCATTTTCATGTACATGGGTTCCTCCCTCTTTTCCGATTGCGAGCAGATATCTCGCGAGATGGGCAACACCACGAAGAAGTTCACCGATTACTCCGTCTCGAATTCCGCAAGCGGAAAATCCATCAATGAGAGTACGAGATACGTCAAGGTCCCGCTCATGAGCCCCGAGGAGCTCTACAGCTTCAACGAGGAAGACGGCCTGTCCCCTGACGAGTGCGTGACCCACTACAAGCAGGGAATGTGGTTCCGCGACCTCAAGGCCGACCCGGAGATCCACCCCCGGCGCAAGGAGTATCTCGCCGCCGGCAAGACCGACATGCTCGAGTGGGCGCGCTCAAGGAAGCATGCGAAAGACCCTGACGCGTCCACACCTGAGGACGTCGTGCTCATCGACCGAGCAAACCCCAAGACCATCGTCATCGACGCCTATTAGGGCGCATGAATAGATATCGCAAATCCTAGGGAAGGACATTTTAATGGAACAGCTTTCAACAATCGTCACATCCTTCGAGAACCTCATGATCGCTGGTGGTTCTCTGTTTGCCCTGTGGGGTGTATATAACCTGCTTGAGGAGAAGACCAAGGGACGTCCCGGCCACGGTACCGAATGGTGGCAGGTGCTCGCCGGCGTATTCATTGCCGGATGCGGCGTGTCCCACATCATCTCCCAGCTGTTCAACGGCATCATTCAATAATGAGTATTCGGGAGAGGTTGCTCGCCTTCGCCGCCGGCTCCCCTATCGGGGATGACCGGTCGCCAAGACCGACGGAACCATACGGGGAATATGAGCTCGACAGGCGATCCATAAGGTGGTCGGAGAGCATTTTTCGCTTAGCGGTTGTCAGCGTTGCCCTGTTGGTGCTGGGCTGCGCGATGTCCGGTATCGCCTATGCCGCGCAAAAGGGTCAGTGGAATGTCAATCTCGGCATCGACAACATGGCTCCCGAGTGCCGGCAGATTTCCATCAAGTGGAGCGACGTCGGTAAGGACAAGTACGTGACCTTCGAGCACGGCGGCATCAAGGCCTACAAGATCGGTTACACCGTAACGACTGGCATCAACGGAAGCACCGTCGAGGGGCCCGTCTACTACGATAAAAACGGCAAGGTCGTCGATAAGTCCCATAGCAAAAGGAAGAAGTACACCGGTGGCCTGCAGAAGGAAGATCTAAAGAAGAACTTCGAGCCCTCGTGGGCGCCCGATGGTTGGGAAAAGGCGGCGTCGGCCTCGACGAGCGTGAACCCTAATGAGAACCACAAACCGCATGAATCGCAAGGCTCCGAGTCAAAGGACCCGGAGGACTTGGCAAACCAGTTAATCAAGGATCATCAGCCCAAATTCACTCTAACTTTTGAATTCTTTAAGTATTCTGCGGAAAATTTGGCATGGTCCTTCTGCCGCGGGCTTGCGGAGAATGCGACCAGTCTCGCCGAATGGTGTATTTCGCTGGTGTCCTCCACGGCAGATACGGCTTTCACTTCCGATTTCACCAATGGGCCTTTTGCCCAGTTCTACACCATGGCATCGACGCTGTCCAAAAACGCTTTCCAGCCTTACGCCTTTGCGTTTCTTGGCCTGACTTTCGGGGTCGCCCTTATGCATCAGCTCGATGTCCGCCGCAAGATGGCCGGTATCGATATCATGGCAAGCCTCGCCTTCGTCGTGATGATGTTCGCGGTGAGCTACACCCTCATCGTGCACGCGATGGATATCTGCGCCTGCATATATATCCTCGCCCAGAACTTGGTAAGGGTCGTGAACATCGCGCTCGCGTCTGTCGGCATAGAGGCGTCCCAGCCCCTCGCCATCAGGAAGCAGGTTATAGACTCGTTCGATTCTCTAACGTATGCCCAGGCGAGTACTTCTTTTATCCTGCTGCTTCTTGCAATCGTGGCCCTTGTGGCCTGCGTCGCCTGCTTATTTTGCGTAATGACCACCATCTTCGTGCGCGTCGGCGAGATATACCTCAGGGCGGCGGCGAGCCCCCTCTGCCTTGCGTTCTTTGCAGACGACAGGTCCAGGGCTATGGGGGTCGGATACCTCAAGCGCTTTGCCGCGGTGTGCTTCCAGGCGGTCATGATTGTCATCGCCATCGGCATGATCCCCTTGATCATGACAGTGGCCTCCGAGCTCATAGCGCCGATCACTTCCGACACGAGCAGCCTGAGCGGGTTTGGGGATGCCGTCGCCGCCCTGATACCGTCGATGTGCGCCGTCCTGTGCATCACGGAGATAGTCAACAAGTCCAAGATGGTCGCCAACAGCCTGTTTGGCCTTGCCTGAGGAAGGTGATGAAATGGCAGAGACATTCGTGCGCGACGATATCAACAGCTATGTCGCGAGAAACATCTTCGGTCATTTTTCCAAGCGCTCCGCTGTGGCGGCGTTGGCTGCCGCCTCGGTCGTGTCAGTCGGCATCTACGGCGTATACGCATGGGATTGGAACCTGGAGGCCGTCACCTATCTGGCGATTCCGGTTTGCGTCGGGATCGGCGTGATAGGCCTCCACTCACACCACGGCCTCAAATCGGAAAAATGGCTGCCCCTCATGCTGAAGGACCGGGCCGAGCCGGATCAGCTCATGCTCGCGGTGCCGACTTTTGAGGTCGCGACACCGAAGAAGACTCGGGCCGAATTGCGTAAGGAGAAGCGCCGCGAGAAGGCCGCGAAGAAGGCAAGAAAGGTAGAACAGGAGACCGTGCCGGCGGGAATCGCCCAGGCGATGGCTGAGGTCTCTATTGATAACGATAGGAGAAACCCGAGATGAGCAGGATGACGATTGAGGATCTCGACCGTGAGATCGCGGAGGCGGAACAGCGCCGCGCGAACGCCGTCGAGGCCGGTTGGCCGAAGGGCGTGCGCCAAATGGACAAGCGCCTGAAAAAGCTGAATAAGAAACGCGACAAGCATCTTGCGAAATATGGTCCCGACATGCCATCCATCCCCCTTGGCTCTTCCTGGGAGACGGATGAGGACCAGGCCGATCTCGGCGTCAACACCGCCCTGTCGACCGACGTAAAGCTCGTCCAACCAAAATGGACGACCACGAAACTCGTGCCCTACGAGCTGCTAACGGTCGACGGCGTCATGCGTATCGATTCGGCGACCTACTCCATCGCCCTGCGGGTCGACGACGTCAACTATCAGGGCGCACGACCCGAGGACCAATATCGCGTGCGCGAGGCATGGGCGGCGTATCTCGACTCCCTCGACCATACGGTGCGCCTCGGCATCTTCATCATGAACAAGCGTGTGAGCCCGGAGGAGTTCGCCTCCGACCTGCTATTCCGCGAGGTGCCCGGTGATGATCGCGGCAACGTCTTGCGCCGCGAGTACAACGCCTGGACTCGCTCCATGCTGGCGAAATCCTCCAGATCTGTACGCCGTGACCGCATCGTGACGATCGCGGTGTCCGCCGACACGTTGGAGCGCGCCGTCCCGCGCCTTTCCCAGGAGGCCGATTCCTTCCTGCGCTTCATGCGCGATCTCGGTTCCGACGCGCATATCCTCGACGGCCAGCAGCGTCTCGATATCATCCAGGCCATGACGCGACAGGACGATAACCCGGGTACGGCGAACTTCGAGCGTCTTTCCGGAACCGTCGGCCTCACGACCCGCGAGCTCGTGGCCCCCTCTTCCGTCCTCACGGCAGACGGCTACCGCGGCGACCCCCGCATGATTATCGGCCGCCGCTGGGTTAAAACCTATGACGTCACGCTCGACGGGTACGGCAAGACGATGAAGGACTCCTTTATCTCCGATTTGACGGGGCTGCCCTACGACCTCACCGTCGCATGGCACATCCGGCCCTGGGAATTCTCTGCCGCGATCTCCGCTGCAGAGAACCACCTGCATGAGATCACCGAGGAAAACAACACCTACCAGTTCAACACGAGCCGTCCCGAGGTCGGTTACTTCGTCGACCAGAGTAACATGCCGCCCGCCATGCGCGAGGCCCAGGAGGATGCCGAGGCTTTCCGAGACGACCTTGAGAGCGCGGAGATGCACGCTTTCGGCGTCACGACGGTCGTTACCGTCCAGGGCCGCACGGAGACGGAGCTCGAGGAGGCATGCCGCGAGGTCGAGAAGGTGTTTTCCACGCACAGGAAGCCCTATCCCGATTCCTGGCGCGCGCTTCGCGAGGAATCGTTCTCGACCGCCCTGCCTATCGGTACCCCCTATATCCCGTATGAGCGCACCCTCACGACAGATCCCCTGGCGCACATGATGATGTTCGTTGCGGCGGAGATGAATGACCCGGGCGGCAACATCATGGGTCTCAATGCCGAGACCCGCTCGTTTATCGTCTACGATCCGGTCTCCCATGAGCACACGAACAGCTTCACGTTGGCACAGCCCCGTTCCGGCAAGTCGTTCAATTCGAAGATCACCCGCATCATCCCCGTGCACCTGAAGCATCCGGACGACGACGTGATCACTATCGACCCCGAGGGCGAGTACGTCACCCCCACCGAGTATCTCGGCGGCCAAGTGATCCGTATCGCGGAAAACTCCGGCGACTACATCAACCCCCTCGACATCTCCCTTGCCTACGGCTCGGACGACCCGGAGACGAAGTCCTCCCCTGTTCCTGCGAAAGTGTCCTTCATCCAATCGCTCGTTCGCATGATGGCGAGCAGCGTCAACGACGCCCAGGCAAACGTGCTCGATGCCGCCGCGGCCTACGCGTATAACCGATACTTGGACGACCCGCGCCCCGAGAACCTGCCGACACTTCAGGATATCTATGACTTCCTGATGTCCGAGCAGGGCTCCGACATGCGCGACGCCCGAGACCTCGCGAAGCTCATTCGTCGCTACGTCACGGGCACGCTGTCGCTGTTCAACCATCCGACGAATGTGGACCTCCAGTCGAACCTCGTGTGCTTCGACCTGCATGAGCTGTCCAGCGAGCTCAAGCCGCTGGCGCTTCTCATCATCCTCGACCATATCTGGGTCCGCGTCTCGGCAAACCGCCGCGCCGGAAGGCGAACCTGGCTCGTTATCGACGAGTTCCAGCTCCTGCTCGACAGCCCCTATGCGCGCAGCCAGATCGACCGCTTCTTCACCCGTGGCGGCAAATGGGACTTCTACATCAACGCCATCACGCAGAACCTTTCGCGCGTCCTCAACAGCGAGGAGACGCGTTACATGTTCCAGAACTCGCCCTTCGTGACGGTCCTGCAGCAGACGAGCGACCTTCTGCCCGACTTCCAGGAGCTATTCAACCTCTCCGAGAGCCAGACGAAGGTTTTGGCAACCGCGCATCCCGGCGAGGGCCTCTACGTGTTCAAGAACCGCGTGGTCCATTTCGACTTCCCGATCGACCAGAAGATCTGCCCGACGCTCTACGACATCTGCACGACCCGTCCCGCCGATATCAAGCGCCGGGTGGCGAGGCCGGTGCCGGTGAGGCCCGACGTCGATACGCTCGACGAGCCGGAGGACGCCCCGTCATCGTCCTCGCGTCCGAGACGTGAGGAGATCGGCCGCAGTGTGCCGTCGCCCGCGCACATGGCTCCCCCGCCGCAAGTCCGATCCGCCAATCGACCTGCGAGCGAGCAATTTGGTTTCAACGGCGGCGACAACCGAGACGCGGTTGCCGCCAAAAACGAAAGGATGGAAGATATGGATATTCGTGACTTCCAGGAGGGCGTGAGCTACTCGCGCTTCAACACCCGTCGACTCCCGACCGAGGAGGAGCTGCGCGCACAGGCTGAAGCCGAGCTCAAGAAACTTGTCCTGAACGCAATCGATCAAGTCTTCACCCGTGAGAGCGACACCCACTTCGACGATTTCGCGCTGGCGCTCTCCGCTGCCGGCATCACGCTCGGCGCCGACCCCTCCGGCGACATCGCCTTCTCGAACGGCACGGTCGCCCTTTCCGGTTCCGAGGTCGGATACACGCTGCCGGCGCTCGTGGCCATGTCCGAGCGCGCCAACGGCCTTGATGCCGTAGCGGAGCCCCAGCGTGCCGCTGTCCCCGAGCAGGCTCAGTCCATCGAGGAGGATGCCGAGCAGGCTGCCTCTCGTCTCGATGGTGCCCGTCAGCAGCCGGTGGAATCGCCGGCCCGTCCGCGCACTCAGGCGCAAGTCCCTCAACAGCCGGCACACTCCGCAACGCCCCAGCAGACTTCCGCTGCAGACTTCATGCAGACCGGCGGCATGTATCCAAACCAGCGCGCGGCTCAGCGCCGCCATCAGGCCGCGATGCAGGCGACGGCTGCTCCCCAGCAGCCCGCTGAACAGCGCTTCACGAGCGCATCGGTCGCGGGGGCCATGCAGGGCCTGCTTAACTACCAAAACGACAGCGGCGAGGATATCGGTGGCGTGTTCACGAATCCCGATGAAATCAGCCCCGAGGGCCTCGGCGAATATGCTAGCGGCTCCGGTTTCGTAGGCTAGAAAATGCGCTCGACGAGATACAGTTCCAACCTTGCCCATGCGGATGCCCGTACCGCCGCCAGCAGGCGTGCGGGCACCGTCGCCGCCATGCTCGAATCGGAGTCGCGGTATGCCACGGCATCGGCAGGATCCTCTTCGCGCAAGAACCGCTCGTGCGCGAACTCATCCGACCTCTCTCGTCTCGGCGCTCAGAAAACGACGCGCTCGCGTGCGGCATCTGCCGCCGCGGGCGCCGCCTCCTACGGCGGCGCCTTTGCAGCCGCCGCGCGATCCTCGATGACGGGTGCATCCGAAGCCGATGCGCCCGACACAGATATGTCGGAGGGATCGGGTTTCTCCCCCTCCGCTATGGCCCCGTCTTCCCGACGCGGGGCCGCTGTGTCGGGCGCAACGCCCTCGGCCCAGCTCACGGCGTCCTCGGAGCTCGCGAAAAAGATAGCGACGGTCCCCGTCGCACCGTTCTCAGGCAGCGCCTCAAAGGCACTCTCGCGAGCCAATGCGGTCGAGCTCGATATCCTCATGAAGCGCCGTCCCGGTTCCTTCAAGAAGGACCCGGCCGCAGTCAAAAAGCTCAAGGACTACCGCAAGCGCTCTCTGCGCAGGAAACGCAAGGCGGCACTCAAACAGGCCTCGCTCGGGAAGAAGGCGAGCCGCGCCGTCGGCGGCAGCATCTCCCGAAAAATATTCAAGGGGCGCAAGGGAAGGCAGAAGTTCCTCTCCATGAGGGCATGGAGGAACAGGGTCGCCCTGTTCACCTCCCTGCTTTCGCTCGGCTGCCTGCTGTTCATGGGCGTGGTCCTAGCCTCGTCGCTTGGCATCGTTCTGTTCGGCAACCAGGCCGCCGGCGCTAGCAGTACGGCGAGCCTGGGCTCCGAGGAGCTCAAGATATATCTGTACCTCAAGGACCACGGCTGCGACGACATCCACGCTGCGGCCATCATGGGCAACTATTGCCATGAGTCCGCGGGCACCGCAGCCAAGAAGATATACCCGATGGCCGACCAGGCGAAGGGCGGTCGTGCCTATTGGGAAGAGGGTATCAGTCCTTGCACCAATGACGAGATCATCGCGAGGGGTCCCGTCTACAACAAGGCGGTTGGCATCGGTCAGTGGGACGGGGGGCGTCGCCTTCGCCTTGCCCAGTTCGCCAAGGAGACGGGAAGGAACTGGTACGAACTCGACGTTCAGCTCGAGTTCTGGTCGGACCACGATGAGTGGGGCTCGTTCACCAGCGCGAACGGCAAGTACACCTACCAGACATTCATGGAGTCCGACGATCTCGAGTCGGCGACGATGCACTATGCAATGGGATGGGAGCGGTGCGCGATGGTGGGAGGTAAGCCGCACGGCTGGGACTCAAGGTATCCGAACGCGGAGTATTTCTACAACGCCATCACATCGGGCTCCCTCGGAGGCTCTGGTCAGGAACTGTCGGGCGCCACGGGCAGCCAACTGGCCGTCGTGAGCGCATGCAAGTCGACACCCTCGCCCGGCAAGAACTGGTGCGCCGCTTGGGTGACCGATGTATTCAAGGCCGCCGGTGTCGGCTATTACGGCGGCAACGCTTGCGACATGGTCAAGGCCTGGTGCCACAGCAACAACCCAGCGGACCTCAAGGTCGGCATGATCGTGGGCGACACGAGCCACCCCGGCACCGGAACGCCCGGCCTTCTCTATGGCCATGTCGGCATCTACGTAGGTGACGGCAAGGTCATGAGCAACGAGGGCACTATCACGACCAAAACGCTTGACGAATTCATAGCCTTCTACGGAAAGGGCTCCGGCGTCTACTGGGGCTGGATGGGCGGAGTGGAGCTCAAATAGCTCTAAGAGGAAAGGAATTTGTGCCATGTACGATAAGGGAAAGAAGCTCGACTCAAAGGGGATTATTCTCGCCTGCGTCGGCATCATCGCAGTCTGCATCGCAATCAATATCGCATTCGCGGTATTCCCGCCCATGGGAAGGTCGGATGGTGCCTCGAGCGAGGAATCCTCAATTGGAACCGACAGCGCGTCCGAAGTCTCAGGTGACGAGTCAGATGATGGGCAGGAAACAGACGTTGCGGATGGACAGGGCGAGACGGCCCAGGTTGACCCCTCGATCGTGTCCGTGCCCGACAACCTGCCGGAGGAAGCGACCCAGGCAGGTTTCCAGGACGCTGTCGCCGCATACCTCACATCCCTGACCTCAGAATACGGCGTTCCCGAGAAGACGCTTATCGAGTCGAGCGACGTGAATGCGGGAATGGGCCCCGATGGCTCCGATATCCCCTACTGGGTCATCCGCGCCTACTTCCCAAACGAGACGGAGATTCCCGTGACCGTCGATTTCACCAAGGGCGAGGGTTTCAACGTCGGGACGTACTGATTTAGATGAAGAATGCGCCCGGACCCTACACAACAGAACCGTCCCTGCTGCTCTTTCGCCGGCGCCTGGCCGCCCTCATGAGAGTGACGGGTGTCGGCCAGGATGAGCTTGCGGCAACGATCGGCCAATCGCCTCGCTCGATCGCCCTTTGGTTGACGGGCGTCAGGCTGCCTTCGGCGGTCTCGCTCAAGGCCCTCTCGAGGACGTTCGGCGTGCCTGCAGACTGGCTGTTGGGCGCGGACGCGGTCGAGATAGCCTCGGGGCTCACGAGGCTCGCGGAGATCGCCTCGGCGCCGAAGATCGCGGGCGCAGATAAGGCGTCGGACTAAAGGCGCGGGCGACCTTTCTATCGTTGGGCGCGAGTTCAACGTAAATACCAATTGTGAATGGACAGACCATGGCAAGACTACCGTTACAGGGCTCAAAGATGAATAAGATTAAATTCGGTACGACCGTTGAGGTGGCCACGCCGGATAAAATCAAGGAGCTACGCAGCAAGAACCCCGAATCAATTCGGAGTACCGGTGAGGCGATCGATTATCTGAGTGCTATGTTTACCGGTCTTACGCCTCGAGTTGCAGAGGCCATGGATAAAGCCTGCCAAAAAGAGCTTCAACTTACTGCGCAAGAAATGAGACACCTCTCATTTGATGGGTCAGAGGAATTGTCCGTAGCGGAACTTGAGCGTGACTATGATCAGTTCCTGCGCCTTCACGAACACTTTTCCCTTTACTACATGGACGTGGCGGAGAATGAGCCTCGCGACATGCGGCGGATTGATCTTGCCGACAATGATTTCGCTGTCGTCCCATCGTCTTGGATATTGCTTGGTGACGGCGAAAGCTCAGAATCTTTCAGCCAGGTTTCAGTTGTCGAAATCTGCGGAGGCGCAAAACACGGCGCGCCTCACTTCGCCTTCCTCCATAACGGCGAGTATAACGAGGAGGATGTCCTCGACCTTGCGATTCAGAAATGGCCTCCCATATTTGACCTCGTCCATGACCCATGCGTCGGAAGGTGGAATAGCAAATCAGCTAAATCGTGTGTCTATATCGGTGCACCTGCCATTTGTTTCTACGAGCTTCAAGATGCGTCCTTCTATGAGGGCCGGGGACTAGATGCCCCTTGCGGAGCGGCGGTGCATCGTAGTCAGCAGTGATTGGCTGCACCTCGGCAGCCTCGTCATGATGAACACTTGTTCCCGCATCGGACGGCATGGGTGCACTCCCCCATCATCGATGGGAGTTGACTGAGACGGGGAGGAAATAATGCAGCAGAGGCTAATCGAAGCGCCTGTCGAGATACTCGCGGCTGTGATGGGTCATCCGCGAGGCTGGGACACGATTCTCGACTCCATGGCCGAGCATTCCGAATTGGGCCCGAGGAGTATTCTCGCCCTCGCGGCATTCAAGCTCGACCATCCCGAGGCCGATACCTCCGCTGTCCTCAGCAGGCAGCGCGCCGATAGGTTGGGTGGCAAAATCAAAGAGCATCCGGTAGGGTTCGAGATCCTCGTTCCCTTTGCAAAACGAGACGGTGAAGAGCTGACTCTCGATTGCGAGCTCGTGCCGGAGACCGTCTACCCCGCCTCTGCCTACACGGGCCTCACCTCCTGTCCCGGTGCCGCTCCAATCAGGGTGGTCGAGGGGGATACGGTCGCACTCGATGCGGTCACAAAGGCCGCCGAAGACATCGACCTTGAGGGCATGGACCCGATGGCCTCCCATGTGACGCTTCGCCGCTACGGGATCGATGACGGTTTGGAGGTTCGCGTGCCGATGGAGGACACCGAACTGCTCCTCGTCCGCATCGAGCGCGTCTGCGCCCAGGTGAGGGGCGCCACGAACAGAATCGACCGCGCCCTCAGGCGGGCGGGGTTCGAACACAAGCCGAGAACGCGAGCATCGCAGAACAGCCCGGTCGAGCGCGGCCAATCGGCAACCATGACGACAAAGCGCCTGAAGAGTATGCTCGCATCCTTCGATGCCGGCGCGCGCGGAGCCTCCAACAACGCCCGAAAGGGGGCGTAGTTCCATGGCCAGGAGAACGTCGAGGCGCTTTGTCGCGGTTGAGGGGCAAATCTCCCTCTTCGCGATGGACGACCCCTCAATTTACGAGGCGCCAGCCGAAAAACAAATAGATGACGTGGATGCGCAGCAAAGGTTGGCACTTGACTTTGGTGCGCAACAAGAATCTTATGTAAGCCAAGCGGGAGGCGATAAGGCCGCCCGCAAGGATGATTCCGAGGAGGAAGCGCATGTCGGTGCTGAAGAATCCGTACAGGGGCGTGAGGGGACTCCGGTATTCCTTCATGGAGCAGAACGCTCCGGAGGAACTGGCCAGGATGGATGCGGCCGGCGAGACGGAGGAGTATCTCAAGGCAGTGGAGCGCAACTATCTGACGAGGCTCGCGGAGCTTCAGGACAGCTGCATGGAGAGCTGCGGGGCGACGCCGGAGTTCGCACAGCTCACGATGGCCGAGTGCCGGTACGACGACTACATTCGCAGGGCCAACAGCGCCCGGAAGATGGCCGAGGAGATCGCCCTCAACGAGACGGTGCTCACGCACTAGCCACCCGCCGCAACACCGAATGCCTTAACCCCGATGCCCAGGCAGGCCATTCGCCGCTGGAGCGCGCGAGGCTGAACGTGGCCGCCCTGCGCGCCCTCAAGGCGACCATGGATGAGGGGCGAGACGCCACCCCAGAGGAGGCACGCGCCATTTCAGCCTACTCCGGTTGGGGCGGTGCCGCGAACGCCTTTGCCGAAAACCAGACCGGCGGCTGGGCCGAGGTATCACGGGAGCTGAAAGAGCTGCTGAGCGAAGATGAGTTCGCCGAGCAGCGCGCGACGGTCCTCACTGCCTTCTATACCCCCCGTCCCGTCGTAGAGCTTATCTGGGAGACGCTGAGGGATGCCGGTATCTGCGATGGGGGCAGAGCCGAGATTCTGGAGCCGGGCTGCGGCACGGGCAACTTCATGCGCTGCGTGCCCGAGGGCATGGACGTCCATGTGACCGGCGTGGAGATCGACCCCGTGAGCGCGGGACTTGCTCGTGTGCTTTGCCCGGACCATACGATCGTCGCCGCAGATATCGAAAAATGCGAGATCCCCGATGGGTCATTTGACGCCGCCATAGGCAACGTCCCCTACTCCGACGCTATTAAAATTGATGGGGTACCGCTTCACGACTATATGATCAAGAGGGCCATGGCCGCCGTGCGCCCCGGCGGTATCGTCGCCGTGCTGACGAGCCGCTACACAATGGATAAGGCACGCGAGGCCACGCGTGAGTACCTTGCGCGAGAGTGCGACCTTGTCGGTATGGCACGACTCCCCAAGGAGACATTCGAGAGCCAGGCTGGAACTAGCGCGCTGTGCGACCTCGTCATCTTGAGAAAACTTGAGAAGCCGCGTGAGGTCGAGCGCGAAAGTGCGCCGGCCTGGGTCCACACGGCGACCAACGCGGACGGCTTCCGCGTGAACGCACTGCTTGCCTCCAATCCGTCCATGGCCGTCGGCGAGCAGGGTTCAGAAATGACCGCGTACGGCCCCGGATATGCACTGACCAGCGGTCTTGACGTCAAGGGTATCGCCGATGGTGCCAGGAAGGCCCTGGCAGATCAGGCCATCGCTGCAATCTACCATACTTTCGAGGGGATGCCCGATAGGTCTGCCGTACCCGAGGTCGCGCCGGTTCCCGCCGACCCTGCGCTCTATGAGTTCACACTGGGCGACGGTGGTTCGATCTGGTACGGCAACGGCGATACGGTCGAGCTTTTCCGGCCCACAGGCCGGGGGGCAGAAGATCGTGCCCGCGCAATGCTCGAGATCAGGGATGCCGCGCGAGCACTAATCTCGCTCGAGCGTGACCCCAAATCGACTGATGCCGCAATCGAATCTGGAATAAAGGCGCTCAACGACCGCTATGACCGCTTCGCTGAGCGATACGGTCGCCTGAATGATCAGAAGAACCGCAGGGTCCTTACCATGAAGGGCTATCACGACTGCTCGCTCGGCATCAACCTCTTCAGTCTCGAGGTGCTGGACACCAAGAAGAACTTCGTCCGCAAGGCCGATATCCTCTCGAAGCGCACTGTGCGCCCCCAGGCACCCCTCCCCGACCGTTCGGAGACCCCGGCTGATGCCCTGGCCGTCTCATATGACCGTACGGGCGGCGTCGATCTGGCACTCATCGGGCGACTACTCGGCTGCAGTGTCGCCGAGGCCGAGCAAAGGCTCGGCGACCTCATCGTCCGCGATCCGATCACGTCGATAATCGAGAGCGCCGAGGCATATCTTTCCGGCGATATCGGCGAGAAGCTCGATGCGATCCATTCGATGCAAAAGAAGATAGAGAGCGATCGGGTCGACGCCGGGGAAAGCTCCTGGCTCGAGTCGGTATCGATTCCCCCTGCCCGCACTCCCGAGACGAGTGCGGAGGTGGCGAGAGCCGTTACCGTTCTCACGAAAAGTGGCCTGTGGGATACCTGCGTCCATCCCTTGTCGGCCGACCGTGCCGTTATCGCCTCGGCGCATGTCGGCAGCCTCCCCGACAGCTGGCGCGACAGGTCATTCAGCACGTGGACCGGAGAGGCGTTAATTGCAGCCTTGGGAGAGCTCGATGAGGGGGTTCGCATCTCCACCGAGCGCAGGAACGGCTACGCGGCCATATCGAACCCGCTCATCGCGGCGCTTGTCGAGAGATCGCTCGGATATCTGGCAAGTAAGCGGGATTTCGCGACCGATGGGATGAATACGGAGGAGGTTCTCTGGCGATTGTCCAACAATCCCCGCGTGGGGGCCGATGTCCTTGCCGTCGCGTTTGGACGTGCCGATGCTGACAACACATATCAGACTCCCAATCCGATCAAAAACCTGGCGCGCGCGTATGGGATCTCTGTTCCCCGGAAGTCGGAGCAGGAGCCCCTATCGAGTGTTTTGGCGGCTGCGATGAAGGCAGACCCCGTGCCGGCGGAATTCCTTATCTCGCTCGGCTATCGCCAGGCTGGTGACGAGGCCGTGATGAGGACTACCCATGTCGACTGGATGGGCGACGTCGATCAGCCCATTCCCCACGGGGAGCTCGTCAACTCAGATGACCTTGCCGAGTACAGGGCTAGACGCGAGCGACATATGGCAGCCTTCGGCCTAACCGAGTCGGATGTCGAGAGGCTCGCCGCGCTGCGCACCTGCGAAGAGAAACTGAAAGCCGTGCTTCCACGTGAGCTGGGTCCCGGAGAGATCGCGGCGACCCTGGGTTCTCCCTGGATTCCCCCCTCCTTCGTCATGAGCTTCATCGAGGAGGAGCTCGAGATAACTGATGGCGAGATGACTGCGGCAAAGCAGAGGAAATTCGAGGTTGCCCATGAGCCTCGTACCGGAAAATGGCGCCTGACGGGAAACGCGACCGAGCTTTCGCTCGAGGTACTGGCCAGATACGGCATCAGCAGCTATTCGCCGCTCAAGGTCATCTCGGCCGTTCTCAACGGCAGCGAGACGAAACTGAACAAGACCGACCTGTCAACGGGCAAGAAGATTCCAGACCCCCAGGGGACTAAGGCCGCATGGGACAGGAGGCGCTTGATTTCGTCGGCTTTCGAGAAATGGGTGTGGGCAGACCCGGATCGGGCAAATGTTCTGTGCAAAATCTATAACGATAGGTACAACCGATTGGCGCCCAGGACGTATGACGGCTCATACCTCACGTTTCCCGGTATGAATCCCGACGTGGAGATGAGGCCGCATCAGCGTGCCGCCGTCGCGCGAGCTGGGCAGGCAGCCGAAGGCACGCTTGTGGCCCATGTTGTCGGCGCCGGAAAAACCTATACGGGTATCGCCATGTGCATGGAGGCCAGGCGTCTCGGTCGGGCCAACAAACCGCTTGTCGTCGTACCGAAGCATCTCACCGAGCAGTGGGCATCGGATTTCGCCTACCTCTATCCCGGGGCGAAGGTTCTCTATATGGGAAAAACGGAGTCGGATTCAACGGACGCGGCGAGGGAGTTCTTCGGCCGCGCGGCAAACGGGGACTGGGACGCTGTGATCGTATCGGGTTCGCGCTTCGATATGCTCGACCTTTCGCAGGAGCGAAAGGAGGTCTATCTCAAACGCCGAAGGATGGAATTCCTGCGGGCCAAAGAAGATGCGCAAGAAAACGGTGGAACCTTTTCGGTTAAAAAGCTCGAGGAAGAAGTTAAGAATATCAATGAAAAGCTCTCGAAGCTCCATTCTTCACCGAAGACCGAAGGGCTTTCGTTCGAGGAGATCGGCTTCGACTATCTGTTTGTGGACGAGGCGCACAACTATAAGAATCTCCCTACGTATGGTCTCACTATTGCGGGAATGACTTCCTCGAAGTCAAACCGCAGCGAGAGCCTGCTTGAAAAGTGCACCTACCTTCGTGAGATTGGCCATGGACGCAACATCGTGTTCGCCACGGGTACGCCTGTCACCAATACGATGGGCGAGCTGTTCAACATGCAGCGCTATCTCGCGCCTAAGCTCCTCGAGAGGCAGGGCCTGTCATCGTTCCCGTCTTGGGCGTTCACGTTCGGCACGATAGAGGACTCGATGGAGATCAAGCCTGAGGGCAACGGCTTCCAGCTGAAACAGCGCTTCACGAAGTTCCATAACCTCCCCGAGCTCATGAGCGCCTACCGAACCTTTGCGGACATCGTCACGCAGGAGACCGTGAACCTCAAGGTCCCCGATTGCGAGGAGATCCATATCACCGTGCCCGCCACGCCTGAGCAACTCGAGGAGGTCAAAAAGCTCGGCATCCGCGGTGAACGCGTCCGCGCCGGAACTGCGGAGGGCAACGATAACCTGCTTGCGATCACGGGCGACGGCATGAAGGTCGCGCTCGACCCGAAACTGATGCACCCCGAGTTTGAACCGATGGAGGGCGGCAAATGTGAGGTATGCGCACGTGAGGTATTTAAAATCTGGGAGGAGACGGCCGACATGCGCGGCGCGCAGCTCGTCTTTTGCGACCGTTCGACCCCAGCCTCGGGAAAGTGGAATATCCAAGACGATATGAGGAGACGCCTCATCGAGGCGGGAATCCCCTCAGAGCAGGTTGCGTGCGTCAGCGATGCCGGCAACGATCCAGAGAAGAAGGAAACACTCTTCGAGAAGGTTCGTTCTGGTGAGGTACGTGTCCTCATGGGTTCGACTGAGAAGCTGGGCACGGGCACAAACGTCCAGACGAGACTCGCGGCCATCCATAACCTTGATTGCCCATGGAGGCCTTCCGATTTCGAGCAGCGCCTTGGTCGAATCAGGCGCCAGGGAAACCTTTTCGAGAGCGTGAAGGACTTCAAGTACGTCGCCCAGGGAACGTTCGACTCCTTCCTCTACTCCACCGTCGAGCACAAACAGCGCTTCATCGGTCAGGTCTTCTCGAATAAGCCGTCCGTGCGCAGCATGGATGACATCGATGAGACGAGAATCTCCTTCTCCGACCTTGCCGCTGTGGCGTCCGGCAATCCCGATATCAAGAGGATCCAGGAGCTGAGAAGCGAGATTATGGCACAGTCCATGCTCAAGCAGTCTCATGCCGAGATGGTGGCGAGCATGCGCAGCCAGATCGAATCTCGCTTTGCGCCATCGGCCAAGTCCTATCGTTGGCAATTCGAGCTGCTCGAACGCGATCACGATGCCCTCGAGCGCGCAAACAGGCAAAGGGAGCTCGAGAAGGGCACCGATATCGTAAGGGTCTCGGTTGGCGGCACATCGGCGCAAAATCGAGCTAATGCGATCGAGATGATTCAGACGGCGGCCGGAGACTGCCCCATCGGCCCCGTCAGGGCAATTGGAGAGTTCCGCGGTTTGGAGATTGTCGTGAAGAAGGAGCAGACTCTGCTCGAGCGCGGCGGCACCTTGCGTTATGACCCCTTCATTGGCCTGAGGGTCAAGGGCACAGCCGACGCGCACTGGTCGAAGCATATGCTGCCGTCGGCCACTTCCGGCTCGCATACCGTGCTGCAGCAGATGGACGTCATTATCGAGAAGGAGGCGGGCGGTCTGGACCAGGCAAGGGCCCTTATGGAGCGTGCCGACAAGCAGCTCGAGGATGCCACCAAGATCGTTGCGGAGCCCTGGGACGGCGAGGAGAATCTCGAGAAGCTGCAGGCCGAGCTTGCGGAGCTGGAGCAGAAGGAGTTGCAAAAGGGTCGGGAAGAGTCAAGCGGAGATGATGGCCAGGACGAGGACGGCCATGCCATCACGGAATCTCCCGTCAGTGTTGAGGGGCGGGATGGGGACGAACATTCCCACGCGAACGGTCATGGATTTTAAAAGACAGGCAAAATCGGCTTCCGTAGACTTCGATCGTCTGGATGCTATTGGACCTATTGAGGTTGAATGAGATTGGAGACGGGATGGATGTAGGGAAAAGTCTCGCCGAATCGATTGAGGGGGCCACGACGGCCTACTATCGGGATGGCGGTGGCACCGAGACGGGGATTGCGTTCGACGAGAGGTTGGTCGAGGCGCTCAAACAGGCCTATATCGCCGCCTATTCCCGAAATGACGGCGGCTCGCTGGATACCGTGAGAAATGAGCTCGCGGAGTTCGGTGGAAGGGAGCCGACGACCAACGAGATCTGCGAGGCCGCCATCGCGCTCGCAGGCAAGCAGGCAAAGCAGGATGCGGGTGTCATCTCCCGCATGTTCAGGCTGCAGGCCGCATCACTTGCTGAGGAGTACGCGCCCGCGCTCGTCAGGACCTTCGATGCGGAGCGCGCGCAGAAGGCTGATCGCGGCATCGCGGTAAACGGAAAAAATACGGTCAAGCGAACGAATATCAGGAGGAGCTGATATGTACCTTGTGGATGACTACGGTGAGCCTTACGTCGCCTTATTCAGTGTGCAGTACACGCCTCAGTACAGTGACTATCCTTGTCGGCCCCATGACGCCTGTTTCAAACTCAAGAGGGATCCGAAAGGCCGCGAGGGCGTTTTCATCCAGCCCTTCTCGCGTGACGGCATCTCTCCTGTGGCCCACGTCTCGCATGAGGTGGAGGCCGCCCTTGCGCTCGGATGGCCGGAGCTTTCGCCCAACGGTTACGTAGTCGAATTTCCCGGCCATTATGATGGCGCCAAGGAAATCGGGAGCTTCAGTGCCGGACACGAAAGCCTGATGGAGCTCCCGATCCTCATGGGCATCCTAGAGCTCGAGGGGATGGTAGAGAACGCCGAGCGTGACTCGCTTTACGGCGCGCTCGTGGTCGACGAGGAGGCCAGGGAGATTAGGGTCGAGGTTCCTGAAGATATCGATATCGAGTTCAGATATTGGCTCAGGAATAACGGATCGCACCCTGTCTCATCCGAGGAAATGCCGACGATTCCCATTGCCCGCGACCCGAACCGGATTTCCAACGAGGCCACTGCAATTCTTTCGGAGAAGACGCCAGAGCGCTTCATGAGATCGCTACTAGACTCGAAGATCTTGCGTGACGGGGCCTCGCCCTCAGATGTCGCCGCGCTGAGGTCGGGCCTCGATGTCCTTTTGGGCCATGGCGTCGCCGGTACGAAAAGCCTTACAAAATCGCTTGAAATGAGAGAGCGCTCAACACACCATTAAACGTTTCGCCAGACTGAAAGCCCTGTCTTGAGCAGAGGCTTTCCATTATTCATGAGCATGGTAAATCATGTAATCGACAATTACGCTGTCACGTTATTACGCAGTTATTTTATGTCGCAGTTACGTTATTGGGTAGTTCCGTTGTTGTGCAGTTGCGTAATTACGTTATTCGAAAGTTCCGTTATCAGGCGGTTCGGCTGTTGCTATGGACAGGCATGTCACCCGCTGGCACCAAATGATCTCGCGCGATAGTTTCGGCAGTGAGATTCTTATCTCATGCCACCCCCTGGAAAAAAGGTCAAATCGATTGGCTCTGCTAGGACAGGATTGGCATATTGGTGTAAGTGGAAGTTGGAATACCAGATTGAACGGAGCGAACTTGAACGGTTCCTGCAAGGGGATTTCGAGTTTTGTTCGCAAGTCCATCGTGCTTGCCTGCCCCATTGGCTTCGAAAAAAGGCAGTCAGTCCAAGGCGGGAGCCGCTGCGGTGGATGTCCCCACGGTCAGCTACGATTATGTCGGGTGCCCTGCGGGCCACCGTGTGGACTTCACTTTCGTGCCCAGGGGGATTTCACATCTTGGGACGCCGCTGTAGCACTGTCAGTTTCTACGGGCGCATGCTTGGGGTAATCGGTATAAGAGTTTTAGATATGCGCGGGTGGGAAGAAATCTCGCGTGATTAGATTGGAATCCGGTATGGATAAAGCCAAGGGAGCAGATATCGGAGAGCTCGGGTTCGACCCCGCAACCTTCGCCACGGCGCTCATGACGCTCGAGGAGTTCAGATCGAAGGACAGGGTGATCTGGGCGGGCCTCGATATCGGCGTGGCCAGTACTGGGCTGTGCCTGGTCGATGTCCGCAACCATGAGATCGTCCTGATGGCCAGCCACCTCTTCAAGTCGCCCGTCGTCGACAAGAAGAAGGCGACCGCGGCGCCCGAGAGTCTGGCGTCGGTAAGGCGTGGAGCCCGCTCGGTCCGTAGGAACATCATGCGCGAGGGGCGGCGTAAGAAGGCCATCAGGGCTGCGTTAGCTGATTTTGACCTCATTCCCGCCGATGCTGATGGCGAGTGGTTTAGCGCACGCCGCGACGAGCGTACGGTCGTCAGGCTGAGATCCAAGGCTCTCGGTTATCTGCTGAACTCCCGTGAGCTCGCCCGCGTGCTGTACTCATTCGCGAGCCATCGCGGGTATATCGACCACGGCAAGTCCGATAAAGAGGACGATGCCGGCAAGGTCAAGAAGGCACTTGCCGCGAATCACGCGGCACTCGCCGATGGTGGCTGCAAGACCTTCGGGCAATACCTTGCCGGACAGCCGCGCTCGCGCAACAGGGCCGGCGACTATAGCTATACGGCAGACATCGGCATGACGGTCGACGAGGTTCGCACGATCTTCGCACGCCAGCGCGAGCTAGGCAGCGAAATCGCCAGCAAAGCGCTTGAGGAGCGCTATATCGCCGAGCTGACGTGGCTCACCGATACGAGTAAGCGTGACAGGTCGACCTACCTCAAGGTGGGTTTCTGCACCTACCTCGGCGCGCCGTACAGACGCGGGGCCACTTCCACAATCTCGTTCGAGATGGTACGTGCACACCAGACGCTCTGCAACACGGTCATCCTGCATGCCGACGGCACCTCGTCCACCATCCCGGGCGACATCCGTAATGAAATCGTGAGGGATCTCTTCGCCGTAAAGAAATCGGTAAAGCCGTTGAAATGGTCGGGCCTGCGCCGCAGGCTGGGTCTTTCCGAGGGCGATTCGTTCAAGGGGCGCCCCGTCGAGGAGGAGAAGCGCGACTGCATCGCCCTGCCCGCCTGGGCCGTGCTGTGTGCGGGGCTGTATGAAGGTCATCGCGACCTGCTCGAGCGGCTTCATGACCATATCGACGACGCCGACGCGGTCTGCTCGGCGCTTACCTTCGCATCGTCGGCGGCATCGCTTGCCGGGCGGCTCGCCCCGCTGGCCCTCAGCGACGACGAGGTCGAGGCTATCATCGACCTACCCTATTCGGCGCGCCTGTTCTCGGGCTATGCGAACGCGAGCCTGGAAGCCCTCCAGATGCTCCGCGGCACGTTCGAGGACCCCCGCGTCACATCACTCAGGCAGGCCGAGGAGGATTCCGGCCTCGCGCAGGCGCGTGCCATTCTCGCCGAGGAGCGCGGTGGGTCGGCCGACGGGCTGCTGTGCGCCTTCTCCGATTACGACCCGACGTGCAGGAACCCCGTCGTGCTCCGCGCGACGGCGCAGGTGCGGCGCATGGTCAACTCCGTCATAAGACACTATGGGCTGCCGGACGTCATCCGCGTCGAGGTCGCCCGTGACCTCAAGCGCTCAAAGCACGAGCGCGAGATCGTTGCGGAGAGCAACAGGGCGAGGCTCGAGCTCAACGAACAGGCCAAGAGGGATATCATCGAGTTCCTTGGGCTTCCCGACGACCACCATGTGCGCGGCCGGGACCTTGCCTTGGTCAAGCTCTACCGCGAGCAGGGCGGCAAGGACCCGTATACGGGCGCCGCCATCGACTTCAGGCGCATGCTCGAGGAACACAGATACGCCGAGATCGATCATATCCTGCCGGTCTCGCGCACCTGCGACGACTCGCAGGCAAACAAGGTACTCTGCCTCACCAAGTCGAATAGGGACAAGTCGAACCGCTCTCCCTACGAGTGGATGACCTCTGGTGAAGCCTCGGCGCCTGATTGGGGCGAGTTCTGCGGCAGGATGGAGCGCTGGGCGAAAATGTGCGAGCCCAGGCGGTACGCCCGAAAGAAACTCGCCAACCTTACCTGCGAGAACCTTGCCGAGCGCGCCGGTAATTTCATTGACCGCAACCTCAACGACACGCGCTACATGTCCGTAGCGCTCGCCAAGTGGCTAAGGGAGTGTCTGCCCTTTACTAAGGACGGGCATGAGCATGTGTTCTGCGTCGCCGGTGGCGCGACCGCCCTCATGCGCAGCGTCTGGGACATCGGCATCACTGGGCCGGACGGCAAGAAAAACCGCGACGATGATAGACACCATGCGGTCGATGCGGCGGTCATCGCCTGCTGCACCCCCGGCATCGTGAGGAACGTGGCGCTGGTCAACGAGGGCCATGCCCGCGCCGACGTGCGCCAGCGGCTTTTCAGCGACTCGCTTCCCTATCCGGAGTTCAAGGAGCAGGTAGATGCCTGGATCCCGTGTATCGTGCCGACGCTCACGCTTCCGAACACCGTCACAGGCAGCGTGCTCAAGGACACGGTCTATCCCTATCTGGGACGCGACGAGGCCGGCAAGGACCTCTATCTCACCGTAAAGAGGGACAAGGACGGCAGGATTGTCGAAAGGAAGGTAAACAAGGCCACCACGATGTGGAAGGACGGACAAGGCGGTTGCCGGGCCTATGGGTCCATGTGCGCCCTGGAGGCTGTGTTCGACGCCTCGGCCGGCAAGCGCGGCAGGTGGTCTTTCGACCCAGTCTACTGCATCGACATCCCGCACCGCGAAGCCGTTAGGCGAACCATGAGGGCGTTTTCCAAGGAGAAGGCGATTGATCTGTGGGATACGGTCGCGGTGCCCGAGGCCGCGCCGCGGATGACGATCCGGCGCGGCGATGTGCTCGTGTGCGACGGGAAGGCCGCGAGGTTCCATTGCTTTGATATCTCTGTCAATGCCATCAGGTTATTCTCTCAACGCGGCGGTAAACAGCTCCAGGCAACCGGTCCTCTTTCTGCCGAGGCATTCCCGCCTCCGTCGAAGTGGGGCGAGGGCGTCAGGATCATGCAGGAGGACTGCCTTGGTCTCTGCTGGCTGTCGTTCTTGGCACAGCGGGCCGCGGGCGTGCAGATGGAATAGCAGTTGCGAGGGGAGTCTTTCGGCCTCCCCTCTTTTCTTTGCTAGAATTCCAGGAAGAGTTGACCTGTGCAATCCATCCTGGTTCGCCCCTGCGGGCGTGTCTCGACCAGAATCTCGCGATCAACGTACTGTTTCTCCGTCAGCTCTATGGCCACAACGCTGCCGGAGGGCGGGATATGATCGCGCAGGCGGTCCCTGTGGGCCGCCGCGGACGACCTCGACAGCAGGCTCCTTGTGTAGACGCTGTTCTGCTCGCGCATGTAGCCGTCGTCTTCGAGAAACCTCTTGAACCTGATATAGCGGTCCTTGTCTCGCTTCGTCTTTGTCGGCAGATCGAACATAACGAGCAGGCGCATGATTCTCATATCCTTCCCCTCGCCCTCATTCTGTCCACTGACTCCATCTCGAGCCCGATGAGCTCGGGCGTCAGCAGCATGTCGGCATCCCTCAACTCGAAAGCGCGGCGCAGGGACTCGCAGAAGACGTCCACCGCCACCTGAATCGGGCATTCCTTCCCGTCTATGCGCATGAGCACCGATGTCACTGCCGTCAGCTTTGCCTTGTCGGCCGGCGTCAGCGGGCCAAGGATATTTTCAGTGACCACCAGGAGGTCCACAGCCGCGCGGAAGGGCTCTATCATGTCATCGACCAAGTTGAAGGCGT
The DNA here is from genome assembly GCA_959027945.1 of uncultured Collinsella sp. Taxonomy (GTDB): domain Bacteria; phylum Actinomycetota; class Coriobacteriia; order Coriobacteriales; family Coriobacteriaceae; genus Collinsella. Next base: position 51,318 of record CAUFRO010000012.1, read on the forward strand.
TATCGGCGCTGTGATGGTGAATGCCGCGCGAGACGAGCCAGCCGTGTGAGACCGCACACTGGGCTATACCCGCCCTCACAACAGCGTAGCCGTAATCGAGTGGGGCGGCCATGGGCCCTTCCCTTCTCGTTCCATACGCAAGCATCGCGGCGAAGTAGTCGGCAGCCGCGGGCGCCTCCCGGTACGTCCTGTCGTTGCTGTGCACCTCGGCGGCATAGCCCCTGACCTTTGCCACGACGGCGGCATCACCGCCTGCAAGCTCGAGGGCCCTGGCCTGGTTCAGGATCTTTGAGACGACAATTTTCTTCCACAACTGGTTGCGCAGCGGTTTCGGAATGGCAAGCTGGTGCTCGACGATCTCCGCATGGCGCGAGTGGGCACCGAGGGGCAGGCATAAGCCGTTTGGCATATGGTCCCTCCCGCAGTACATCACGCCTATCCCTGCGTCGTTCATCTCGGAAACCAGGGCGGACGTCATCGTTATCTGCGGGCTGTCGATAATCACCACCCAGATATCGGATAGCGGGATCTGGGCTAACATTGTATCACTGCACGATTTGGGATCCTTCTCGCGGATAATCAACCTGTTGTCACTCAGGCTCAAGTGCCTGGGATTCCGTATCGTGACCGTTTGCTTCATAAGCGGTCCTATCTGTTGAAACTATGACAGGAGGGCCGTCCGTTCTCCCATTAAGTCTATCGGCTATGATAAAGATCAGCAACGTTACCTTTTGTATCTGTTACAGCTTGATAGATGGCAACGAGTAACGTTTGGGCAAGAGGGCCCGTTAAAGACGGGTCACTCGCGGAGTATATCCCGCAGGGTGCTTTTCGCACTCTGCGGGTGATCTCCTTCTCCCTCCTTTTTTCAGAAAAGAGCGCTGGAACGACGATAAATTGATTAATTTTCGACTTTTTTACAATTTGAAAACAGAAAGCCCCCAGTTAGGGGGCTTTTTCGTGGGTGGATATTGTAACAGCTTGATAGATGGCAACGCGCTAGGGCCGTCGGGGTAGTACGTCTTGAACTGCGTTTATTGTAACAGCTTGATAGATGGCAACGCGCTAGGGCCATAGCGGACACACTTTGTTCGAGGTGCCTATTGTAACAGCTTGATAGATGGCAACGCGCTAGGGCCAGTTGGAAAGAAGTATATCGGCGATATCTATTGTAACAGCTTGATAGATGGCAACGCGCTAGGGCGCCGCCGCTTTTGACCGCGTTCTTGGACATATTCTAACAGCTTGATAGATGGCAAAGCGCTAGGGCCCACCATTATCGATACGCTTGAGCTTGACCATTGTAACAGCTTGATAGATGGCAACGCGCTAGGGCCTATACGCTTAACGCTGCGCGAACGATTCGATTGTAACAGCTTGATAGATGGCAACGCGCTAGGGCCGGTGAATCTAGTTGCAAACTAACGTTAGTATTGTAACAGCTTGATAGATGGCAACGCGCTAGGGCGGTTGCCGCCTCAACCAGCAAGTGAAACTAATTGTAACAGCTTGATAGATGGCAACGCGCTAGGGCTTTCGGGTGCGCTCCATTGTCGTCCTGTTGATTGTATCAGCTTGAGGAATGGCAACGCGCTAGGACAAGCTGTCACCATGGCCCACGCCTACCGCGTTAGGCTCAATGAGGAAATCAAAGCCAGGAAAAAGCGGCTGCGGGTCCTTCGCGCGGAGATGCAGCAGGATGGTGCCGCCCTCGAACAGCTGAAACGTGAGGTCGCGGAGTTCGAGCGTCAGTGCGGACGTATTGAAAAGGCCAAGCGCTGTCGCGTTGCTATGACCACCGTCGCCGCGACCGCGGCGGCCCTGTGCCGTGTGGACATGGCTGCCACGGATCAGGTTGATACCCGCGCCGAGATGGTCACCCAATCCGACGAGCAAATCGCCGCACTTGACCTCAAGATTCGCCAGCTGCAGGACAGCTACATCGACCACGCGGCCTATCGCTGGTGTGTCCTAGGGTTCGTCCCGATCGTAGACGCGCGGTGGAAACCCGTCGCCTATAGCCATAGCGATTAGACCTAGTATTACTGCTCGAAACGGGACGTGCGCTATGAACCGGACCGCGCTAAAAAGCCGCAGAAAACGGAGCCGCGGGAGTACGACCGCCCGACGGAAGGCCCTACGACGGCCACCCTTGGTGATAAGCGTAAAATAACGGGGAGGGTCAAAAACCCTCCCCGTTTCGTTAGCGGTGTCGACCAGCCTACCTGCGAGTCCTGTAGACCTTGCTTCGGTGGTCAACATCGACAACAAGGATGACGAGAACATCGTCCTCGATATCGGCGACCATCCGATAGCCACCGACCCTATAGCGCCAGAGACCTGACTTGTTCTCGGTCAATCCCTTTCCATGCTTCTCGGGTCTTCGAGCTGCGAAATCTCATGAAGTTTCGCCACGATCCTCCTGGCGATCTGCTTGTCCAGCTTCCTCATCGAGCGCTGGACGACCTTGTCGACCTCAATTCGCCAGGTCAAGGCTTTCCTCCAGCTCGTCGAGCGTCACTGTCCCAAGCCTACCAGCCCGGTAATCCTCGACCTTCTTCAATAGTCCGTACTCGCACTCAAGCCTGTCAATCTCGGCAGCGAGTGCTTCTGTCATGTAGAAAGTCTTCGTGCGTCCCGTTGATTTCGCCAAACGGTCGTACCTGATTGCTAAGTCCTCGGGTAGGCTCAATGTCGCGGTAGCAGTTGCCATGACGCACCTCCCAATCACTCGTATAACGTGCTTTACTATCTAGCACATCGCTTGCCGCAGGGGTGTACAACAATAACTATATTGACAATATGCGTCGTGTGAAGGCAGGGCCTTAGCCCTCGGGGGCGTCTGGTTGAAAATGAACAATAAAAGACGGCACTCGGTTGATGTCACCCATCTTGAATCGCCAATCTTGCAAGAAACATAGAGAACCGGGGAGGGTCAGTCGTTCTGATAGAATCGCCCTCGCTGTCGGCAGCCCTCGTGCCGGGCAGAGCCCTCCATTCGATGGGAGGTGATGCCCATGACCGATTTCACCGAGCTCGTGAAGCTCCTGACCGCTATGGTCTCGCTCCTCACGGCTATCGTCGGCCTTTCCAAGGCACTCAAGCAGGGTTCGAAGCCCAAAAGACGATATGAGAAAGCCATTGGAGCCGCCTCCCCCGCGGCGCAGCTTCTTTCCGCGGGCTCGGGGTGCCACAATGGGCTTTGAGTATCGGCCCGTGCGGTAGCCCTTACCGCACCTGCGGGGAGGAGGCTTCCCATGCCCCATGTTACCTCCATCGGCCTGGACGTCCACGCGCGATCGGTCGCCGCCGCGGCGTTCAACCCCTTCACCGGCGAGGTGGTGCGCCGCAGCTTCGGCACCGACGCCTCCGAGATCGCGGAGTGGGCCCTCGGCTTCGAGGACCCGAGGGCGTGCTACGAGAGCGGCCCCACCGGGTTCCACATGGCGCGCGAGCTGCGCGCGCTCGGCCTCGACTGCGCCGTGGCCGCCGTCTCCAAGATGCAGAGGCCGGCGGCGGACGCCCGGCGCAAGAACGACCGGCGCGACGCCGAGTTCATCGCCCGCATGCTCGCCACCCACAACATCGTCGAGGTCCCGCTGCCCGACATGGCGGTCGAGGCCGCCCGGGACCTCGACCGCGCCCTCGACGACGCGACCCGCGAGCTCCGCCGCTCGAGGCAGCGCCTCAACATGTTCCTGATCAGGCTGGGCCACGTCTGGGACGAGCGCAACGCCGACGGGGCGAGGAAGAAGGCCTGGACGAGGGCCCACTGGAGGTGGGTCTCGGAGATCAGGCTCGAGGGGCCGCAGCGCGACGCGCTGGAGTACTACGTCACGGCCGCCCGCTGCGCGGAGTCGGACAGGCGGCAGCTCGAGAGGAGGGTCGTCGCGCTGGCGGGCACCGACCGCTGGCGGGCGACGGTGGAGGCGCTGTCCTGCATCAAGGGGGTCGACACCCTGACGGCCTTCAGGCTCGCGGCGGAGGCCGGGTCCTTCAGCAGGTTCCGCTCGGCGCCGGCCTTCGCGAGCTGGTGCGGACTGACCCCGTCGGAGCACTCGAGCGGCGAGTCCGAGCGGCGCGGCGGGATAACCAAGGCCGGCAACGCGCTCGCGCGCACGGCGCTCATAGAGTCCGCATGGCACTACTCCACGTGCTCCCCGAGGCCAAAGGCCCCAGCCCCCGGCACCGACGTGCCCCCGGCGATACGCTCGAGGGCGGACGACTGCACCGCCAGGCTCCACCGCCGCCGCGAGGCGCTGGCCGCGGCGGGCAAGAGCGCGTGCAAGGCCAACGCCGCCGTGGCGCGCGAGCTCGCCTGCTGGGTCTGGGAGATCGGGTGCAGGTCTGAGGGGACCGTCCTCTAGCGGCCGGCTACAACCGACTCCCGCCGGGAGGGCCCGCGCCTCGACGCATCGCCGGCGCGAGTTCACGACCTTTTTGATGGGCAGCCCCCGGGCCGCGCCCGACAAAAGACTGGATTCGTACGATAGCGCCGGACGGAGAATCGAAATGCGGTGGGGTGCGCGGACATACCGGGCTGACCGCCGGAAGCGCACCCGCAAGAGCCCGCGGATATTAGCTTGCCAGGCAAGCGTCGACTAAGCCATGCAGCGTGCGCGGGCTCTCCCGACGGGAAACGAAAAGGCTCTGTTAAACCAACATTGACATATAGGTGATGCCACCGTGGTATAATAGCCGTAAGCACTACG
>CAUFRO010000013.1 GCA_959027945.1 uncultured Collinsella sp.
TTGACGTAGCACACGTTGGACGAGGAGCCACCCATGACGGAACGCAGCCACCAGCTGTACCGAGTTCCGTTCAAGCAGTGCGCGGTATCGCGGAACAGGTCGAACTGGCAGTCGAAGCCCACGCTGTAGCCCATGGTGCCCCACACTGGGCAGCCGTACACCTCCATCTCGGAGGGCGACCACACCTTGCCGATGTCCTGCCAGCTCCAGCTGTTGGAGTCGCTGAGCGCGCCGCTCGCGCTGTAACGCTCCTCAAGCAGCACGCGCTGGGTGAGCAGGTACTTGGTCAGCCCCTCGGGCAGGCACGCCTCGAACAGCTTCTCCCACGCCTTGAGGTTGCTGTTCAGGTACGGGTTCTTCACGTCTGCGGTGCCCTGGTTGGTGTTCGCGGTGTTCCACATCAGGTAGCTGTCGTTGGCCACGCCGGTGACGGTCTTGGCCACGGCGACGGGCGCGGACGCGATGAACGCGATGTGGTGGCCCTTGGCGCTGTCGCCGCACTGGTAGTACGGGTCGAAGTGCGCAAGCAGGAAGCGCACGGACTGCTGGCCCGTGATGGCCGATGCGCTCACGAGCGGCACGTCGATGTAGTCGCCCACACGCATGCCGCTGAAGTTCGCGGCCTGCACGCGCTTGTGCAGCGCGTCGTAGATGGTGGTGGAGCCTGAGACCTCGCCCGCGAGAAGCGTTGCGAGCGACTGGCCCGGGTACTTGCCGATCAGGCCCTGTCGGTTGTACTCGGCGTTGTTGAGCGCCGTGGTGGCGTTGGTGCGGGCCAGTGAGTCGATGATCTCATGGCTCACCCCGTTCACGTTGAAGCGCTCGGCGTTTACGTTTGCCATTCGTTTTCCTTTCTATGCGAGCACGATGGTCGTGCCTGATACCGTGCAGGAGGAGCCGAGTTTCACGGTTCCGTCCTCGAACGTTGCCTTTGAAGACGGCGCGTACACCGTGCCGTCCATGAACACGAACTTGCCGCTCGACTCAGCGAGCATGTTTGCCAGGATCGCGTTCTGCTCGCGCAGCACCGCGATGTCCGAATCGCTCGCGCTTCCTTGCGCAACGGAGTTGGCGATCTGCAACGCCTGGTTGGCCGCTGCGTCAGCACGCGATGCCGCGCCGTTTGCCGCCGAGGTCGCGTTGCTCGATGCCTGTTGGTCGGCGACATGCTCGTCATGGCGCTGGCTTTCAGCCTTTTTGCGTTCGTCCTCGGCGACCGATCGGCTTGTCTCGTTGTTCTGGCGCGTGATTTCGGCATTCCTTCGCGCGGTTTCGTTGTTTTGGCGTGTTGTCTCGGCGTTCTTGCGCGACGTCTCGTTGTTCTGGCGGGTTGTCTCGTTATTACTGCGATCGGTCTCAGCCGTTTTCCGCGCGTTTTCGTTTGATGCACGCGTCTTCTCGGCTGTTTCAGCGCTTTCCGTCATGGTCTTGCAGTTGGCGGCTGCTGTCTTTGCCTCCTCTGCCGCCTCCACGGCAAGCGTTGACTCGATGCGGTAAATCGAGCCGTCAGTCGTTCTCACGCGGTCGATGTTGCCGTTCTCGTTGAGGACGAACGCCGCGATCTGCGTTTCGTCTGCCATCGCACCTCCTCTACTTCGCGATGATTCCGGTTACTATGGCCTGCGGCCCGATCGTCTCGACGATGCAGCGGTCACCTGCCTTGGCGCTTGAACAGCCAGTGGTCATCGGCAAGCCGGGAAGCGTGGCCCCCGACATCGAAACGGTGACCTTCGCGCCGGATACAGACTTGACTGTGGCGAAGCCCATGGAATGGCCAGAGCCGCCTTTCGGCGTGAAGAGCTCGGCGAGCATGTCTCCCGCGTTGCTTATGTCGTTAACGTTCAAAGCGTCTCATCTCCAATTCCATCGGACATCCTCCCACGAGGGTGAGAGTCTGCTTCCTGATCGCGAAGTTCCCGCTGATACCCTCGCTTGGCCAGCGCACGTCGATAGCGTCGGAGATGCCGACGGGCGCGTAGATGTGCGTGGCCCTCAGACGGTGGATGGCCGATTGCTCCGTGACGAGCAGGCTTTGCGCCTCGGCATTCGCGTTTGCCTGCCGCTCTGCTGCCGTGCTTCCGTGAGGAAGCTCGCTTCGCGTGTAGGAAACCGCCTTGCGCCAGCCACGTCGTACGGTCGAGTACTCGCTGTTCGGATCGGAGTCGATGGCGGTTCCGCGTATACTTTCGTCGCTCGTCGAGTAGTCGATATGGACAACGTTCGCTACCTTCGACTTGTCGAACTCCTCGGTGCCGTCATCCACGAAGCGTGCACCCTTGCCCTCTTCCATGACCATGGTTGGCGCTCGCTTGTCGGGCTCGATGTACTTCCGCAGCAGCACTCGGCCCAGCGGGTCGCATGAAGCGGAGCTGAACCCAGCCGCCGCGAGAAGCGCGTTGACGGCCTTTAGGCGGGTTCGGTAGTTGCTCTCTCCGTTTCCGATCGCTCCGACCACCCACGCCGTCGTGAGCTTGAAGTCCGATTGGTCGGCGATCACCTCAAGGCCGGCCTCGCGCAGCAGCTTCGCCGCATAGTCAACGGCGTTCGTGCCGGCGGGAACCGATCTCGGCTGGTCGAACTCGTCCTCGTCAACTTCGGCCAATCGCCCGGAAAGGTCTGCCTCGGCCAGCGCCTGGCCGATCGGGCGCTTCGGCGTTGACACGAGGAAGGTTCCAAGAGGCTCAAGGTGAATAGAGCCATCTGGGAACGCTGCCTCAAGGTACACGCGCAAAAGGTCGCTCCCGAGGTCTAGCGCGCCCTTGTAGCTGACCTTGCCCGTCTCGTAGTTGGTATCCAGGTTGCGCTCGATCGTCCCGCCGTTGCAGATGTTCCTAAGCCGCTCGACGTCTAGGTTCGTCTTGCGGTCTACGCGCATGTAGCGGTAGGACGATGCGAAGCGCTTCTTCCAATCAGGCATTGTTCGGCTCCTCGAATACGTCGTGCTCTATCTTCACGGATGCCGACCAAAGCCCCGGCGCTTTGAGCGATTCGCTGAACGTCATCGCTCCGAAGGTGCGCTCGCCAGCGAGGCCGCGCCACCAGCCCTGCCATTGGCTCTTCATGGCGCGTCGGAAGGCGTCGTGGCCGTCGCGGCGGAAAAGGCACGAGGCGGATGTGGCAAGGTCGCACTCGTCGAGCGGGTACGACATCGGAAGCCCGCCGTTCTCCCCGCCGTCGGCGAAGTGGTAGCTCTTGTAGCTGCGCGCCGCAGACGTGGAGTAGCCCGCATCAAGCTCCATCTTGATGAGCGTTGACGCATCCTGCCCGAAATTGAGCGCCATGCAGCTCGCAAGCAGCTTCGCGTCGATCTCGGCATACGCAGACGTTCCGTTCGCGGCCGTGCCTGTTGCGCGGTACTTCATGTCCGCATTGAGCGGCGGAACGCGGTCGATCGTCTCCTGGGCATCGAGCAGGCCGCTTGCCAGCGTGCTTGAATCATCGTCGTAGATTCGCTCGACGATGAAGCTCTCGCACTTCGATGCGCTGCCAAGCACAAGCTCGTGGCCATCGCACGTGATCGTTCCCAACATGGGAAGCTCGTTGTTGTCCTCGTCGTAGGTCATCGGGCCGATAAGCGTCGTTTCCTCGACGTTGTAGGCTGAAACGCCGTTCTCGACCTTCACGTGGCATGTAAGGTCGTCGCCGTAGGAAACGGTGACCACCGGCGTCGCAGGTTCCGCCCAATGCGTCCTGAATCGGCGCGTGGCGGTTTTCGACAACCCGGAGCCGCCGACGACCACAAGCGTGAGCATGTAGTCGATGCCGTTTTTGATGGTCGCGTAGCTGCCGAACTGCACGGGCTGCAAGCTCGTGACGTCTGCGGTGGCGACAACTGCGCCGCCGACCTCGGCAAGGGAAAGCGTTGCCTGGGCGATGCCCGTCTCGTCGGACGCGGCCACGCTTACGGTGAGCGGAACCTGGTCGATCAGGATGCCATCGGTGGCGGGCGATGCCACCCAGCACTGCGGGTAGTCGGCGACGACGATCGCCACATATCCAGACCATGCGCCCCAATCGGCATGGAGGCCCTTGGTGCGCACGCGCGCCTTCCAGTTGCCTTTCGCGAGCGCCACGGATGCGCTTTTGGCGGTCGTGTACGACTTGGTGATCGTCTCTGGGCCGCTGAACTCGATCTGCGCGGCGGTCTGTGCCGAGCCGTCCTGATGGTTGGGCACCCATGCCACGCTTGCCGCTGTTCCGGTCGGCACGACGGAGCTTGCGGTCACCTTCGGGGCGAGCGGCGGCGTGATCGTCGTGACGGAGTTCGATTTGACCCACGAGGAGGCAAGGCTTCCGCGCTTGGCCCTGACCCTGTATACGACCGTTCCCGCAGGAGCGGCCTTGTCGTGCAGGTCGAGCCAAGCGGGGTCTTCACCCTCGGTGCTGGCCGTTATGGACGACCATGTGCTGCCGCCGTCCGTCGAGCGCTGGATGTCCCATGCGGCTGCATATGTCCAAGCACCGTAGACGCGAAGCGTTACTTCGGTGGCGCCCGCCTTAACGGCCTCCACGCGCGATGGCGCGGAGGGCGTGGTGTAGGCGGTTCCGCAGGACACGTGCGTGGAATTGCCGCCAGGGCCGTGGGCGCAAAGGCGGTACTCGTATTTATGGCCCGGCTTCGTGGAGTTGTCGGTGTAGTTGGTCACGTCCCACGACACGTCGGCGATATTGACCCATGGGCCGTCGTCGGTGCGCCGATCGACGTACACGCCCGCCCATGGGTACGCGCCGTCCATGCCCGTGTAGTCGACGTCCCACGTGATCTTGTGCGAGGTGTCGGAAACGCGGGCCAGCTTTGGATTCTTGGGCGGGTGCGGCTGCGAGTACCCGCGCTGAGGAATCCAAGCGTACTCTGTTGCCCAGGCGTCGCCGCCCGCGCTGCCGTAGTAGTTGTTGTATGTCTTGCCGTAGACGTGGATCTGCACGGAGCAGTCCCAGCCGCTGGCCCCGCGCCCGACGTCCACGGTGAAGGTCACGGCGTCGCGCGTGGCCCAATTCCCGTAGTTGTTGAGCAGCACGTCGCGCGACCTGTAGGTGGTTCCGTTCACGATCACGTCGTAGTGCGTGCCGTACTGTGCCGCATACTTGTCGTCGAGCGCGGCGGTTATTGTAATGCGCGAGGTGGTGTCGTTGACCGTGCTCACGCCGTCAACGGAGATATAGCCGCGATACCAGCGGTTGTACCCCGCGATCTGAATCTCCCTTGTATAGGTTCCCACGTCTACCTCCTCGCCGTGGAAGAGCGGCGTGCGGCGGATACCAGCACGTCGATGGCGTCAGCCACCGCAATGTCGGCATCTGCCGTGTTGCCGTCGATGGTCATGTAATAGGTGTCGCCGCCGGCCACCGCTCCGACTGCGGCTGCGGCCCCGGTCTCGTAGGTGACATCAGGCCCGCCGAACGACATGCTCAGCTCGTTGGCGAAGCCCGAAACGGTGTCCTTCACGCCCTCGAAGCGCTTCTTGAGGCCCGTTTCGAGCGACTGCATGATCCAGCCGCCGTTGGGGATCAGGAGCCTCAAGTCCTTGCGCTTCGGGCCTTTCAGGCTCGCGATCGTTCCGGCGATGCCGGACACGAAGTCGTAGACGCCGCCGATACTCGACTTGATGCCGTTGAGCAGGCCGCTCACGATGGAGCTGCCGGCGCTGTAGAGCAGTGAGCCGAGGTTGCCGAGAGCGCCTACGATTCGTCCGGGGATCGAGGAAACGAAGCTCACCACGGAGTTGATGCCGCTCGAAACGCCGTTGGTGATTCCGCTCCAAGCGTTGTTGAGAATGCTCTGCACGGTGTTCCACGCCGAGCTCCAAAGGCTCTGCACGGTCGAGAGGCCGCTTGAGATGAACGACTTGACGTTGTTTATGCCGCCCTGCACGACGGACTTGATCGTGTTCCAGAGGTTCGTCAACCAACCGCCGATCGCCGACCAGATGGAATCCCAGACGCTTTGGATCAGCGCAAGGCCGTTCGTGATGACCGCCTGGATGAACGCAACACCGCCGTTGACGATGTTCTCGATGATGATCCATACGCTCGAAGCGAGCGCCTGGATGCCGTTCCACACGCTGCCCCAGTCCTGGTTGATGATGCCGAGGACGATCGTCACAATCGCCTGGATGGCGTTCATCGCTGCGGTAACGATTGCGGAGATGTACGGCCAAACGGCGTCGATAACGGCCTGGATGGCGGTCATGGTTGAGCTGAAGATCTCGACCATGACGGGCAGAACCGTGCTGATGATCGTCTGGATCACCGTAAGAACACCAGTGATTACCTCCTGGATAACGGGCATGTTCGCCGTTATGAGGTCGGTAATCTGCTGGATGATCGGGCAGAGCGTGGTTGTTATCACGAGCGCGATCTGGCCCACCGCGTCTATGATCGTGCTGATGATTGGCACGAGTCCCGAAACGATGGTGGCGATCACTGGGGCCACCGCAGCCACCAGGCCGCCAAGTGCGAGCGCGAAGCTGTTCACAACGATAACGGCGGCGGCAAAGAGACCTTGGAGCGGTTCGGCAAGCCCGGTGAGCGACTGGAACGCGGGGGCAAGCGATGAGGCGATGCTGGACGCAAGCCCGATGATTTGGTTTCGGAACGCCTCGTTGGTGGCCATGCTGTAAGCGAAGATCGCCGCAACTGCGGTGATGGCGGCAACGGCAACGGCGGCAGGTGCGCTCAACGCCGCAAAGCCTGTGGCAACACCCTTGATCGCCGGGATGATTCCGCCAGTGAGCGAGTTTGCCAAAGCGCCGAGAACTGGGATCTGGCCGATAAGCCCGCCCAACGACACGGCGGCAAGTCCCGCCAGAGCGGCGGCTGCGATCTTGCCGCCCGTTCCGAGCTGCGAGAGGTCAACGCCCTTGATTTTCTCTGACAGCCCGTCGAGGAACGTGCAAAGCTTCTCGACTGCTCCGCCGGTGCGCGTGAGGTTGCCCTGAGCGTCGTAGGTAACGCCCAAGAACTCGCCGAAAGCGGTGGAAAGCGGCTTGATGGCCGCGCGGCACGAGTTGAGAACCCCACGGATGGAGTTGAACACGGGGATGGCGGAGTCCTTGAGCGGTGTCATCCAGTCCTGGCCGATCTTGGAAAGCGCTGCTTTCATGTTCGCCATGGAGCCGGTGAACGACTCGTTGGCTGCTTTTGCGGAATCGCCGAAAGACGCGTACATGGCGTCGGAGAACGTCTGGAAGTCGATCTTGCCGGCTGTGACCATCTTGGAAACCTCGTCGGAGGACTTGCCGAGATAGGTCGATAGCACGGAGATCGCGTTGATGCCTCGATCCGTGAACTGGGCCACCTGCTCGCCCGAGAGCTTTCCGTTGGCGGCCACTTTAGCCCAGATTGACGAGAGGTCGCCGAGGTCTTGCGAGAACGTGGCGGCTGTGCCGACGCAGCCGTTCAGGGCCTTCTCCATGTCGGAGCCGGCGGCAACGCCGGATGCCGCAAGCTGCGCGGCGGCCGTCGCTGCTGTGTCGAAACCAAAAGCGGTGCCGTCTACGGAGTCTTGGATTGTTTGATAGAAGTCGCCCCATTCGAGCTTCATGCCCTTGAACATGGCCTGCGCCTTCTCGATGTTGAGGGCGCGGCTCATGCCGCCCGTGGCGGCTAGCGTGGTGACGCCTGCGGTCACCGTGCCGATCGCGGTTGAGATGGACTTGCCTACGCTGCCGAAGCTTGAGGCGAAGAAGCCGGCAACCTGCGAGCCTACGGACTTGGCGGTGTCCTTGAGGCTGCTGAGCCTGGAGGCGGACTTGTCGAGGCCGCTGTCCATGTTGGAGCCGTCGTAGGTTCCCTTTGCGGATAGAACGTAATCAGCCATTCGGTTTCGCACCTCCCCATGGCGTCCAAGGCGGGTTCTTTCGGTACTGCTCCTTCAGGGCGTCGATCTCGGCATGGGTGAAGTCCGTCTCGCGGAACTCGCCGTTGCGCTTCTGCCAGAGCTTGTAGGTCTTCTTGGAAAGGCAGTTGGCTACGGCGACCTGAACCGCATCCTTGAGCAGGTTGGAGTCGCGAACCGTCGCTGTCTCAAGCTCCTTGCGCACGAACATGAGCTGGACGGGCGTGTGCTGGGCGTACTGCTCGTAGTCCCAGCCGAGACGCGCGGCGAAGAACGCGAAATCGGCCTCCCTGTGAAACAGGGCGGCGTCTTCGGCATCCTCGCCGCGCCTCTGAACGGTCTTGAAGTACTCGAATCCCGTTAGGCGAGTGAGAGCGCGTTCCCTGTGCCCATGAATAAAAAAGCGCAGTCGCGCTGAAGGGCTAGCATCACGGCCTGGTACACGGCGGGGTAGCCGTTCGCCTCGATCAGCTTGTTGACGATTTCCTCGCCCTTGTTCGGGATGAAGTAGCCGCCGCCGACGAGCTTCAGGCCGTAGCCTGCGATCGCGGAAAGCTCCTTGAACGTGAACATGCCGTCGTTCTTGTAGAAAGACGCGATGATGGGCGTGTGGCGCTCCTCGTAGAGGTCGATGCGCTTTCGCGTGAAGGCGATCTCGCACTCGCGGCCCTTGATGGTGAACGTTGCGCGTTCCATCTCGTCGATGTCCTGCTCGAGCTCGCCTTTGAACACCTCTTTGGTGTTGTCTTCGAGGGCGTCTTCCAACTCCTCGCAGGCCTCGCCGCACTCGATAAAATCGTCGAAATCCTTCTCTTCTGTCATTCGTCTGCTCCTTAGTCGTTGGTGACGGTCACGGTCGCTGCGGTGATCTGGTCTTCGGTCGCGGTCTCGTAGAGCCACGGCTTCCCGGAGCCTTGGAACTCCATGGAATAGGTGGTGTTGTCGTCGTTCGGAGCCTCGAAGGTGTCGGAGGTGACGATTGCGAGGCCCATGCGCAGCGGCACGTACTTGGTGTTCGCGGTGGAGCGGATGCGCTTGCAGATCTTCAGGCAAAGGTAGGTGCCGACGGCAAGCGCCTTGGCGACCATCTTCGTGGCCTCGTCGTCGGGCGAGTAGAGGCCGTCGATGGACGCGTCCCAGTCCTTGTTGCTGGCGAAGCGCAGCTTCCAGCCGCCGATGGCGTCGTCTTTGGTGGCAGCTTCGGTGGTGTCCTGGTTGAGGTTGAAGGAAAGCCCCTGCTGACCCGCCACGGCCAGAAGGTTCGCGCCCGTGCTGTCTGTCACGAGCGCCACGATGTCGTTGCCGTTGAGCGCCTTGGCGGTGGCGGAGTCGAAGTCGCACCCAACGAGCTTGTTGTCGGTAACGGAAGCCATTGCGGCTCCTTTCTCGTTATTTGACGCGGAGGCCGTAGCAAACGCGGAAGGTTACCCCCACGATCGCGTGCCCCTCGTCGGTTTCGTCTTTCTTGAGCGTCTGCACGCCGTCGAAGGTCGTGCGGTACAGGGAGAACGGTTCGGGCAGCTCGAACCCATCCGCAAGCGCCTGCTCGAGGCGCTGGATCATGCCGAGAACCTTTGCGTTGCTGTACGGGCGCACAGGCTCGCTTATGCAGTGAACCCATACGCTTATCGCGTCGATGTACATGGTCTTGGTGTTCTCTGGCTGCGTGTTCTGAAGCTCTACGCTGTATAGCGGCGAAGTCCTGTTCTCGGGACTGTCGTAGCATTCGGTGCCCGTGCCCTTCTCGATTGCGTCTATCAGGCAACCGAGGAACACGGCCAGGCTTAGGCGCTGTACTGCTCGCGGCATCGTTCCTCCTTAGAGCTTCTTCAGCTGGTCGATCAGGTCTTGTTGGAAAATCGGTCGCTGCGCGTCGACGTTCCTCTTGAGGAACCGCTGTCCCTGCACATAGCCGCCGCTCACGGTTCTATGGCCGTACTCGACGTGCGGCGCGTAGCTCTTCGTGTATCCAACGGTGTCGCCGGAATGCCCCAACGACATGCGCAGCTCGCCGTGCGGCCCGCCAGGCCTGGTCTTCTCGGTAGATACGGGCGTTCCGCCATCCGCTTTGCCGCGATTGAAGATCTGGGCCATGTTCTTTGCGACTACGGCATCGAAGCGCACCGAGGAGAGCCGCTTCAGCTTTCCCGCGAGGTCGTTCATGTCTTGGATCACAAAACCCATGGCTTGAAACCCTTCACGGTGAGCACGGTCGTATCGCCGTCTGCCAACACGTTCGCCAGCTCGTAGGCATGGCCCTTGACCTCGATGGCGCACAGGCCGGCGAAGTCGGCGGATGGCCGCTTGGTGAGCATCGAACGGGTAACGCCGTCGTAGGCGTTGCCCGTGTTGTTGGCCTTGGCCTTGTGCCACGGGCCTACGCGTACGAAGAAGCCGAAGGCGGGCACCTCGGAGCACGTGGGATTGTGCAGCTCGTCGGTGCCCGTCTGCTCGCGCTTGATCGCCGTCGCCTTGTACCACTTCATCGCCGCGCCCCCATGAACTTGATGCCCTTGGGATGGCAGGCGTCGAGCAAAGCCTCGATGTCGGCGGAATAGGCGGAAAGCACGTCATCAACGAAGGAATTGGACATGCTGCCGCCATCCGATGCCGATTCGGAGGTGCTGCCCTCGTAGCCGCGCAGGCGCAGGGCCTTGATCGCCGCATCCACGGCGATCGACTCGGCGAGGCGCGGCAGCTCGGCCACCTTGAGACGGATGCACAGGCGGTCTGATACCGTCGCGATCATCTCCTCGATAACGGCGTCTGCCGGCACTGCCTCGTCTTCCAGGTAGCGCGCCTTGATGCGATCTGCGAGGGATGCCATGGCTAACCCTCTACCGGGCGATCGCCATTTTCGAGCGCCTGCTCGGAGGTCGTGTCGATGGTGGCGATGATGTGGCCGTAGACGTTGGGAAGCACGGGGATAAACAGGCCGGAGGCCTTAGTCCACGTGGCAACCGGGTCTTGGGTGTCCCAGCGAACGCAGGTGACGTACTGCTCCTGGCGCTTCTCGTCGAACGCGCCGCCCTGCTCAAGCTCCTCGGGGGTGACGCCCCAAAGGCCCGTGCCAACGGAGCCGTCGTAACCGACGGAACACATGACGAACTTGTCCTCGGGGAAGAAGCGGCCCTGGGATACATTCATGGCGTCGGCGGCGGTGTCGATCACGCCGTAGCGCTCCTCGTCGATGTTCAGCGTGAGGCCGTTGAACTGCTGCGCGAGCAGGTTGTTGACCTGCGCGAGGCTCGGCAGGATGCCAGCGCCGTTGATGCCGAAGATCGCCTTCTGCACGGCTGCGTTGCGCTGGATAAGGGAGAACACCTTCTTGGAGGTGATTGCGACGGTGGGGGTCTGGCCCTTGCCGTTGGCGATGGTCACCCACTTGTCGATGTCGCCGATGATGTCGGCGTCGGCGACGGCCCACTTGGTAGCTACCTTCTGGTCGCTGGGGACGCCGAAATCGACCTCCATGGACACGTTGTTCTCGTTGATGGTCATCTTGCCCGTGGAAAGGGCCTCCATCTTGGCCTTCTCGACACGCGCCACGACGGACTCGGCCATGCGGGCAACGTCGTCGAAGCAGTAGCGGCGCACGGAGTCCATCTGCATGTCGAGGCCGCGCGTGACGAGGCGCAGGCGCTCGGTGAGGTTAATCTTCTCCTTGATGAGCAGCTGTTCGGTGACGACGCGCTCGAACGGAACGCGGGAGGCGATGTGAGCCTCGGTGTCGAAGCCGTGGATCATTGCCACGGTGGGAAGGTTGCCGTTCTCCACGATGCGGGAGTACTCGGCCTCGATGTACTGGGTCTTTTGATCCGGGAATAGTCGGGAGCCGAGGTAGTTTCGCTGGACGTTGAAGCCCTGCGAGAAGTCGAGCATGTCGCGCTCGGTGATAAGCTCGGAAATGGGACGCATCTAAGCTGCTCCTTTCTTACACGAGGTAGAGGCCTGCGGCGGCGAAGCCCGCCTTCTTGGCCTTTGCCTCGGTGGATACCTTGTCGACCTTGAGTCGGCCCTGGAAGATCACGGCGGCGGGGCACTTGTCGGTGTCCGTCATGTCGTAGTCCTCAAGGAACACGCCGATCTCGTCGGTGCCGGTGAACAGCGCACCGGCCTTGATGATCTTGCGACCGTCTACCTCCTTGGCCATGGCCTGGGTAGCGGTTCGCGTCTTGGCGACGATGCCCACCTCGGAATCGAGGATGCTTTCGGACTCGCCGTAGGTGAACGCCTTATTGAGCGCCATCTTTCTTTCCTCCGTTCATTCGGTTGCTGTATGCGGCTGCGAAGCTCGCGCCGAAGGACTGGGGCTTGCCCTCGCTGCCCGTCTTGGGCGGTTCGCGCTTGAGCGCTTCCTGCACTGCTGCGTCTACCGCCTTGGGGAAAAGCTCCTTGATCTTGGAGATCGCGGCGTTGGTGTCGTCCGCCTTCTCCGTCACGAACATGGAAAGAAGCTCGTCGCCGAGGTCGATGCCAGCGGCCTTCAGCTCGGCGCGTGCAACGCCCATCTGCTCGGACAGGTTGATGCGGCGCTCAAGCGCCGCCTTCTCGGCGTTGGCTTTTTCGAGCGCGTACTGCGCACGCTGCAAGTCGTTCATGCCCGCAAGCTTCTCGGCCTCGCTGCGCTGGTCGTCTGCCTCCTGCTTGATCTGCTCGCGGATTTGCTTCTCGATCTGCGCACGCTCGCGCGAGATGCGCTTCTTCACGATCTCGTCCACGTCGGCGTCGGTGTAGGTCTTGCCTTTCGACTTGGGCTTGCCTTCCTCGCCATCGTGGCCTTCGGCTTCACCTTGCTGGCTGTCGCCGGGGTCTGCGCCGTCGGTTCCGGTCCCATCGGCTGCGCCTCCTGTGCCCTCGTCTCCGCCTTGCTGCGGCGGCGTGAGGTTTCCGCCAGCTACGCCGGCGAACTTCTGTCGGTTTCCGTCCTTTGCCATGCTTCGCACCCTCCATAAGGTTTCTCGTGGCTCATGCCTGCACGTTTTCCGTAGCTTTTAGCGGGTTCCACGCCTGCCCGAACCGTGGCTTTTATCGACTTCAACGCTCGGTCGGTCTTTGACCATGCGAGTGTCCTTCATGCGTGAGATTCGCCAGTCAGGCGGGTTCCAGGATGTCCTCAAGGCGCTCAAGCGTTGGCATCTCAAGCAGGCGCATGACCTCGCGCCCGCCGTCGGTGACGACCACCATGGGAACGCGGGTGATGCGTTCGGCGTTGTTCAGCCTCTCCATGAGGCCGTCCCATGCCCGGTGAACCCTCACGCGCCCCGGGTACTCCTCGGACAGCGGCTCTATGACAGCACGGCGGTACGCCTCGCATGACGGGCACCCAGCGCGGGTGATGTATTCGATCTCCATGGCTCCTCCTTGACGCATAAGAAAAGGCCCCCGTGTTGGGGGCCTTGATTGTGCCGTTGAGGTGAGATGTCTATTCAGTTTTCGCCTGCTTGCTATCGGTGCAGCGCCTTGTCGCGCTTTCCTATGATCGCCTCGGCCTCTTCCTGGTTGATCTCGTCCAGCCATAGGTCGCCGCTCTGCGTTCCGAACACCTCTGTGTCGAACACCCAGCGCCCGAGCGTGAAATCGTAGGTTTCGCATACCTGCTGCTCCGCGTCGAAGCGCGACACGCGCCTGCGGGAATCGTCTGTGTAGTAGATCATCTGCGAACCTCCTCGATGTTCGGCGGCGTCTTAATCTTGGCGGCGTTGTCGGCCATCTCGCGGCGAAGCTCCCACTTGCGCTCAAGCGGGGTGTCCTCAAGCCGCTCCTCCTCGTAGAGCGCGTGATTGCGCTCCTTCACGTCCAGGCTCTGCTTCGTGTGGAACTGAAGCTCGAACTTGAAGCCGTCGGGCGTCTCGAACTGCGTGTTGACGCCACGGTAGGCGCTTGCCGCGTCTCCGAGCGTGTTCTTGACCTTGACCACAGTATAGCCCGCCTTCTCAAGCGCCTGCCTGATGCGCGCGAACTCGTCAGCAAACGACTCCACGGGCAGCACGTAGGTGTAGCGCAGCACGTCGTTTATGCCCTCGGATGCCTCCTTCTCGCTCACGTCGAGCTTGTGCGAGTCCGTTCGGATCTTCCGCGCAAGCGACTGCTGGCCCTTGAGCCTGAAATCAAGCCCAGCCAGCGCCGAGCCGGCGCGTTGCAGCGATTCGAGCAGGGACGTGGTGGCAGGCTCCCGAACCATGGCGTTCGATCGCAGCGTCATGGCGTGGGTCGCCGAATCGCCGCCGCGCTTTGCAACGTAATCGTCGATCCACTTGTCCCAGTCGGCAACCTCAAGGGTGTACGAGCAGCGGCACCACGGGTGCATCGGCGGGAAGTTCGTGCCCGGCATGCGCTCGGAGAACTTTGCCGGATGCTGCTTCTGGTAGGCCTCAAGCTCGCGGCACACCTCGCAGGCCCTGCCGTCGTGGATGCACGACAGCGCGTAGCTGTCGAACTCCGACTCGTGCACGCGTGCCTGCGCCTCGTTGAAAAGGTACGTTCCCTCTGTGTACACAAGGCGCATGGCGGTCTTCGCGCCGCTGTGGTTGAGCCTCTGGCGAAGCTCGCGCGAAATCTCGTCGTACGAGACGCCGCGTGCGATCAGCTTTGAGAAGTCGTCGTTGAGGTAGCTCGCCAGCTTCTCGCGGTTCGCCCAGATGTTGGCCGAGAAGTCTCCGCCCGCCGCCCAGGCAGCTCCGACCGTCGCACGCACGACCTCGGAGTCGTAGCGGTAGAACTCCTTGCCAAAGCCAAGCTCCTCGGCGGCGATGTTGGCGGCACGCCGCGCCTGCTCCTCGAAGTGCCTGCGGAACTCCTCCTGCTCGATTGCGCCTATCTCAAGCTGCTGCAAGCGTATCTGCATCTGGATAGCCTCAAGCTCGTTCAGGCGGTAGATGCTCTCGCGCACAGGCATGAGGTCGGCGTACTGCGGGTACTTCTTGGCGAACTCGTCCATTCGCTCCATGAGCAGCGTGCGGTCTTCCGCGCTGATGGATTGCAGTAGGCGGCGGTACTCGATCACCTTGCCCTCGCCGTACTTGGCGTAGTAGGCCGCTATCATGCGGTCGAGCTTCGCCGCCTCGGATGCGTAGACCTTGGAAAGCCGCTTTGATAGATCGGCCTCGTCCTTGGTCAGCTGCTGCAAGAACTCGTCGCGCCTCTCGCGCCAGTATTCGTCGCTCGGCTTACTCATTGGAAAGCAACAGCTCGATGATCTTGTCCTTGGTGGCGTTCTTCGGGATCTTCACGCCGCTGTTGCGGGCAAGCTCGCGCAGGTCGTTGAGCTTCATGCTGCCAAGCTCGCCGCTGTCCTCTGCCGGCTGCTCCTTGGCTTCGGTTTCGCCTGGCTGCTCGGCAGGCGTGACGGCATCCGTTTCCTGCTGCGGTTCCTTTGGCACTGTCTCGGGCTGCTTGATGCTGTAGGTGGTCATATCGATTAGGCCGTAGATGCTCACGAGGTCTTCGCGCACATAACCGCCCATCGTCAGCTCGACCCAGCCGTCGGCGACGGACTCCACCCGCGCAGCCGACATGTTTCCCATGGTGCCGATGATCTCGCCGCCCGGCTCCTCGCGGATGGCAAGCTGCTTGCCTCGGTTATAGGTCGCTACCTTCATCGTTGGTTCCTTCCTCTTGGTTGGTCTCGATCGTTCGGTTGGTTGGATAGCCATCGCTCACCGCGTTGGCCTTCTCCTCCTGCTCGTCTCGCTTGCGCTGCATCTCGGCTTTGGGATTGCTCACGCAGGAGAGCACGGAAAGCTGCGTTTCCTCGGACACGATGCCCGAGAGCTGCCCGGCAACCGATGCCTCGCTCTGCAAGTCGTCGGGCATATTGCGGTGCATGGTCACATCGACCATCTGCCAATCGTCGCCGCTGAAGCCCTGGCTCAACGGATAGGCGGCTAGGAGTTTCAGGCGCTCCTGCACGCCGCGCTTGAACTTGCGGTCTTTCTTGCGGGCGAGGTTGCTCATGGGCATCATGCGCATCTTGAGCGCTATGCCAGAGGCGGTGACGAAGCTGTCGGAAGTGATGTCGGGCACCATCGCCATCTTGAAGATCAGCTGCTCAAGGCGGTTGATAAGGTTCTCCTGCACGGAGTCGGCGTTGGGCTTCGCTAGGAACACCACGTCAAGGCCCTCCAAGGACTCGCCGAAGAGGTTGATCACCTTGTTCTCGCGGATGTTCACCAGCTCGTCATCGGTAAGCTCTTTGCCCTTGACCACGAGGTAGCAGTCGCTGAAGTACTCCACGTCGTTCGCCTTCTCGGAAAGCACGGCGTTGTACTGCTCGACCATGGAAAGCACGCCCTCGTAGAGGCCGCGCCCCTTGGTGTTCTGGCGGAAGTCGACGGCGGGCACGCTGCCGAAGCTGTGGCTCTCGGCCTCGCCGAACTCCAAGCCGGCATCGCCGCGCCTGAACGGCACTACCTCGTGGGCATCGGAATAGCTGCCCTTGATTGCGCCGTCATCGCCGTAGAACCAGCGGACGAAGAACATGGGGCGCTTCAGCACGGAATCGTCGTAGACCATGAACGAAGTGAGCGGAGACACCGCGATGGATCGCGGCAGGCCCTCGTCGTCTTGGTACAGCATCTCGTAGGCATGGCCGAACTTCGACGCCATCTCGGACAATTCAGCGTCCACGTCCTCCTGGAAGTTTCTCGCCGTATAGTCGGCGATGAACGCCTCCACGGCCTTCTTGCGCCCATCGTCCTCGCCCTTGACCGAAAGCGTCATGGGCACGCCGATGTAGTAGCCCTCGAACGTGTCCGTGATGGTGTAGCAGAAGTCGGCCGACAGGCGGTTGTTCGGCTTGTAGCCGGGCTTCTTGCGCCATGACCGGTCGAAGATCGCGTAGTGCGTGTCGTACACCTTGTCCAGGTATTCGTAGCGCGGCTTGTGGTCTTGCTCGAACTCGTCGACCAGGCGCTGAAGCAGCTCCTCGGTCATCTCGGTTCCAGCGGGCAGGCGGAAGTCGTCGGTGGACGGCTCTCGCTGCATCTGGTCGTAGTAGAAGGAATGGAACTCGTGGCTCAAATCAGATACCTCCCTTGAAGGTCTTTATGCCGGGTCGGTTCTCCCATTGCCTGATCGCGGACGCCAGGGAGTCGGGCATGTCGTCGTGCGCGGCGTTCTCGTTGTAGTCGAGCACCTGGTTCAGCGCCTCTGCGTCAAGCGGGTACTCGTCGCAGTCGAGGAACCGCACGTTCGCCCACTCGCTGCGAAGGTGCGTGCTGATCTTCAGGTACTTGTTCTCCTTCTCCTGGTATCCCACGCACGGCCTGCCGCGCTTTAGGATGCCCTTGCGCAGATACCCCTTGTCGGCGTTCATCTCGCAGTGGATCGAGCCGATGCGCAGCGCCTTGCAAATCCCGATGATCTCGTCCAGGCAGTCGTCCACGTGCTTGTGCCACATGCGGATGAGGCAGTACCAGATGCCGCCCCTGTTGCATATGGCCGTGAAGGCCGTGAAGTCAGCGCCCCCGTAGCTCGCGTCGATGTGGCCTATGCCGTCTCGCAGAAGCTCGGGCTCCTTGAAGAACTTGGCGTTGGTGAACATGGCGTCCTCGTCGGCGATGTGCTTCAGCTCGTAGTTGGCGGCGAACAGCGACGGCGACATGCTCGCCCGCACCTGCTCGATCTCCTCGCGGCTCATGAGGCCCGTCTGCCAGCAGTCCCAGCGGCGGATGTTCGGCATCAGCTGGAACGCGTCGTCCTTGTGCCACGGCGTGCCCGTGTTGAAGATGCGCCCGCCACGGTTTCGGATGTTCTGCAACTCCTGGTAGATCAGCTTGATGCGCTCGCGCTCCGCCGCCGACACGCGATCCTTCACGTTCACGATGTCGTCTGTGAACACGCGGTCTGCGTGCTTGCCGGTCAGCGATCCGCCGCATCCCAGGCCGAGCAGCTGGGGAGCGCCGGACACGCCCTGCTTGAGGTTGGTCGATACCGACGACTGCGTGGCTCTCGTAAGCTCAAGCTCCACGCCGTAGAGCATGCGCACGATGCCGCGGAAGTAGTCGGTTTGCAGCACGTTTGCCGTGGCCGCCATGACCTCCGCCACGTCATCGTCCGTCTTGCGCAGGAACATGGATCGCAGGCTGGGGAACAGCACGATGATGAACGCGAACGAGATGCCTAGGCACGTGGTCTTGAAGCTGCCACGGTGCGCCTGGATCGTTTCGTCGTCGGTGCCGAAAACCATGTCCTTGATCCACTCGTTGTGCAAAGACGTCAGCTTGTCGAATCCGAGGCGCACGGCGATGTCAACGGGGCAGTCGTACACCAGGTCGATAAGGTCAGCCCTTGTCGGCATTGCGCTTCGCCTCGATGAGCTTGCCGATCTCGTCGCAAGCGGCCCCGATGTCGGCGGATACCTCGATTTGCTCCACGGGCTTCTCGCCTGCGGTGTCGCGCAGGAACTGGATGGCGGCTATATCGCCGCGCATCGCCTTCTTGGCGACCTTGAGGATCGAGATCTCGGAAACCGTGAGCTTGCGGTCGGGGTAGTCCTCGAAGCTCAGGCCCTCCAAGTCATCCAGCTGCGCGTCCGTTCCCTCGAACGGCATGTGCAGCACGATCTTGGCTATCTCCTGCATCTGCTTCTTCTCGCGGCGCTTCTTCGCAGCCGCCTTGCCGGCCTTCGATGCTGCGGCCTTGCGCTGCTCTGCGGTCTGATCCCTCTTGGGTTTGATGAGGTTCTGGTCGTTCACGGCGATCAGTCCTCGAACGTGAGGCCCATGAAGGCCAGGCGCTTGTGAAGCTCGGCCAGCGCCCCGAAGTCGTTGGAGCCGTAGACGAGGGCGTGGACGATGGCCGTGTCCATGACGTACTGCCACTGGCGGTCGTCCCAATGGTCGCTGCAACGGTTTGAGCGCCACGCCTCGAACCACTCGACGGTCTCCTTGGGCCAGTCTGTGTCCTCGGGCAGCGTCGGCTTGTCCTTCTTCGCGGCCATTTCAGCTCCTCTCTATCGGTTGTCGTTTTCAGATGGAAAGGGCGCAACGGCTAGCGCTGCGCCCGGGTGCCCCCTCTAGTAGGAGGAGCGGCCAGAAGAGCTGCCACGGCTGCGGCTGAACGCAGAGCGGACTCGGTTGGCGATGTTGCCTGCTGCGGCACGGATGCGACCGAACATGCCTGCCTCCTCTCGTTTTCGGGAACAAAAAAGGCGACCCGTAGGTCGCCTTAGATTCTCCTATGCGCGTGAGATTGGCCTATTCGCCCATGGCTCCAAGGATCTTCGAGCCGTCCATGTACAGGTCGCCGTACTTGGCAAGCGCGTACTCCCTGATGAAGCTCTCAAGGTCGTCTGAATCGCGGAACACGCACACAACGTGGTAGACGCTGCTCCAAACGTTCTCGTAGTAGGGCTTCACCTCAATCGCCTGGAAAGCCTTGAGGATTGCGTTCGCCTCGGCGAAGCTGTCGGCTTCGAGGTCACCCGTGGGCTCGATCCCGGCAAGCGGGTTCGGCACGGGCGTGCCCTTCTGCTCCTTGGGCTTGAACTGCCGCTTGTTCTGCAAGCCGATTCGCTCGGTGAACACGGGGCGGATGACGTCGCCGTAAGTCCAGCCGTCCTCGTCGGCCTTTACCAGGTCGGCGAACTTGTCCCTATCGGCCTGGTCGTGGAAGCAGAAGCAGATCCAGAAGCCGGAATCGACGGCCATCTGGAAGCGCTTCTCCTCGCGCTTCTCGCGGTCTCGGTACTCCTTCTGGTGATCGGTGAGCTGCGCTGCCTCAACGGCCTTCTTCTCGGCCTTCGCCTCCTGCGGCTTCTCGAACTTAAAGCCCATAGTGCGCCCACCTCTTCTCGTCGGCCTCGATGAACGGGTACCACTGCTTGACCACCTCGAAGTCCTTCGGGCGCTTCTCGCGCAGCGGCTTCATGAATCGCATGTCCAAGCCGTCGAAGCTTCGCCCGAACAACTCGTAATCAGGCGGCAGGCCGATTCCGCGCCTATCGATCGCCGCCATCACTTCAGATTTCGTCCAGTCGGCAACCACCGACGCCTTGCGCGTGGTGAGCTTCATGAGGCCGTGCTTGGTGAGGCTCGCGCGGCGGTAGGGGTTGTCGCAGGCGCGAACGCCGTCGCAGAACCACGTGTCCTCTGGAAGCCCGAGGTCTTCCAGGATGAACGGGCGCATGTCGTCGTATCCGAACACGGGCATGTTCGCCGCTTCGATCACGTCGCAATGCTCGGGGCTTTGGAACACGCAGTTGTTGAGCGTCCTCGACCACCTGGGATGCGGGTACTGGTGGATCTTCACGCCGAAAACGCCCTCGATCGTCTTCACGTTGTGCTCGACCATCGGAAGGCCGGGGATGGACCAGTAGTAGATGGGCACTACCTCGATACCCTCGTCCTCAAGCGCGATCCACGCGGCCAGCGAGTCCTTGCCAAGCGAGCAGGACAGCACGACGGGCCGTCCCTCCTCCTTGAGCTTGCGCCTAACCTCGGCGCTGGTCGGCTGGCCCTTGATTATCGTCGGCATCGTCACTCCTCTCGGTTATCTCTATCGGCTCTCCCGAGCCGTCGAGCACGAGCTTAAAGCCCATGTGAGAAGCCATCTCGGCCAGGCCGGACGCCCCGATGTCGGAGCCTTGCTTGAGCGTGTTCCCGATATAGTTGCGGCTCTTGCCCATCGCCTTGGAAAGCGCGTACATGCTCATGCCCGACCGGTCGAGCATTTCCCTAAGCGCCTCTGTTGGTGTCATTCGCCCTCCCTTCAGATCTGATCACTATTGCACTTGATTCTAGCACATTAGCTAAAGTGCTAGCCCATTTATTATTGTGTGCATATTGTGTAGCCCATTAGCTATTGTGCAATTGTCACACTAGCCCATTAGCTATTGTGCCATACTATCAAGTGTCAGCAGGGGCCACAGAGGCCACCAGGAAGCCGACAGGCACCCATAAAACCGAAGAGAGGAAAGCAGATGACAGAGCAAGAGAGCTTGGATCTGATGGTGAGTGGTCAGCCGGTAAGCAACCACACGATCTTGGCAATTGTAGAGGGCATGAGAGCACGAGGCTACTTCAGGAAAGGCCCCCAGGGCCGAAAGGATGGCCTAGAGCTTGCAACGGCCCTGAAGCTTGTCAACGAGTACATGGCCTACCCAGATTTAGGCAGGTACACAGTGGAGGCCACGAAGCACAGGCCAATACAGGAGATTCCCAGGACCGATTACGAGCCAGTGGAGATCATGAGGGCCTGCGATAACTGGCTGGCCCAGATCACCGAGGCATTCAAGACCGACAGCGACGAGGAAGCCATTATCTACATGGTGAAGGATCTGCGAAAGCAGGTCATAGCCGATGGCATCGAGTCAGGGGCCTTGAAGGTCAGGAAGTACTTCGGGAAGCACGGCTTCTACTACCTGGACGATCAGGGCAAGTGGCAAAGCGCCAAGAACGTCGATTGGAACATCGGCGAGATCAACCCCATCAGGCCGGCAGAGCAAGCAGCCTAAAGGAGAGGCCCCGAAAAGGGGCCTCAACCAACACACACAGGAGATCATACCATGCAGAAGCTACTCACGAAAGAGATACAGAAGAAGCTCCCGCCACTCTACTCGCAGGACGGCAAGAAGGCCGAGACCGTGGTATACGGCCACTGGTTCAGCTGCCTCAACGGCTGGGATTTCTACGCCACCGAGTACGACGAGGAGAGCGGGGACATGTTCGGGTTCGTCTTCGGGGCATTCCCGGAGATGGGCTACTTCAACCTGGCAGAGCTTGAGGAGATCAACCGGAAGTACGGGATGAACTTCTTCGAGCGCGACGCCTATTTCAAGCCGGCGAAGGTAACCGAGATCCCGAGGATAGCCGATCAGTTCGGCCACCTCTGGGAGAAGTAACGCAACACGAGAGGGAGGGGCTGCGGCCCCTCCCGGATGGGAGGCATACATGGACAGGCAGAGGATCATCGAGAAGATCAAGAAGCTTCGCGAGCACAGCGTGGAGAACGGCTGCAACGAGGCCGAGGCGATTCAGTTCGCCCTCAAGGCCCAGCGCCTGATCGCGGACAACGACGTGGAGGAGTGGGAGCTTGCCGACGAGGTGAAGAAAGTGACCGAGACCACCACGGCGCGAACCGCGAAAGCCTGGGCGCCGAGCCTCGCATCGGTGATTGCCGACAACTTCCGGTGCAGGGTGTACCAGCGCAGGGTGACCGATCGCAAGTACGAGTACGTGTTCGTCGGATGGAAGGCCGACAGCGAGGCCGCCGAGATCGTCTACCAGAACCTGCTTGAGGTGGGCGACAGGCTGGCGCACGAGTACGAGGACTTCGCCTACACCGATCCCAACGCCTACTCTAACTTCATCGTCGGGTTCGTGGACGGTGTGAAGGGCGAGCTTGAGAAGCAGAGCTTCGAGCTGATGATCGTCTGCCCGTCAGAGGTGAGTGACTACTTCGAGAGCCTGGACCTTGGCAAATCCACGAGGCGAGGCCCGAGGGCTACCAACAGGGACAGCATCAGCAGGGGCCAGGCAGCGGGGCGCGACGCGGTGCGCAGCCGCCGCATGGATGCCCCGAGGGCAGAGCTTCTCACAGCCTAGCAGGTGGGCACAGGGGCAGGGCATAGGGCCTTGCCCCTGATCCATCAATCAGGGCACTAGACCATAAGGCGCGATCGCATAAGGAGGCATTAACCCATGGTCAAGCAGGGCGACATATTCACGAGGGATGGCCTTTTCTACCAGGTAACCAGGGCTACAGCGAAAACAGCCACGATCAAGCCCATAAGGGCCGAGTTCGTGGGCCACGCAGACCCCTGGGGATGGGAAAGGGAGTACAGGCCGGTACCTGGCGAATTCATCGACGACGACCCGATCATGGGCAGGAAGGCCAGCGCCGAGGGGAAGCGCCTCAAGATCCACGACTACAGCGCGGCGAAGAACATGCCGACCCTCGTTCTCGGGGGCGAGAACCTCTACCTATGGGACGGCGAACCCAGCATTTTCGACACCTACGACTAAGGAGGGCGCAATGCGCAACTCAAGGAGATACACCTGCACCATAAGATACAGCGGCGGCTTCGACGGAGGCTGCGGCGGCATCTACGAGAGGGAGCACAGCTACTACTCGACGCACAGGGCGGGCAGCAAAGCGAATGAGGAGGACGCCATAACCGCATGGCGTAGGCGGAACGGCTGCACAGGTTGGTGCGAGGTCGTGCCGGGGACTGCGAGAATCAACGAGGAGGGCTAGCGATGGAAGCACGAGAGCCGAAACAGTGGGCCGAGATCCTGAAGATTTTGAAGGAGGCCCGAGAGGATCTAGAGAAGGCCATAGAGGCAGAGAGGCCCATAGCCGAGAGGATCACATGCAGGCGATAGCAGAAAGGCCCCGGGGATTGAAGCCCCGAGGCCTTTTGTTGTGGCTAGCAAAGCCCCCATATAGACATGATCCACCTAAGCAGCAGCGACACGAGGCCGACGAACAGCAGCAGGCAGGCACATATAGAGCCTACTAGCACGATCCAGGCAATGAGCTTCTGGGCACGCGTCATTATTCGGCACCTCCCATGGCCTTGCACCTTTTCATAAGGTGCTCGCACTTCATGCGCTCAGCGGCGGCATGATGAACGTTTGTCATGTCCTGCCCAATCACCTGATCGCAGTACTCGATCGGCGGCATCATGCTATCGTGCTCAATCGCCTCCCACGAGTCGCTGATCTTCTGCCGCACCTCGATGGGCACGAAAACGAAGCGCTTGCACTTCTCGCGCGTGCGCTGGTTCACCCGATCGACCATGCCGGTTATGCGCCCACGCTTGCGGTTGCGATCCTCGCAGTCCCACAGGGCAAGGCGCAGGTCGTCGCACCCGACCGCAGCGGCCATGTTGCAGCATTCCTGGATCACGTCGCACAGCTCGCCGATAAGATCGTCGGCATCGACACCGCAGACCTTCTCGCGCTTCTGCCAAGCGCCGAAGACCTCCGCAGCCTCTTCCAAGACCTTCATGGCCTGGGCCTTGCTACATTCCACGTTGTCGAACACGGCCACGCTGCCAAGCTCAACCGTGTTCTGGTAGGTATCGTCAAACATCTATCCTCCAATGATCATGCGGGCCAGCGATACCGCCGCCCACAGCGTAAGTCCGTCAATAAGCAGGGATGCCGCTATCACGAGCAGACATCCCCGGTTGCATCCCGGGCGGCTCATTCGTCCTCCCACCTTATCGTTCCGTCGTCGTATTCGGCCCGCAGCCAGTCCAGGTACTCGCCCCACGAGGCGAAGTCCCGCACCCGGCGCGATGCGAACGCGCACGCGGTGAAGGGGTTGCACTCGCTCACCGCGATGCGGAACCGCCGCCCGTCGCGCAGCATGCGCACCTCCATGCGCATCGCGGCCTCAGGCGAACCGAAGTACCGCTCCCAGTTAGTCAATCGTCCACCTCCTACCCGCAGGCGAGCAGGGCCAGAACCACCAGCCCCGCCGCCAGCGTTCTGATTACATAAAGCTCAAGGGCCACAACCGCGACAAGCAGCGCGGCGCATGATGCCGCTATCCATCGAACCGTTTGCACCAGTCCTCCTGCATGTCCTTGTAGTGTTCGACGATCCAGTCTCGCGCCCACTTCGCAGCCTCCCATGCCGCCATCGGCTCCTTCGCCTCCTGGGCGCTGAAAGCCTCCTCGAACTCAAGCTCGCAGATGCCGTAGTCGCAGCATCCCTCTATGCAGTGGGCGCAATCTCCGCAAGCCGGCTCGTCCACCCGGTTCCACGGCGCGTTCGGATCGTCGTCGAAGCACCCTGGCGGCAGGTTCCACCCGCTGCCCGGCTCGTAGTAGGCCATGCTCACGAGGCATCACCACGGCACGGTAGGTCGTACCCGATGAGCTCAAGGTCGTAGGCCACAGCTGCGGCGCGCTCGACCTTGCAGCCCCGTGCGTTCTCCCAGCCATCGCATAGGTACACAGCGTCGCACTCGGCCATCTTGCCAAGGCTTTGGCTCAGGTAGTACAGCGACACGTTCACCACCTTGGGCGGCACCGCGAGGCCGTCCTTGAAGTACGTGTCCACGACCTCGTATCCGCGCCGCTCAAGCTCTGCGACCGCCTTCGCGCGGGCCTCAAGTATCTGCTCCTCGCCAAGCCCATTCATGGGCTGGACGATCATCGCCTTCTTCATTTCTGCTCCTCTCGCACGTTGCTATAGTCGATTTCGTCGCGGCACTTTTCGCAGACCTCGCCGATACACTTCTTGTTGTCCTTCCAAAATTCGCGCGGGTAGCACGTGAAAAACGGGTTGCAGTGCGTTTTGCCGCACCTCGCGCACGTCCATTTATACGGGTCGCAGCTCATGCGATCTCACCCGCCTCGGCCATGGCGATCCTCTCGCCGATCCACCGCATCACGGGGACGGCCATGCTGTTGCCGATCGCCTTGTAGGGCGGGCCGTCCGGGCACTCGTCTGCGGGCTTGCCGCGATAGGGAATTTTCGTCCAATCGCTGGGAAAGCCTTGCAGCCGCTCGCACTCGCGCGGCGTGAGCCTTCGCACAACCATGCCTCCTCCTTCCTCGCTGAAAAGCGTCTGGGTGTTGCTGGTGGAGAGGGTGAGCGATACCTCGTCGCTCACCAGCGCGCCCTTGCCGCCGCCCGCGCATCCGCAGCGGACGAGCAGCGTGCAGGCGCTCACGGGCACACCGACGGCGCGTCGCCGCCAACCTTGAGCGTGCCAACCATGTCGTATCCGATCGCCGTGTTGGCGTTGAGGTCGGCCATCGTTATCGGCTCGTCGATGGGGTACACGGCCGGGTTGTGCCAATCGGCGGTGAGCGTGGGGGACTGCTCCGGTTCCGCGCCTACTCCTCCCGCGCCTGCCCCTTGGTGGTACTTGAAGCCTGCGCTGCGAGGGCTTCTTCCAGCCGCTTCGGCAAGGCTCGCCCTCTTTTCCGCGCTCGATTCAAGATCCCCTCGCATGCTCTCCGGCTCAATGAGTACGCCGATGGGGGGGGCAGGCTCCAAGATGTCCGACAAGAAAGAGACGGCGGCGTCTTTGGGCCACTCCGAAGAACTGCGCATCGAGTATGCGCCACGCCAGGCCGTACCCGAGCTTGTCCATTTCGGACAGCAGCTGTCGGAAAGCCTCCCCATTCTCGCTTGAGAGCGCTCCCGGGACGTTTTCCCAAAGAAACCATCGAGGACGTATCTCACGTACCGCCCGAATGTACTCGAACATGAGTCCTGACTCACCTTGCAACCCCTCCCGTTTGCCCGCGATCGAAAATGATTGGCATGGGCTTCCGCCCACCACCAGATCCACCTTGTTGCGGTACTTCTTCCAGTTCATCTTGGTAACGTCGCCGATATTCGGCACCTCGGGGTACCGCTCGGCCAAAACGGCGCTGGGGAACTCGTCGAACTCGGCGAAGCACACAGGCTCCCAGCCCAGCGGCTCCCACGCCACGGTCGCGGCCTCTATGCCGCTGAAAAGCGAGACGTACTTCATTGGTGCGCCCCCAATGCTTGCTCGACGAGCATGAAGAAGCGGCGCTCGGCGCTGTCCGACGGGTTGCGCTTGCGCATGTCGGCAATCTTCAGCAGCTCGTCTTCCTCGTAATAGGTGGCGTCCCAATCGACCTCGGGCCAGTCGTAGCAGGAGCAGTGCCAGCCCTCCAGCAAGATGTAGCCTTTGTCGTAATAGTCGTCGCTTCCATCGCCGGCGTAGATCAACATGTAGCGCTCTTCGCTGTAATCAGGTTCGCTTTGAGCCGCGCAGATGATGCGCCACGGCTCGATAGTTTTCGGCGCCTCGATAGCCTTCATGACTCGTCACCGTCCTCGGCCTTCGGCGGTTTCTGCTCGAATCGACACCACCTGGTTCCGCGCACGTCTATTGCAACGAAATTGTCGTAGCGCTTGCAGCACGTGCGCTCCACGTGGTCGATGTATGCCCCGCTGTCGCACAAGATGGTCACGCTGTTGAAGGCCTTGAAGCGCGAGTGCACGCATTGGGTGCACGGCGGTGTCTTGGCTTTCCTAATCTCCCTGATCGGGTTTTTGAGCTTCATCGTAGGCGCCTCGTTCCTCTTCGCTTGCTAATCGGTAGCTGTTCCGTCCCATGCATCCCGCCGCCTCGATGACGACGGCCCTCTCGAAGCACTCGTCGCAGAGGTCAATCGTCTCTTCTTTAACGTAGGGAGTGCACGGCCTTCCTTCGTTCTGCTCGGTCGTCCACCTCACGGGGAGGGTGATGGAATGGGCTCGTTCGATCTCTCTTCCGCACACGTCGCACTTGAACGTGTCGGGATGCTTAATCGTCGCCATCGGAACCTCCGCAGGCGATGATGATCCCCGCCGTGATGGTCTGCACCATGTAGGCCAGCTCCTCGGCGGCGGGCGTGTCCTCGCCGATGCTGGCAAGCATGTCACACGCCGCATGCGTCGCCTCGTGGGCGGCGAGCGCGTACAGGTCCGGGGCCTTC
Source organism: uncultured Collinsella sp. (assembly GCA_959027945.1). Lineage (GTDB taxonomy): Bacteria > Actinomycetota > Coriobacteriia > Coriobacteriales > Coriobacteriaceae > Collinsella. The sequence goes on from CAUFRO010000013.1 coordinate 27,258, forward strand.
ACCTTGCGGCTGATCCACACCACGCATCCCTTGCCCGGAATGCAGCTGGTGAGGCCGTCCTTGCCCTTGGTGTCTCCCGGCTCTTCGCCCATCCTGCGCACAGCCTCTCGGTACTCGCGCTTGCTGGTGGTGACCCAAAGCGGGTTGAACGGCATGATCAGCGGCTCAATCTCGGTAGCCATCGCGTTCCTCCTCACCGCCCACCTCCACACACCCGGGGAACCGGCCCCGCAGATCGAGCACGGTCCCGTCTTCCAGCAGCGCGAAGCACTGGTAGCTGTCGTCGGTCAGCGACTCGACGATCGAAAGCGCCTCGGCCTCGTCGTCGGTCTTGGCGAGCAGGATGCCCTGGCGGTAGGCGCTCGCGTATCTCTGGCAAAGCGAGCGCTCGTAGATACGTATCATTCCTGCTCCGCCTTCCACTCGTTGACCAGCTCGTCGTACTCCTCTCGGAACTCTGGCTCGAAGTAGGCGATGAACTCGCTCTTGGTCATGCCGCAGCGCAGGCTTGAGTAGCCGACGTGCTCGATGCACCAGTCAGAGAACGGAATGAGCTTGCCGCCGTCGTCCACGCTCGTGCGGTAGTTGGTGCCGTCGCGGTAGAGCTTACGGCGGCCTTCCTTGCGGATGGCCTGCTCGACCTTCGAGGCATCGCGCTCGCCGCGCTCCATGAGCTTGCCGCGCAGCTCCTCTGCCTCGTCCTGCGCCTGCTCAAGCTTGCCGCGCAGCCAATCGCGCTCAGCCCGCGCCTGCTCCAACTGATTGAGCACGTACTGCTCGCATGTCTTGATCTCCATGGGTCATATCCCTTCTCGTATCATCTCGTTGCCGTCACGGTCTGTGATCAGCCAATATCCGTATTCGTAGAGGTCAGGGCTGTGCGGCTCGTAGACCTGCAACAGCTGGCCCGTCCACCAGGCCTCCTCGTAGACCGGATGCCGCCAGCGCCACTCGGCCTTGAGCCGCGCCCCGCCGTGGAACTTGTCGTGGCACCCGGTCGTCCCGCTGCCGCAGAGGCAGAACAGCGGGCTTCGCAAGTCCCAGGTGCCGCACGGCGTGACCAGGCGGAAAATCTCGCCCCAAGACCGGTGCGCCACGTGGTGCACGCTTCCGGCGCGTCTGCCGCAGACGCAGCACCGGGGCGAAAGCGCCTCGTAGGCCTTTCCGTGGGTGTAGTGCGTCCCCAGGTGGGGCTTGCCGTAAAGCTCGGCTCGCTCTTTGGGGTAGCCGCGAAGCACCCCCGCATCGAGGATCATTGCAGCCTCCCGTCCGGGCCATCGAAGTGCTCGACCCTCGCGCCGCCCCTCAGCCGCGACACTATTGCCTTCGCGGTGTCGGGGTCTCCCTGCTCGGCAAGCCTGCGCACGAGGTCGCTTGGCTTGTACTGCGTTGTCACCAGCGTGGGCAGCATCGCGGAGTAGCGCTGGTCGATCAAGCTGAAAAGGCTGTCGAGCACGAAGCCCGTCGGCCTGCGCTTGCCCAGGTCGTCCACGATCAGGTAGCGCACCTCGGCGTAGCGCTTGAGCGGGTCGCCGCCGTCGTGGAAGCTGCGCTGGATCTCGTCGAGGATGCGGTACATCGGTGCCATGAGCACCGACCGCTTGCCGCCGGCCAGGCGCTTCGCCACGGCTGCGGCGCAGGTGGTCTTGTGAGTTCCGACGTCTCCCCAGAGGTACACCCACTGGCCGCGCTTCATGCACTCGGCGATCTCGGCGGCCAAGGGGTGGTCGAGGCTCACGTAGCGATCGGGCACGCCCGCCCGCTTCCAGTCGTGCATGGCTCTGTCGAGCGCAGCCTTGCGAGCCGCCTCGGCCTCGGCCTGGCGCTCCTTCTCGCGCTCGGCCTCGGCACCCGCGCAGCCGCACTGCTCGTAGCCGCAGAACAGCGTCCGCCCAGCGAGCCGCGTGGTGCGGGCCTTGAGGGTCGCGCCGCAGTGCGGGCACTCAGTCGTAGGCCGAAAATCCATCGTCTGGCACCTCCTTTGCCATGCCGTTTTTTGGCTTCGAGGAGCGCACCCAGATGCGCACTGAGGCCTTCCAGTCCTTCATCTTCGCCTTTCCGACCATCCAGCCCTTCTGGGCGTAGAAGTCGACGAAGCGCTCGGGGTCGAAGTCGGTCGAGGCGAGGTCGAGGCCCTTGCCCTCCGCGTAGCTTCGGGCGTACTCGTCGACCTCGGCGGGAGAGGGGGCGCGGAAACGCGCCGCTTTCCCTCTCTCCTTAATCCCTTTTCCTGACTCCTCTTCCTCTTCCTCTTCGCTTGCCCGTTTGCTCTCGGGTTTGCTTGCATCGTTGCTTGATGATTTGCTTGCCGTTTTGCTTCCGCTTTTGCTTAACGGTTTGCTTGGCCGTTTGCTTTCGGCCTTGCTTGCATCGTTGCTTGATGATTTGCCGCCGTTGCCTCCCGCCACGATGCGCGAGCGGGAGGTTTCCATGACGGGCCTTATCGCCGTCAGCACCGCCTCCTGGGTATCGGTGCGCGGCTCCGGTTCCTCGCCCGTTCGCAGGTACCGGACGATCATGCCGATAAGCTCGTCGCCCTCCCTGCGGTTGCGCAGCCTAAGCGGCCCGTCTATGAGCGAGTCCAGTACCTGCATGCCGCCATCGCCCCTAAAACGGGATGTCGCCGTCGTACAGGCTTTCCTGGGCGGGCGGCATGGGCGTTTGCTGGGGTGCCGCCTGCGGGGCGGGCTGCGGTGCGTACTGGGCGGGCGCCTGCTGGTATCCCTGCGGTGCCGCCGGGGCTTGCTGGTAGGCCTGCTGCGCGTTCCACTGCTGGGGTGCCGCCTGCGGGGCGGGCTGCGGTGCGTACTGCTGCTGGTATCCCTGCGGCGCTTGCTGGCCCTGCTTCTGGCTCATGAGCTCGATCTCGTCCACGATCACCTCAAGCTTGGATCGGCGCTGGCCGTCCTTGTCCCAGCTCGAATAGCGCAGCTTGCCCTCGATGGCCACCTTCATGCCCTTGTGCAGGATGCGGCCCATGCTCTCGGCGCGGTTGCCGAACATCGTGCAGTCCACGAAGTTCGGGTAGTCCTCCCACTCGCCGGTTTGCTGGTTGCGGCGGCGGTCGTTGACGGCCACGCCAAAGCCCAGAACCTGCATGCCGCCCTGGGTAGCCCGCAGCTCGGGGTCGCGGGTCAAGTTTCCGCTGATGTTCACTCGGTTGATCGACATTTAGTAACTCCCTTCGCCTGTCCCGTTCGACCAGGTGCGCTTTATGTCCTCGTCAACGGTTCGGATCTTGAGCTTGTACACGTTTATCGCCTCTTGGCTCGCCTTGTAGAGCGCTTCGGAGCAATCCCTGCGCTGCTTCAGCTCGGCTATGTCATCCCGGCCTCGGCAGAGGTCGCTTATCACCGTCACGGGCGTTCCCTTGGATCTCTCCTCAAGGATCGCGATGCGCAGCGCCTTGCGGTACTCGGCCTCGTTCTCGGCGTACTGGCTTCCGCTGTTGCGCAGCGCCTGAAGCTCGTCCATGAGCCTGTCGAAGAGCTGCATGCGCTCGGCGTAGAGGTCTTGCATGGCCTACACGACCTGCCATGCGGGTGACGGGCAGCACCCGGGGTTCGCCTTGAACTGCTCGTACTGCTGGCGGCTCTCGAAGACGTAGGAGGTGCCGCAGCTCTTGCACTTGGCGATGAATTGGCCGAACTCGGGCGGCTCCTTCTCGGCGGGCTTGCCGTCACCCATGAGGGTGTCGGGGTCACTCGTGCCGTCGATGTCGAAAGCTCCGCAGAGCGCGTACTTGCGGGCATAGCTCGATGCGCTGCCCGTGACCTGCGCCTCGTTCATGCCCTTCTGGCTCAAAGGCTCGCGGGCGTACGCATCGATCTCCCAAGGCTCGCCGTGGCCGTCCTCGAAGAACAGGCGGCACGTGGCCTTGACGTAGTAGCGCTCGCCGATCTGCTCGATCGAGTCGTTGAGCGTGAAGGCGATTCCCGCCGCCTTGCACGGCTCCTTGAGCGCCGCAACGATGTCCTCCATGCTGCGGTAGTAGAAGTTGCCGTGGGCGTTGTAGCGTGCCTTGGGCACCACCACGGATCGCTGCACCTGGGCCATGGCCTCGGCCAGCGTCATGTGCTTGTCTTCTGCCATCGTCTACTCCATCCTCGCTGCCACCTGGGCTGGCGTGCCCCGGCGGATGCTTCCGGTGATTCCCTGCGCCTTGAGCAGGGATGCGAGCGCCTGCATCTGCGATCGCGTGGCGCTCGGCACCTCGACCGTCCACGCCTCCAAAGGCTCCGCGACCGGTGCCGGCATGGGTGCCGGCATTGGTGCGGGCATTGGCACTGGCGCGGGCATCGGCTCAGGCTCGGGGATCTCAACCGGCTCAGGCTCTGGTTCCGGCATCGGTTCCGGTTCGGGTTCTGGCGCCATGGCCGCCTTCAACTCGGCGATGCGCTGGTCTTCCTCGTCGGCCAAACGCGCTGCGGTCAAGGCGGCTCCGAGGTCGAGCGTGCGGAAGAATTCGCGCTCCGCGTCGGCGTAGTGCGGCATCGCCTCCTGCTGGGCCTTGAGCGTTTCCCAGTCTCGGGCCACGTCGGACACCTTTGCCTCAAGCGCCTGCTGCGCCTTGATCTTGCCGAAGGTCTTGTTGAGCCACTGCGGCTCATGCAGGCGCTCGTAGGGGACGACCGGCGCGAGCAGTCCCGCGAACTCCTCGTAGTGCTGCTGTAGGCGTGAGTAGAGCGCGTCCTTGCGCATCTGCTCTGCCTCGTCGAGCTGCGCCTTGATGGCGTCGGTTGACTCGTCGATGATGGCCGTGATCTGCTTGCAGCGCCTCTCGAATGCATCGAGCGGCTTGTTGTACTCGCGCTTCACGGCCTTGCGGCGTTCGTCGATCTCCTTCTTGATGCCGTTGAGGTAGCTGCGGTCGTGCTTGGCATCCTTGATGGCCTGGGCGCTCGTGAGGTCGTAGGTGGCGCCCTCGTAGTCGGCGACGACCTTTTTCACGTGGGCCTCCAACGCGTCCATGTTCGAAGCGATGGTGGCCTCGGTGTACGTGACCTCAAGCGTGGTGGCCTCGGCTTCGATGACCTCGGCCTCGACCTGCTGCGGTTCGGTTTCCTTAGCCATAGATCTCGCCCGTCTCGTCGTCGAAGTCCATGGCCTGCTGCTGCTCGGCCACGGTGAGCAAAACCGTCTTGCCGCTCTGCTTGATGATGCGGAAGGCGTCGGCGTTGTCGGTCAGGATCTCGAATTGCAGGGTTGCCACGCTTCCCTTCACGGTGGCCTGCTTGAACTGCGCCTGGATGGTCGCTTCGTTGATCATGTCGTTACCTCCTATTTGATGCCGAGGACGGCGGCAAGGAACGCGCGACCGAACTCGATCTCTTCCTCGCTGACGGGCTTGATCTTGTCGGCGATTAACTCGCGGCTCTTGGCGACGCACTTCTCGTCGATTCTTGAAAGACCTGCTTCGCAAAGCGCGATCATCACGTGGTAGGCGTTTGCCGCAGTCTCGCCGTCGTTGTTGTCAGGATGCGTGGCGTCGAACATGAGGTTGTTCGCGATGCAGGCGGCGTGGTCGAGCACCGCTTTGTGGAACTGGCTCCCGTGGACGTCCTCAAAGCCGTTCTCTTCGAAGTATTTGGCGTTCATTTCTTCTCCTTCACGTACTCCTCGACGAAGTACTCGATGTAGATGTCTATGCGTGGTTTGGTGCCGTATGGCGACCTCGGGCGCTTGGTGACGGCTCCCATGTCGACCTGCGAATCGTCCTTGAAGGCGATCCCGTTGAGCGCGTCGCAGGCGAGCTTGCCGAGGTTGTCCCAGTCGGGCTTGCCGAGGTCGGCGCGGCCCTCCCAGTACTTCGGGTTGCTCTTCGCGAGCGGCCTGGTGGTCGAGATCCGCATCACAACCGGGCCGTCGTGGTCGGCGAATGTCTCGCCGTATGCCGCGCGGAACGCGTCCTTGATGGCCTTCTCGGCCTTGAGCGTCTTGGTCGGCGTGTAGGTGCGGTGGTTGCGGTAGTCGGTCATGGGGCGCTGTTTTCCGACAAGCTGGGCGGGGTGCATGGTGATGTGCGCCGTGGCCGCAAGGGTGCGCTTCCAGCTCATTCGCTGAACCCATCGCTCTGGCTGCGGTGCTTGTTGAAGGCTCCGCGCAGCTCCGGGTATCGCGCTTCCATGATTCGGGCAAGGGCGGGGGCTATGCCGTTCTTGCAGCCAACGTGCAGCTCGTTGCGCACCATGTTCACCAGGTAGTTGATCGACACGTAGCCCTTCTCCTTGAGGCGGCGGGCGTTGGAGAGCATGAACCGCCACGCCTCGGGGTTGGCCTCGATCCACTTCTTGGCCTCGGCAACGTCCTGCTCGCCAGCCATGCCCAGGCCGAAGATCTCAAGCTGGTTGCTCTGGGGCTTGGGGCGGTATCTCTCGTCGTTACGCATTGAGCACCGCCATGCTGCCCACGGCTCGCTGGGCGTCGGCAACGGCCTGGTCCATCGTGGGGATGACCCAGAGCCAGAGCACGGCGAGGAAGATCATGAGGGCCGCGAGGAAGCCGACCATGACGCCCGCCTTGAACTGCGAGCGCTCAAGCTGCTCCTGCGCCGTCGGGCGCTTGCCCTCGAATGGTATGATGGATGCAGCCTCTTTCGAGGCGGCTACGTAGCGGGTGCCCGAAGTGTGGTAGCGGGGGGCGCTCGCTTTCTTTTTTGTCTGCATTTCCGTTCTCCTTTCGGTGTTTTCGCAGGTCAGGGCTAGGGCGCTTTTTAGGGCCTCTTTTTCATCGACTTTTTAGCCCTGCTCTTCGCGCTGTAGTGGCGCTGTCTCTCACGGTCGTTCCTCTTCTCCCTGATCGCCTCCTCCCTCATCGCGTTGGCCTGTTCGGCGAGGTCTGCCATGTGAAGCTCCTTCGTGCACTCGATGCACCAGCCGTTGATCCGGTTCAGCGGGCGGAACGTCCATTGGCCGCAGTGGGGGCATTGACAGCGCTTGCGGAGTGAGAGTCCGCACTTCCGCGCCATATGTTTCACCGAGTCGATGGAGCGCCCAAGGTCTTTGGCTACCTGCTTGGCGCCGTCTCCGGCGTGTTCTTCGAGGTAACGAAGTTCACGTGTAGACCATTGCCTCATGCCGTCTTCTTCTCTCCTTTCTCCCATTCGCGGTACGCCTGCTTGATCGTCGAGCACATGGTGTCGAAAGCGACCTCACGGGCGGTCTTGGGCTCGTTCTCTTGATTTCGCTTGGAATCGTCTGGCATTAGGCCACTGTCCTGTTCTCCGTCAGCCCGAGCAGGTAGTCTGCCGAACAATGGAATAGGCGCGTCATGGCAATGAGCTTCGAGCTGGGGATTTCGCCACCGCTCTCGTATGCGGCGATAGTTGCACGGCTCTTCAGATCGAGCTTGCTTGCTAGTCCCTCCTGGCTCAGGCCGATACGGACGCGTTCACTTGCGATTGGGTTCATTAGCACCTCCACTTCACTATCTGTGAACTTCACAATTAGTGAATATAGAAGAACATAGGACTTTTTGCAAGTAGATAATTCACTATCTGTAAAGTTTTTTGTACAATATGCCCATGGAGTAAGGAGGACACGGTGGGCACACGTCTTAAAGAAACGCGGCTTAAATATGGCAAGAAACAGCCTGAGGTGGCTGAAGTGCTCGGTATCGGCGTACCGGCTTACTCAATGATGGAAAGCGGCCAGCGCGAGATCAACTCGTCGAAGCTCATAAAGCTTGCCGAGTTCTACGGATGTTCGGTCGATGAGTTATTGGGAACGTGGTACTGGCACGAAGTCGAGAGCCAGCGTAAAGGTAAGGAGTAGCTATGGGGATGTTCAACAAAAGCGCCGCAAAGAAGATGGCGAGCGATGCGGAGGGCTTCATCGTCAACGACGGCAAGCTTCACGCGCTCGTGTTCCAGGTGGCTGGCAAGGCCGTGTTCTCCACGGGCACGCAGTTCGAGGACAAGGTAACCGAGCGCCTGGACGGCGCATTGACACGCGTGCAGGAAAGCGGTTGTCAGGTCGTTGACGTGAAGATGTCTGCGTGCGCCAACTCGCGCGACACGGACATGATCCTCTACAGCTTCACCGTTCTCTACCGCTAGAAAAAAGAAGAAGCCCCACGGGGTCATAGCGCTGCAACGCTGCCCGCGGGACTTTCCTAAAGAACCTCTGAAAGGAGGCCGTTTCCAATTATGCCAAAAACTGCGGTGATATACGCCCGCTTTTCGTGCAACAAGCAGCGCGAGGCCTCTATCGACGACCAGCTGCGCATCTGCCGCCAGTGGTGCCAGCGCGAGAGGTACGCCATCGTCGCGGAGTACTGCGACTATGCCATAAGCGGTCGTACCGATGACCGCCCTGAGTTCCAGCGCATGGTGGCCAACGCGGGCGAGAGCGACATAGTGCTTGTGTACATGATGGATCGCTTCAGCCGTGGGGAGTACGACGCGCCCATATACAAGCGCGAGCTTGCACAGCACGGCGTGAAGCTCGTCTCGGCGCTTGAACAGATACCAGATTCGCCCGAGGGCATCATTTACGAGAAGCTGCTTGAGGGCCTTGCGGCGTGCGAGTCGAAGAAGACCGCGATCCGCACGAGGCGCGGCATGGAGGGCAACGCGCTCAAGTGCAAGACCAACGGCGTGCGCGTGTTCGGCTACACCAGCAACGAGGCCGACGAGTACGTGATCAATGAGGACGAAGCAGCTTTCGTGCGCGAGGCGTTCAAGCGGCGCATAGCAAAGGAGACCACCAACTCGATAGCACGCGACTTCGCGGCACGCGGGGTCAAGACCTCGCAGGGAAACCCGTGCGGCTACTCGATGGTCGAGCGGATGGTGAAGAACCGGAAGTACACGGGGCGCTACGAGTGGGGCGGCGTTGTCAAAGAGGGCGGCATGCCCGCGATCATCGACGAGGTGACGTTCATGGAGGCACAGGGCATACGCGCGGCCAAGGAGCGCAGCGCGGAGAGCTGGGGCGACTTCGCCCTTTCCGGCAAGGCGATCTGCGCGGGCTGCGGGCGCAACCTGCAAGGCGTGAGCGGGCGCGGGCGCAAGAACGTGAAATACGAGTACTACCGCTGCCATGACGGATGCGTGAGGCCCGTGAGGCGCGAGGAGCTTGAGGGCGAGATCGTCAAGGCGCTGCGGGCGCTCCTGCAAGACCGCGAGGAGGCCTTGAGGATAGCCCGCATGGTTGCGGAAAGCTCGGACGGCGCGGAGGTGGCGGCGAGGCGCAAGCAGGCCGCCCAATCGCTCTCAGCAGCCGAGCGCGGCCTGAAGAACATCCTCAACGCCATCGAGCAGGGCATAATCGCTCCGGGCGCGAAGGAACGCATAGCGGAGCTTGAGCACCAGCGCGACCGCGCCAAGCTCGACCTTGAGGCGATCAGGGACGATCAGATAGACCCCGAGCGGCTGGCCGACTTCCTGCAATGCGGCTCCGCCCTGGACGACGCGACGCTGCTGAAGGCGTTCGTCTACCAGGTGAGCGTGAGCGACGAAGAGTGCATAGTGACGCTGAACTACGACGTGGAAAGCAACGAACCCGCCAGACTGGACGTCCAACGGGTTCGTACAAAATGCAAATGGTGCCCCCAGCGGGATTCGAACCCGCGATATCCACCTTGAAAGGGTGGCGTCCTTGGCCGCTAGACGATGGGGACAGCGGGAAAGAGTATAGCAGACTTTTTTAGCCGTTCACATATCGTTGGCAAACTGAAAAACCACCACAAAGGAGTAGGTTTCTATTCCGATTTTCAAATATCTCAATCTGTAACATCTGGGCGGGCAAATCGGCTCTATCTGTTACAGATCGAGACAGACGGCGGGCGTCGGGACGAACATCTCAATCTGTAACAGTAAGACGACTTTCAACGGCCTAGATGTTACAGATCGAGACAAACAAACGTGGCAGATCAAAACCACCACAAAGGTGCCTGTCCCCTTTGTGGTGGCGGGGTGTTAGGGGAGGAGCTTCATCGCGGCGTCGTGGGCGGCGTGCTCGTAAGCGTCGTCGAGGGGCTTGAGCGGCAGCAGGGCGGCGGCCTGTGCGTCGCCACGGCGCTCGAGGGCGTGGGCGATGAGCCAGTCAGCGAGCTCGGGGTTCTTGGGTAGTGCCGGTCCGTGTAGGTATGTGCCGATGACGCCCTTGTAGATGAGGCCCTCAAAGCCATCGTCGCCGTTGTTGCCGGTACCCGTGACGACGGACGTTCCGAGCGGCGTGGCCTCCGCATCGAGCAGGGTGCGGCCGCCGTGATTCTCAAATCCCACAAAGGGCTCGGATGCCAGGTCGGTCTTGACGGCGACGTTGCCGATCAGGCGGTCGGAGCCGCGCACGGTTTCGGCGGCAATGACGCCCAAGCCCTCAATGCGATCATCACCCATATAGTACGAACGGCCGAGCAGCTGATAGCTGCCACAGATGGCAAGTAGTGTGCCGCCGTCCTCAACATAGGCCGCGACCTTGTCTTTTTGAGCGAGCAGCTCGTGTGCCACGGCCAACTGATCGCGGTCGGAGCCACCGCCCATCATGACGATGTCGGCGTCGGTGAGATCGAGCGACTCGCCCATACGGACTTCGTCCACGCGCACGGGAATGCCACGCCAGGCGCAGCGGCGCTCGAGGGCAATGACGTTGCCGCCGTCGCCATAGAGGTTGAGCGCATCGGGGTACAGGTAGACAATGCGCAGGGGGCGCGAAAGCTCGACCGGCACAATGTCGGTGGGGACAGCGCTCCCATCGGCGCGTGTTACGGCGCAGGAGGCAACCGAGCTCGCAACGGTGCCCTTAAGCTCGTCGAGCTCCTTGACCAGCGGCGGGAAGGCCGTGTAGTTGGCGACGGCGTAGAAGGTGTCATTGGCGGCCTCGTCTGTCACGGCGCCGATCGCCTGCTCGATATTCGAGATGATGGCGGCGTCGATGCCGGCGTACTTCAGGCGTACCTGCATATCGTGCGCGCGCGTACCTCCGACAAAGGCGACAAGCCCTGGGGTATCGGCGATGCGCTCGAAGTCGACGTCGTAGATCCATGAGACATCGTGGCCGTCGGCGTCGTTGTCGTTCAGGAAGAAGGCACAGAGCCTGCCGCCTGCCGTTTTAATGGACTGAATCTGGCGATCGAATCCCACGGGATTTTTGGCCAGATTTGCCTCGACGGTACGGCCATCGATTTCCCAGCGGCCCATGCGTCCGCCGGCGGGGACGTAGGCATCGAGCGTGGGCTGCAGATGCGCCGCGTCCACGCCCAGCTCGTGGGCGGCGAAGAAGGCTGCGGCTACGTTGTAGACCATATACAGGCCGTTGTAGCGTGTGGCGATGTGTGCGGCAGCCGCGTCGGGCGCAGATCCAAAGACCAGGTCAAAGCCGTAGCCGTCGCAGCCGAGCTCCACGCCCGTCACGCGACGGACAAGCCCAGGGCGGACCCAGCCGCACGAGGGGCAATGGTATGCGCCAAGCTGTCCGTACTGCACATAGTCGTACTCCAACGGCGCGTTGCACTGTGAGCAAAAACGCGAGTCGCTAATGCGGTCGGATTCGGTGTCGGTGGCGCCGTCGATGCCAAAGGCGATGCTTGCATTGGGAACGCGCGCGGCGATTGCGGCACATAGCGGGTCGTCTGCGTTGTAGATGAGCGTCGTTGCCGGTGAAAGCTCCAGCGCGTGGGCGATGACGTCCTGGGTATGGTCGATCTCGCCGTAACGGTCCAGCTGGTCGCGGAACAGGTTGAGCAGCACAAAGTACGTCGGCTTGAGCTTGGGCAGGACGCGCACCGTGTAGAGCTCGTCGCACTCAAAAACGCCCACGCGCTTGCCGCTGCTGGTGTGCTTAAGGCCGCCGCGGGCCTCGAGCAGCGCGCCCACCACGCCCGGCTCCATATTGTTGCCGGCGCGGTTGCATACCACGGTGGCGCCGCTGGCGGCAACGGCGTCGGCGATGAGGTTGGAGGTGGTGGTCTTACCGTTGGTGCCGGTGATCACCACGCTGCGGTCGACAAGGCCCGCGAGGTCGCTCAGCAGCTCGGGGTTGATCTTCATGGCGATGCGGCCGGGGAGTACGCCGCCCTGGCGCTTAAGGACGGAGCGCAGCCCCCAGCGGGCGATATCGCTCGAGGTGCAGGCGAGAGATGAGCGGAAGTTCATGAAGCCGTTCCTAACATAGATGACATGGTCGTGGCGTTTGCGCCGTTAAAAGCCGTAACGGCGCGCAAATTCCTGGGCAAGCTGCGATACGTCTTCACAAGCGTTGGCCCAGGGGGCAAAGTCGGGAGTATCCGAGATAATGCCGTCGGCCTCCCAAACGGCCTGGTGCGAAAGATCCCACGGGTCGTGCGGCTCGGGTCGGCAGGGAAGATACGGCGTCTGGTACATGGGGTTCAGCAAGAAGAACGCGCCGCCCTCGCAACGGTTAGCGAACTCACGCAGCGCGCGCGTCGCCGGGCGCATCTTGTTTGTTTTGAACAGCAGAATCGTGCGGGCGAGCAGGTACCAAGGAGAGTTTTCGAGTGCGTCTGCCCCCATCTGTTCTTCGAGCTGATGTGCCAGGGCAAAAAAACCGTCCTGGTCTTCCAAGCGGGCGAGGGCAAGCAACACGGTGCCGGCGGCCCGGGTGGGATAGCCTTCTGCCTTAAGGACGCGACGGGCATAGTTGGCGGCGGCGCGGTAACGAGCACTCGCCATGCACAGCTGCGAGATGGCCTCGAGCGTGTGAAGCCAGCCAATAAGCGCCGGCTCGCTCAGGGTAAGGTCTGCTGCGGTGACACCGTCGGCCAAAACATTATTGGCCCAGTAGTGCGGGGCCTCCATATCAAACCCGGGCACGCTCTGTTGCAGGTAGTCGGCCGTACTCGTCTCGAGCTTCATCAAGTCGCCCAGGCAGGCATCGACGGGCGTGTCCGCCAGGATGATGGCGAGCAACTGGGCGTCGAGGACATGCGCATCGACGCGGACGATCTTGAGCAGCTCATCGCGCATATCGTCGAACAGACGGTTGCGCGTCTGCTCAAACTCCTCGTCGCTGCCCATGTCTTCGATGCGACGAAGCTCGTCAAGCAAGTGACGATGAACGCCGGCATAGGACAGCAGCGCTTGGGCATGCTCGGTCTGCGCATACTTGTGAGGGTTTGCGCTGATGTCGTTATGGACAAGCTCGCGTGCTGCATCGGTGAGTTCGGGGTGCGACGCCAGATAGGTGCGTTCCAGATAGGCGGGGATGTAGACGCTCGGATCCATTAGAGGTCTCCTCCCTTAAACGGCAATCCCTGTTCGGCCGCGCGCAGGATTCGTTCGTCGATCTGGGAGCGCACGATGTCGTTGGTGGCGACCCAGGCGGCAAAGCTGGCGTTATCGGGCGCGCCTAGGCCCTCCTGCAGCACCGGCGTCGCCTCGGACAGGGCAAGGACAAGCTCATCGGTGGAGCCCGGACCTACGTTGACGCGAGCATAGACGCCATCGGGAAACTCGGTTTGGAAGTAGAGTGCTTCGGCCGCGTGCGGGCATGAGCGCACCAGGATGCGCAGGTAGTGCTCGGCGCCCTCGTAATCCAGCTCGCGCCAGGCTGCGCTCATCAGTGCGATGAGCGTCCACGGGTCCAGGTCGCGCTCCGCATCTTTGGGACGGCGGCGCAGCGGCGCGTTGGCAAGATAGGGCACGGAGTGGGCGGAGCGAAAACGCTTGAGCTCCTCGGCAGGGTATTCGAGCTTTGCCATGGCAAGCATCGCGGTATGGCGGACGCCGGCGGGGTCGTTGGGCGCAAAGTCCAGGCTGCGATTCGCGGCATCCAGCGACATGCGGTAGCGGCCGCTAATGAGCGCGCGCGATGCCAAGGCGGCAAGCCAGCGCAGGTAGGGACGGCGGGTCAGGTCGTCTGCGGCCTCACGCTCGTAGGGGTCCTGTGCCGAGGCGATCTTGAGCGCCAGGTCGTGCTCCACCTCGTCGCACTTGGACACCAGATACTGCACGTATTCCTCGTTGGATTCGGCAGTGAGCGCCGTCAGCATGCGCTGGGCATCCCAGTTGGCCGGATCGAGCGCGGCTGCCTCACGGAGCATGTTCTCGGCTGCGGCTTCTTCTTGCTCTGCCTGGGCGTCGTCGGGGATAAAGGGGATGCGGTAGTCGACAGCCTCGACGACCTTGGCAATCAGATGCCCAGCTCGGTCGCGGTCGTGCACGATGAGCGGCGCGGGGTTACGGGTGAATTGTTCCATCAGACGCTCTACGGCGGCACCGTCGGTGAGCGGGATATTGTCGCGGCGCAGGGCCTCAAGAACGAGGCGATGGCAATCCTCTTGAATGGGATCGAATGCCATGGGGCCTCCTTTGCTGCGGTTAGGGTTCAAATGTCTCTATATAAGGTTCTAGTTTACCCGCATGTGGCACACCAGGGGTGCCGCACTTGGACATGCACCTTTGCACCACGAAGACGGATGTCGCACAAATGTCGGCACCTTGGACGACCGAGTGGTATCACGGTGCCGCAAACGGTCGATTTTTGGCGGCGAACGGGGCGCATTTTGGAGGGGTACCGTCCTGCCCGGGATATGTAGTCAACCTTGATAAAACGTTTGCCCAGCTTGGGAGTATGAGTGCCCCACAAGGGTCTTCAGGGATAGAAAAAACGTTTCATCATTGTCAACTTTAGGTGAATAACTGACCAACCAGAACGGTAAAATAATGTTTGTCTGAGCGTCGAGACGTTAAGACATCGCGCATTGTCATCGCCGGCAACGCGCAAAACGGTCCTAACGGAGCCAATCGGGTGCTCCGTTATATACGCAAGTCTAAGAGGGGCTTGTTTAGGAGGCACAGTATGGGACGTTTTACCAATCCTCGCGATCTGTACTTTGGTGAGGGCGCTCGCCACGAGGTGAAGAACCTCAAGGGCAAGAAGGCCATCATCGTTTCTGGCGGCAGCTCTATGCGCCGCGGCGGGTTCCTGCAGGACGTTGAGGCCGACCTTAAGGAAGGCGGTTTCGAGGTCAAGCTGTTCGAGGGCGTCGAGTCCGACCCGTCCATCGAGACGGTCATGAAGGGCGCCGAGGCCATGCGCGAGTTCGAGCCCGACTGGATTATCGCCATCGGCGGCGGCTCGCCCATCGATGCCGCTAAGGCCATGTGGGTCTTCTACGAGTATCCCGAGGAGTCCTTCGATAACATCATCCAGCCGTTCAGCTTCCCCGAGCTGCGTCAGAAGGCTCATTTCTGCGCCATCTCCTCTACCTCCGGCACCGCTACCGAGGTCACTGCCTTCTCCGTCATCACCGACTACGCCAAGGGCATCAAGTACCCGCTGGCCGACTTCAACATCACCCCTGATGTCGCCATCGTCGACCCCGAGCTCACCTACACCATGCCCGCCAAGCTGTGCGCTCACACCGGCATGGACGCTCTGACCCACTGCATGGAGGCCTACGTTTCCACCTGCGCCTCTATGTTCACCGACGCCAACGCTCTGCACGGCATCCGCGAGATCGTCGAGTGGCTGCCCAAGTCCTATGCTGGCGACCATGAGGCCCGTCAGCACATGCACGAGGCTCAGTGCATCGCCGGTATCGCCTTCTCCTCGGGCCTGCTCGGCATCGTTCACTCCATGGCTCACAAGACCGGTGCTGCCTTTGAGAACGGCCACATCATCCACGGTGCTGCTAACGCCATGTACCTGGGCAAGGTCATCCAGTGGAACTCCAAGGACCCGCGCGCTGCTGAGCGTTACGCTTACGTGGCCAAGGAGATCCTGCACCTTCCCGGCGAGACCAACGAGGAGCTCATCGCTGCGCTCGTCCAGAAGATTCGCGACCTCAACGACCAGCTCAACATTCCGCAGTCCATCAAGGATTACGCGAATGGTGGCGTGAAGGTCGACGCCGAGAACCCGCAGATGGTTTCCGAGGAGGAGTTCCTCGCCAAGCTGCCCGAGATCGCCGCGAACGCCGAGCAGGACGCCTGCACGCCCGAGAACCCGCGTGAGACCAAGGCTGCCGACTTCGAGAAGATCCTCAAGGCCTGCTACTACGACACCGACATCGATTTCTAATCGACTCTTGTTATCGTAACGAGGGGCTCCGCACGTATCCGTACGGAGCCCCTTTCTTTTTAATTATTAGAGAATGGGATAAAAATGGCTGCAATCTTCAATAGCCCCAGCAAGTACATCCAGGGCCCGGACGAGCTCGCCAAGCTCGGCTCTTACGTTGAGCCGCTCGGCGCTAAGACCCTCGTCATCGTGACGCCTTCGGGCAAGAAGCGCGTCGGCGCCAAGATCGAGGGCGGCTTTGCCGAGGCTAAGGCCGAGCTGCTGTTTGAGGACTTTAACGGCGAGTGCTCCAAGGGCGAGGTCGATCGCCTGGTTGCGCTCGCTCGCGACAACGGTTGCGACATCATCGTCGGCGTCGGTGGCGGCAAGATCCTCGACACCGCGAAGGCCGTCGCCTATTACCTGGAGTCTCCGGTTATCATTTGCCCCACCATCGCTTCGACCGATGCACCGTGCTCGGCACTTTCGGTGCTCTACACCGACGACGGCCAGTTCGACAAGTACCTCTTCCTTAAGGCAAACCCCAATATCGTCCTTATGGATACGACGGTTATCGCGGCGAGCCCGGTGCGCCTGACGGTTTCCGGTATGGGCGATGCGCTCGCAACCTATTTCGAGGCTCAGGCAACGCACGATGCCGACGGCGGCACCTGCGCCGGCGGCAAGGGCGGAATGGCCGGCCTGGCGCTCGCCAAGCTCTGCTATGAGACGCTCATGGCCGATGGCGTCAAGGCCAAGGTTGCGCTGGAGAAGGGTGCGCTCACGCCTGCCGTCGAGCACATCATCGAGGCCAATACGCTGCTCTCCGGCATTGGCTTTGAGAGCTCGGGCCTTGCTGCTGCTCATGCCATCCACAATGGTCTGACGATGCTGTCCGAGTGCCACAGCATGTATCACGGCGAGAAGGTCGCCTTCGGCACCATCGTCCAGCTGGTACTCGAAGATGCCCCGACCGAGAAGCTCGAGGAAGTCTTGGGCTTCTGCATTGAGCTGGGTCTGCCCGTTACGCTCAAGGAACTGGGCGTTGCCGAGGTTACGCGCGAGAAGGCCATGATTGTTGCCGAGGCCGCGTGCGCGCCCGAGGACACCATGTGCAACATGCCGTTTGAGGTGACGCCCGAGATGGTCGCAAACGCCATCCTGGGTGCCGACGCACTGGGCCACTACTATCTCATGGATGAGTAAATCAAGCTAAGGAAGGGGCAAAGCCGGCAGATGGCTTTGCCCCTTATTTGCTATGGTGCAAAGGGGTCAGGTTGCTTTGCACCAATCGTTGCTTGATGAAGGGCGGATTCTCGTATGGCGCTTCCCATGGTTTATGGCGGTCCGGGCCGTTATGTCCAAGGGCCGGGCGAGCTCTCGCGTCAAGGCAGATATCTGTCATGGCTGGGATGCTCCGCCTATGTCCTGTTTGACCAAGGTACCGAGAATCGACTGTGCAAACAGATCAACGATGGATTTCTGGACGACGATCTGAGCGAGCCGTTCTTTAAGATTTATGACGGTCCGTGTACGGAAGAGGCCGTTGTAAAAATGGCCAAGGAAGCCCAGGCCGAGTATTGTGACATGGTGGTGGGTATTGGCGGCGGCAAGATGCTCGATATCGCCAAGGCCGTTGCGTTTTATGCCGAGCTGCCGTTGTGCGTATGCCCCACGGCGGCTTCGATGGACGGTCCGTGCAGTGCGATTTCGGTGCTGTATCACGAGGATGGGTCGTTCGACCGCTATCTGATGCTCGAGAAGAATCCAGACCTGGTCGTGGTCGATACCAACGTGGTCGCGGCGGCCCCACTGCGTATGACGGTTGCTGGTATGGGCGATGCGCTGGCAACGTACTTCGAGGCGCGTTCGTGCGCCGCGGCGCGGGGCACCAACGAGCACGGTGGCGCGCCAGGGCACTTGGCTCTGGTTGCGGCTCGCGCCTGCTATGACACGCTCATGGAGTGCGGCGTCGCTGCCAAGCGCGATCTCAAAAAGGGCCGTACATCGCCGGCAGTTGAGCGTCTGATCGAGTGCAATATTCTGCTCTCGGGTGTTGGCTTTGAGAGCGGTGGTTTGGCGCTGGCGCATGCCATCGCCAACGGCCTGACGATTTTGCCCGAGTGCAAGGCCATGCATGGTGAAGCCGTAGCATTTGGCCTAGTGGTGCAGCTGCGCCTGGAGCGTGCGCCCGAGCTTGATCAGGTGCTTGAGTTTTGCCGGCGCGTTGGTCTGCCGACGACGCTCGAGGGACTGGGCCTTGGCGAGATTTCCGATGCCGACCTGCAGGGTGTTGCAAATGCGGTCTTTAGAAACGAGCGTAATATGGCCAACGAGCAGGTCAAGGTGACCGAACAAAAGCTCGTGCAACTCATGTGCGAGGCATAGCTTGGCGCTCGATCGACCTTGTGCGATCGAGGCGGCGATAGGCCATGGGCTATTTGCCGCAAAGATGCTCCGCGTGTAATTTGCCCGAGGCGTGGGCCGATAGCGTATCATTATCTCTTGCTTGTTTGCACTGCTCAGGGAGGGGCCGCGCATGGCGCAGGAACACGATCTGTTTGATGACATTATCGAGATCAGCAAGGGTTTCGACTTTCTTAAAAACCCGCTTGGCGGCGTGACCGATGCACTCGATCCATCGGCGCCGCAGTGGAATCCTGCCGACTACAAGGAGCGTCCGCGCGGCAACACCATTCCGTGCCTGACCTGTAAAAACGAGAAAAGCGGCTGCACCGCGTGCATGGATGTGTGCCCGGTCAACGCTATCGAGGTCGAGGAAGACGCCATCGAGATCCTCGACTCCTGTCGCAAGTGCGGCCTGTGCGCCGCCGCCTGTCCGACCGAGGCAATCATCTCGCCGCGCCTGGCGCCCAAAAACCTGTATGACGACATTGTCTCGGCGGCTACGAGCCATGAGACCGCCTACGTCACCTGCACGCGCGCCCTCAAGCGCATGCCGCGCGAAAACGAAGTCGTCGTTGCCTGCGTGGGCGATATTACGGCCGAGACTTGGTTCTCGGTACTGGCCGACTATCCCAACGTGAGTGTGTATCTGCCGTTGGGCGTGTGCGATAAATGCCGCAACATCGGTGGTGAGGACATTCTGGGCGAGGCGATCGCGAAGGCCGAAGAGTGGTCTGGCACGGGTATGGGTCTGGAGGTCGACCCCAAGAGCCTCAAGTGCCATAAGCTTCGCGAGTACGAGCGCAAGGAGTACATGGAAAAGATCGCCCGCACGACGGGCCTGACCGTGACCAAGCTCAACCCGGCGACGGCGGCGCTGGCCTCGGTGACGCAGAAGCTCAAAGCCCATCGCCATCAGATTACCCAGCTGGAGCGCACGCTCAACACCATGTGCGGCACCACGACGACCAAGCGTCGCCGTTCGCTCACGCACGGGCGGCAGCTGGTGCTCTCGACGCTGCAGAACCATCCCGAGCTTGCCCAGAACATGCAGGTGAGCACGCCGGAGTGCGATTTTGACAAGTGCACGTCGTGCGGCGAGTGCGTCAACGTGTGCCCCACGTTTGCCTGCGATTTGGTTGGAAGCGGTCGCTTTGCGTTGGAGTCCACGTATTGCCTAGGTTGCGGGGCCTGCGTCAAGGTGTGTCCCGAGCATGCGCTTAAGTTGGTTGAGCATGATGCATCCAACCTGGTCGTCGTCGATCCCGAGGCCGAGGAAAAGGCCGCTCAGAAGGCCAAGGCCCACGAGGAGGCCGAGAAGGTCAAGGCCGAGGCAAAGGCCAAGCTCGATAAGATGCTCGACCAAGTGGAGAAGCTCGCGGACTAGCCAGCGACCCCAATCTCTGCTTCATTTGCGCCGCCGTGGCGTTCGGATTCGCCCGGATGCTGCGGCGGCGCTATACTTATACGGTTTGAAGTACCTGTACCTAAAGGAGCTGCTGTGTCCCTTTCCATCGGTATCGTGGGCCTGCCCAACGTGGGCAAGTCGACGCTGTTCACCGCGCTTACCAAAAAGACCGGCCTTGCCGCCAATTATCCGTTCGCCACGATCGACCCTAACGTGGGTATCGTCGACGTGCCCGATAGCCGACTGCAAAAGCTTGCCGACATCGTTAACCCGGGCCGCATCGTGCCCGCCACGGTCGAGTTTGTCGACATCGCAGGCCTGGTGAAGGGTGCTAACGAGGGCGAGGGCCTGGGCAACCAGTTCTTGGCAAACATCCGCGAGACCGACGCCATCTGCGAGGTCGTGCGCTACTTTAAGGACCCCAACGTCATGCGTGAGGTTGGTCGCACCGGCGAGTTCGTCGACCCTGCCGGCGACGCCGACACCATCATGACCGAGCTCATCCTGGCCGACATGGGCACGCTCGAGAAGCAGCTGCCCAAGCTGGAGAAAGAGGCCAAGCGCGACAAGGAGCTCATGCCCAAGTTTGAGGTTGCCAAGCGCTTGCTTGCCTGGCTTAACGACGGCAAGCGCGCCGCATCGATGGAGATGACCGACGAGGAGCGTGCCGCTGCCAAGGGCCTGTTCCTGCTCACCATGAAGCCCATCCTGTATGTGGCCAACGTGGATGAGGATATGCTCAACGACGACCTGGCGCCCATCGATGGCGTCAAGCCGCTGCCGATCTGCGCCAAGATTGAGGCCGAGCTTTCCGAGCTCGATCCCGAGGACGCAGCCGACTATCTGGAGAGCCTGGGCCTGGAGCAGCCCGGCCTGGACGTGCTCGCACAGGCAGCTTACAAGCTGCTCGGCCTGCAGTCGTTCTTTACGGCTGGCGAGATGGAGGTCAAGGCCTGGACGGTGCGTCAGGGCGCGACCGCCCCGCAGGCCGCCGGTGTCATCCACACCGACTTTGAGCGCGGCTTTATTAAGGCCGAGGTCATTGGCTACGACGACTACATCGAGCTCGGCGGCGAGCAGGGCGCCAAGGCCGCCGGCAAGCTGCGTATTGAGGGCAAGGACTATGTCATGGCCGATGGCGACGTCGTGCACTTCCGCTTTAACGTGTAAGGACGACGCGCATGTTTAAATATGGCAAAAAAGCTGGCTACATGGGCATCGCGCTGCTGGTGCTTGCGGTGATTCCGCTGGTGGTTGCAGCGTGTGTTATCCCCAACATTGGTCCCGAGGTGGCAACGAAGTTTAACGCAGCCGGCGAGGTTACGCGCTGGGGCAAGAGCTATGAGTTGCTGGCACTGCCGGTGCTCAACCTGCTGCTGAGCGTGGCGACGTACTTTACGGCAGGACGCCAGGCTAAAAACAATGATGACTCCGCCGCCATGGCGCGCATCGTGTGCGAGCGCTACCTGCGCAACGGTTGCATCACGGGTGTGTTCCTCAACGTGGTCAACGTTTACTTTATGTACTCGGCGATTACCGGAACGGGCTTTGGCCTTGGTTTCTAGCTTGTCCTTTTAGGCAACGAGCCTGCACATATATTCAATGGCTGCTGCGAGGCCGCCGCTCGATCGTGGTTTAAAGACCATATCGGCGGCGGCCTCGTTTTCGTATCCGGCGCCACGAAGGGCGAGTGCGATGCCGGCTTCTAGAAGGAGCGGCAGGCCGCGTTGGCTGGTTGCGACTACGGCAGCCTGATTGAGCAGGCAGCTGTGCGTTTGGCATTGAACAGCAAGTTCACCTTGCGCCGGGCAAGGGACCAGAACGGCGGCGACGCGACTTGATAGCAATGCAAATGCTGTGCGCTCATCGGGCGAAAGGCATTCAGCTTCAACGACGACGAGCTTGGGCGGTGCGCTGTTTGTGCGAAGTGTGGCTCGGTACATGCGGACCGAAGAACCCGACATAGAAAACTCCTGTGTATTCGGGAAAACGTAAACTATAGTTTACGTTTATGTTCGGCTCCATTTCAAACTCGGCTGCATGGACGAACGTGCGAAACAGATTCTTGGCAGGCGGGTCGAAGAGACGCGCAGGGACCTTGGTATCTCCAAGGTTGATTTTTGTGTGGCGACAGGAATCAGCCGACCCTACCTCGACCGAATCGAAGATGGGACGGCAAATTTCACGCTTAAGGTTCTATTTAAGATCGCGCCCGCACTTGGCATGACGGTATCAGAGCTTCTCGAGGGTATCGGATAGGGCGTTCCCCGCTGTATTTGACGCTCTTTGGGCGGGTCCCCCTGGTTGCGATGTGCAAAATCGCGAGTATTCAGCACCAGTTTGGCCGTAGATGGTAGCTCGAGCGGCTGGCTTTGCCTTTTTGGCAGTAGTTAATCCACATACTAAATAAAAATGAGGAATAAATATTTACTAGACGGAACCCTCGTCCTAAAAGTTCGTCTAACAATCGGTCGATTCTATGCCTCCGGCGGAGAAATTGCAGAATACTCCGATTTTTGCACGGCCCGAGGGGGACCACCTGTCGTTTAAGGTTGCGATAAGTGGAGCTGCCTTAGAGATTACGCCATCGGGATACGGTCGTGGTTGACTTGGCTGTAGAACAGGCGCTGGATTTCGGCGGCATCGCGTGACTGGCCGAGTGCCCACATGGTCTTGGCCACGAGCGTCTCGGTGGTCATATCATCGCCGCGCAGAATGCCCGGATGATCGGCGTAAGCGCGGCCGACCTCATAAACGCCCAGATCGAGGCCCTCTTCGGGGACCTGCGTGGTCATAACGACGGTGCGACCCGAATCGACCCAGCGGAAAATTGCCTCTTGGAACGACTCGCCGGACTCGCCAAACTCGGGAATACCGCCAATGCCAAAGGTCTCTAGGATTACAGCATCGTAGCTATCGGCAAGAGCGTCGAGGATGCCCGGGTTTACGCCGGGCGTAAGCTTGAGTACAAATACGCGCGGGTCGATGCTGTCGTAGAAACGCACCGGGTTTTCGCCCTGATGCGTGCCGTGAAGCCCGTTGCGCACGATGCGGTCGTTGCGGATATAGGCGATGGGCGGATAGTTGACGCTGATGAACGCGTTAAAGCTCATGGTGCGCTGCTTGCGGGCGCGCGTACCGGCAATGGCGACGCCGCCAAACACGATCGAAACGTCGTGCGAGTGCTCGTCGAGCGCATAGAGCAGGCTCTGGTACAGATTGAGCTTGGCGTCGGTAAAGGGGTTGCCCATAGGCTTTTGCGAGCCGGTGAGCACGATGGGCTTGGGGCTGTCCTGAATCAGATAGGAAAGCGCCGCCGCGGTGTAGCTCATGGTGTCGGTGCCGTGCAGGACCACAAAGCCGTCGTGGTCGGCATAGCCCTCGACGATGACGTCGCGGATACGCATCCAGTCGCTCGGGCGCATATTGGTACTGTCGATGTTCATGGGCTGTACCACGTCGAGCTCGCAGAGGTCCGAGATCTCGGGGACGCTCTGGGCGAGCTCCTCACCGGTCAGGGCGGGGGAGAGGCCGTTGCCGTCCTCGGTCGATGCGAT
The DNA here is from genome assembly GCA_959027945.1 of uncultured Collinsella sp. Classification (GTDB taxonomy): domain Bacteria; phylum Actinomycetota; class Coriobacteriia; order Coriobacteriales; family Coriobacteriaceae; genus Collinsella. The sequence continues at coordinate 50,594 of CAUFRO010000013.1, forward strand.
GGTGCCGCCCGTGGCGATGAGAAGGATGCGCTTCATGCTGGTATTCCTATCGTATTTGCCGCCGCAAGGGCGGAGTCGTTCGGCAGTATTGTGGCACAGGGCGTCCAATGTTCAAACGTATTACATCATCTGTAACGTTTGAAAACACTTCAATTGCCGTCAAATAGGGGCCCAGGTCGTGCGTTTGCCGTGCGCTGATGGCTGCGAGGGACGAGAAACCCCATATAACGTGTACACTATGAAAGTTATTCTCGTTTATTCGCGCGGGTGGGCACCGGCTCCCCGCCAACAAGAGGGGGAACCATGGATCAAAAGGCTTCCGCAAAGGTCCTCGTACTCGACTTTGGTGCGCAGTACGGTCAGCTCATTGCCCGTCGCGTCCGCGACCTCAACGTGTATTCCGAGATTGTCCCCTGCGACATCTCGGCCGACGAGATTCGCGAGATGAACGCCTCTGCGCTCATCCTTTCCGGCGGCCCGGCCTCCGTGTACGCCGAGGACGCTCCGTCCATCGATCCTGCCATCTTTGACCTGGGCCTTCCCGTCCTGGGCTTTTGCTACGGCCATCAGATCACGGCCGTGACGCTCGGCGGCAAGGTCGGCCACTCCGAGGTGGGCGAGTACGGCCGCGCCACCATCACGCGCACGGCCGGCGCCAAGCTCTTTAACTCCACGCCTATGGAGCAGACCGTGTGGATGAGCCACCGCGATGCCGTTTCCGAGGTGCCCGAGGGCTTTACCGTTACCGCCAGCACTGACGTGTGCCCGGTTGCCGCCATGGAGTGCGTCGAGCGCAAGATTTTCACCACGCAGTTCCACCCCGAGGTCAAGCACTCCGAGTACGGTCAGCAGCTGCTGAGCAATTTCCTGTTTGAGATCTGCGGCCTGGAGCCCAACTGGAGCATGGACAACCTGGTCGAGACCATGACGGCCGAGTTCCGCGAGAAGGTCGGCGACGACCGCGTGATTCTGGCCCTGTCCGGCGGCGTCGACTCCTCCGTCGTGGCCGCGCTGGGCGCTCGCGCCGTGGGCAAGCAGATGACCTGCGTGTTCATCAACCACGGCCTGCTGCGCAAGGGCGAGCCCGAGCAGGTGGAGGAGGTCTTCACTAAGCAGTTTGACGTCGACTTTATCCACGTCCACGCCGAGGACCGCTATGCCGAGCTTCTGGCCGGCGTGACCGAGCCCGAGGAGAAGCGTCGCATCATCGGTACGCAGTTCTGGAAAGAGTTCTTCGCCGTGGCGCAGCAGCTCGAGACCGATGGCAAGCCGGTCAAGTATCTGGCTCAGGGCACCATCTACCCCGACATCATCGAGTCTGGCGCTCGCAAGACGGGCGGCAAGACGGCCACCATCAAGAGCCATCACAACCTGATCCCGTTCCCCGAGGGCGTGCACTTCGACCTCATCGAGCCGCTCGATCACTTCTTTAAGGACGAGGTCCGCGCGCTTGGTCTGGCGCTGGGCCTGCCGGGTCATATCGTGTTCCGTCAGCCTTTCCCGGGCCCGGGTCTGGCCATCCGCATCATCGGTGCGGTCGACAGGGAGAAGCTCGAGATCCTCAAGAACGCCGACGCCATCGTGCGCGAGGAGCTCGACGCCTACAACCAGCGTCTGTTTGAGCAGACCGGCGAGCGCAACTCCGAGCACAGCTGCTGGCAGTATTTTGCGGTCCTGCCCGACATTAAGTCCGTTGGAGTTATGGGCGACGAGCGCACCTACCAGCGCCCGATCATCCTGCGTGCCGTCGAGTCCAGCGATGCCATGACCGCCGACTGGGCCAAGCTGCCCTACGATGTTCTGGCCCGCATCTCCGGCCGTATCGTGGCCGAGGTTCCCGGCGCCAACCGCGTGTGCTACGACATCACGTCCAAACCGCCCGCGACCATCGAGTGGGAGTAATTCCACACAAAAGTGTGTTACCTATTAGAGGTGCCTTGCCGTATCGCAAGGCACCTCTTTTTATCGCAGGTTTCAGGATTTAGGCGCAAGCCATCGACAATACGCAATTGTTTAATCAGGGAAAACAATGCTTCTGCATATCGATTAAGCTCTATCGGCGCACCCCCTCAACATGGTTCTATTCGACGGCGACCATGGTTCCCTCTCAGTCAAATTGCGGGATTGCCAGTTTTTCTCTGGTACCCAATTTGTACCCACCGGCCTTCACTGGTACCCACTTTGGTTATTTACCTGGTCTTTTGGTTATTCTTCTACCACTTCCGATGGCTCCCCCTATGAGAAGCGCGTTGATGCCAAGGGGCACGTGCTGAG
>CAUFRO010000014.1 GCA_959027945.1 uncultured Collinsella sp.
TGAGCGCAAGCGAGGGGAGCGATGTGACGTTCCTGCGCGATTGCGCTGCCACGGCGCTCGAGGTGTTCGGCCATGCTTGGGTAGTGCCTTGCGGCGATGCGGAGTTCGGCGGCGAGGAAAACTACCTGCTCATCGCCAGCGACGGCGACTATGCCTTTGCCGAAGCCGTGCCCTTCGACGCCGACTTCCTCGGCACCGTTCTTCACGACAAATAGGTCTCCCCGTCCCAAAAAGACTGGTCTTAGGCGTGGTCGCGCCAGCCGAGAACGCGCTGCTTCATGCCTTCGATGTCGAGCACGCCTTCGGCAAAGCCTTTGCGCACGAGCTCCTCGGGAACGTACTCGTCGTAGCGATCAAAATAAGGCACCTCGCCGGGATAGACGAGCTCGATGGGATTGAAGTCCTTCTCGGCCTCGGCGGCGAACACCTCAAAGAACGTCTCCTCGTCGGCCTTCATCTTAAACTGCATAAAGTACGGGCGCGATGGGTCGAGTCCGCGAAGGCCCAGCTCCGCGGCACACTTAATCTTGAGCATGCGCTCGAGTGCCAAAAAGGCGTAACTGCCCAGCCAGGGGAAGAGTACCCAGGTGTCGCCACCCAGGTTGATGAGTGGCTTGGTTCCCGCACCCGAAATCTCGGCCGTATGGCGAGCCTGCGCCAAGCGGGCCCGTGCGTTACCCATGAGGTACGGATATGTCGCGTGCTCGTTGAGCGCCTTGCGCATGCGCTCGAGTACGTGTGTATTGATGTCGCCGGGGCAGTCGCCAAAGTAGGCCGGCACCCGGCCCTTGACCTGCGTGGCAAAGACAGTGTGGCGCTTCCAGTCCACTTCCTCGACAATCCAGCAGTGTCCGGCGATGGCGATGCGCTCACCGGGCGGGGGCGGATTAACAATCGTGCCCAGCTCGGCCGATTCGCTCCGGACGGTAAACTCCTCGTTTTCCTGGAACACGGCGTAGAACTTAAAGTTGTTGATGACGCGCTCGCCCGCGAGACCCACGATGAGCCCGCCACCTTCGGTGACCTGGATATGGTCGATCTTAATGAGGTGACGTAGCAGCACACGGTAATCGTCTGCCGAGATACGGTGGAAATAGCTGAGCGTGAGCACACGCTGGGCAAGTTCGGCCGGCGTGAGCTCGCCGGTGCTGGCGAGGGTCGACATAGTCTGGTGATAGAGCAGGCTGTAGGGGAGTCGATCGAGCTCGGGCGGCTCGACCCACTTTTCCTCGCGATAGAGTTGTACGAGCGCGATACCCTGCAGGAGCTTCCAGGGAATGGTTTCGGGCATCATCGTGCGCGGCTCGGGTTCTTCCTCGCGCATGACAAACCACATCTCGGGCGGAAGGTCGCGGCGTCCCGTGCGCCCCATGCGCTGCAAAAAGGAGCTGACGGTAAACGGCGCGTCAATCTGGAAGGCGCGCTCCAGGCGGCCGATATCGATACCGAGCTCCAGCGTAGAGGTGGTGACGGTTGTCTGCGCCTGCTCCTCGTCGCGCATGAGCTCCTCGGCCGTCTCGCGCAGCGATGCCGAAAGGTTGCCGTGATGGATTAGAAAGCGGTCGGGCTCGTGTCGACTTTCGCAGTAGCTGCGCAGCATGGAGCACACGGCCTCTGCCTCCTCGCGCGAGTTGGCAAAGACCAAGCACTTGCGGCCGCGGGTGTGTTCGAAGATATAGCCCATGCCGGGGTCGGCGTTGTCTGGCGCTGTGTCGGTGGGGCTGAGAAGCGCCTGCTCGGTCGCTCGTGGGATGTCGACTTCGCCCTCGGGGGCCGAGGAAGTGCGACGGTCTTTGGGAGCGTCCTTGCCCCGCGCCTGCTCGCGACGTTGACGACGTTCCGCCTGTGTGAGCTGTCCGCTGTGGCGCATGTCTTGTCCGGATGCGGGCAGCGCCGCGGGTGTCACTGCCTCAATGCGCTCGCACGCAAGCACTTCGGCCTCTTGAGGACCCATGCTCTCGAATCTTCGCTGCTGCGCCTGGGGACCCGAGTTGTAGAAGTGCTCCATGGAGATGCGCCACACGCGGCGCGGCTCCTCAAAACGGGGGATGACGCAGTTGCGTCCCGTCCCCTGCGACAGGAAGGCGCCCGTGCGCTCGGGGTCGCCGATGGTTGCCGACAGACCGATGCGGCGGGGCTGCACGCCTGCCATGCGCGAGAGCCGCTCGATAAGGCAGAGCGTCTGCCCGCCGCGGTCGCCGCGCATGAGCGAATGGACTTCGTCGATAACCACATAGCGCAGGTCGCAGAACATACGAGGGATCGCCATGTGCTTATGGATCAGGAGCGCCTCGAGTGACTCGGGCGTAATCTGCAAGATGCCGCTCGGTTTTTTGATGAGCTTAGCCTTGTGCGACTGCGAGACATCGCCATGCCAGTGCCAGACAGGGATATCGGCTTCTTCGCACAGATCGTTGAGGCGGACGAATTGGTCATTGATGAGCGCCTTGAGGGGGCCAATGTAGAGGGCGCCCACGCTTGCGGGCGGGTTCTCCCAAAACTCGGTCAGGATGGGAAAGAAGGCTGCCTCGGTTTTGCCGGAAGCCGTGGATGCCGTCAGGAGCACATTATCTTGCGTGTTAAAGATGGCATCAGCTGCCGCAACCTGGATAGAGCGCAAGCTCTCCCAATCGTGGGAGTAGATGAAGTCTTGGATAAACGGGGCGTAGCGGTCAAAGGCGTTCACGGGGCCTCCTCTCAAATACGAACCTCTTAACGCGGTGAGCAGTGGCTTGCCGCATCACTGCCTCGACGTTTGCCCAGATAAAGCCTGCCAAAATAAACCTGTCCCTTTTTGGCGGGTTAGATGATGAATTCGGCGAAATTGCGGTCGCCGCTTGCGGTGCCGGTGTCGCCTGTTGCTGTTGCCGGCGCCAGCGCGTCGCCGCCGACGCTTTGCAGTAGCTCGGCCACGTTGGCGTCGGGGTTTTGGCATAGGATGTCGAGCAGCTCGATAAAGTCACGAATGACCTCACGCGGCGTCAAGTGCGTATCGGCTCCCACGCGGCCAAACTCAATCTTGAGAAAGTCCACCAAGTCGTTCTCGGTAAGCGTGGGCGTCCAGCCAAAGTAGCCGGCATGGATCTGCATGAGTTTTTCGATGAGCACCAGCAGCTCCTCATAGGTGAGTGGCTGCAGACGAATGATGGGCGCGAGCATGTCCTTAAGGTCCTCGCGCGCAAAACGGCCCTGAGCGAGTCGGCTGCGCAGGGCCTCGTAGGAGAACACGCCGCGGCGACGGTCCTCGATGGAGGTTGGCGTGCCACCCATGATCATGCCCAGGTACTGCGCCTTGCCCTGGAGCGTGTCGTTGTACATGGTCAGGATCTTCTCGTAGTTGTACTGGCGCGTAATGGCGTTGGGAATCTTATACAGATTCACGAGCTCGTCGATGAGCACCAGCATGCCCTTGTAGCCACTGCAAACCAAAAAACGCGCGATGAGTTTGACGTAGTCGTACCAGTCATCGTCGCTGATGATGGTTGAGGACCCCAGTTCGGCGCGAGCCTCGCTCTTGGTGCGGTACTCGCCGCGAATCCATTTGGTCACGCGGCTCATAGCCTCTTCATCGCCCTCGGATACGGCCATGCGATAGCGGCGGAGCATGCGGGTGAAGTCGAAGCCGTGGACCATCTCCTCGAGCGGGGCCAGTTGGGCATTGACGACCGACTCGTCGACGTCGGCGCACGAGGCGACCCAGCGATCCAAAATAAGGTTGAGCGCACCGCCCTCGGGGCGCGTCTTGGTCGATATATTGCGGATGAGCTCGCGGTAGGTGGCAAGGCCCTGTCCCTGACCGCCCTGCAGGCGGCGCTCGGGCGACAGGTCGGCATCAGCGACGACGAATCCTTCGCCCATGGCGTGCGTGCGGATGGTCTGGAGCAAAAAGCTCTTGCCGGCGCCGTAACGACCGACCAGAAAGCGGAAGCTCGCGCCACCGTCGGCGATGAGACTCAGATCGGTGAGCAGGGCGCGGATCTCGACCTCGCGCCCTACGGTGATGTAAGGAAGGCCGATGCGCGGGACCACGCCGCCCTTGAGCGAGTTGAGAATGACGGCAGCGACGCGCTTGGGCACGCGGGGTGCTGTGGATGCGGTATCACTCATGGTCTAGGTATCCTCTCACGTCTGCTTCGTAATCCTCGATGATCTGCGGTCCTGCCGCTCCAAACTCGATAACGGTGTCACCCACCAGGTCAAAGAGCGCCTCGTTGATGCTGTCGACGAGCATGTCCTCGCTCTGCTCCGATTGCACTACCGCCAATGTCGCTTGCGCTGCGTTTTGCTCGAGCAGCGCGCGAAGGAAGGCATCTGCGGCGGGCGCGAGTTCGGTTGCGGTGCCAGCGGGTGCAGTCGATACGACCGCTGGCGTCGGTGCGAGGAGCGGTGCCACGACGCCAAACTGTTCGGTGGAAATGGTTGGCTCGTCGGCTTTGTTGCGCTCCGTAGGCGCCGCGATCGGCTCGGCCATCACGTCGGTCGCAGGCTTGGCTTCCGGTTGCTCGGATTCCGCCGTATCGACCTCTGTGGGCACATCGTCCTCGCGCTCTTCGTCGATCAAAAGCGCTTCGCGCGTTTGCGCAGCGGCGCTCCGAATGTGCCCCAGCTGACTCAGATCGATATCGATCTTGACGGGCTGGTGTACGGCGTCCCACGAAAGCCATGCCACAATCTCGTCATCGATAATTTTGGCCAGATATTTGGGGACCTTTTCTTCCTTAAGGGGATGGGCGGGGTCCAGCGCCAGGCGCAGGCGTTGGTCGCAGGCGCGCATCATTTCACCGAGCTTGCTGCTCTTTTGCCTACTACCGTGGATGCGCATGCATTCCCAAAAGTCGTTTTGGCAACGGTAGATATGGATAGGATCCAGGCGATATTCGCAGTCCTCGTGGCGCTCGGGCGCAAAGAATACGGCCGAGGCAAACATGGTGTAGGGCATGGCCGTCTCCTCCCCAAATAAACTCGCCACGATGCCGGTCTTTCGGTGCGTGTCATAGTAGCGCGCCATGCGGACATACACGGCGCATGCCGCGTGGCGCAGATCGCGGTGGTGGCTGCGGTCGAGCCGCGAGTTACTTAGGTTGTACGTGGAGAGGGCGTTGATGGCGGCCATGAGTCGCTCCTCGCGCACCTCATCGGGCGGAAGGGGGAGCGTGGGCTCGGAGGTTTTGCGACGTTTGGGGGTCTGGTCGGACGGTGCCGGTGCCGGTACAAGGTCTCGTGCTGCGCGCCGCAGCTCGATAAGGGCGTTATCGAACATGACGGTTTTAGAGTCACGAAGCAGCTTGGGGTTGAGCCCATGGAATACGGCGTAATCCTGCAACCACACGCGTGCAAACCGATCAATGCCGGGCTCGAAGGCGCGATAGACATCCCAAAAGGCCTTGATCTTGTTAAAACCGTCGAGCGGGTCATCTACGCCAATGCCGCAAATCAGCTCATAGAGATACAGAAAGGCAAAGGACGTAGACGTTTCCTCGACGGTTCCGCGGCGCACTTGGGCACGCCAGGTAAAGTAGCCGCGCAGCTGCCGGTCGCTCATGGCGTTGTAGGTGGGAAAGTACGACTTAAAGGTGCCGTTGTAGGGACAGTCGTCCTCAAAGTCGGCCATCAGCAGGCCCTGGCGGTAAAAAAGCTCGGCTTCCGAAAGCCAGCGGCCCGCACCGCCCTTGGGGTCATCCTGCCAGCGCGATATCTCGCGCATTTTACGGTACTGGTCGGGGAGGAAATTCTGCATCTGTCGGCCGGTTTTGAGAATCGGCTCGTCTGCGTAGACTTCATGTGAGAAGCGGGCAGACTGATGGGTCCGGGCCTCGGCCATAATGCGCTCGATGAGCATCTTGATGTCCTGGTCGGCCACCGCTCCTCCTCTCGAACGCAGCTACGGTGACCTCATATCATAGCACAGCATCAAACAGGTGTTCGAGATACCGCTGCGTTGATAGATTTAGAACAGGAGGGCGTAGATGACGGCGATGACGACGGAGGGGAGCATATTGGCCGTGCGGAAGGTCTGAGGACGGATGAGGTTGACGCCGACGCAGAAGATGAGCATGGAGCCTACGAGCGAAAGGCTGTTGAGGGCTGCTGTGGTCATGATGGGGGAGAGCGCGCCGGCAAACAACGTGATCGTCCCCTGGAACACGGCTACGGGCAGGGCCGAGAAGATGCAGCCGCGTCCGAGCGACGCCGTCATGGTGCAGACGATGATGCAGTCCAGTGCGCCCTTGAGGGCAAGCGTTGACCAGTCGCCGAGCAGGCCGTCCTGGATCGATCCCACAATTGCCATGGCGCCGATACACACGGTGAGTGAAGTCGAGACAAAAGCGTTGGTGAACTCGTTATCGCCCTCACTGCCGGTCTTGCGCTTGAGCCATTCGCCAAGGTTCTCGATGGCGGCTTCCAAGTTGACGGCCTCGCCGATGAGCGAACCGAGCGCAAATGAGACGATGAGCATGGTGGTGCCGGTGGTCGCTAGCGCCTTCCCATCGATAAGGAGCATCTTTTGCATGGTGCCGCCAAGGCCGATAAACAGGACGCACAGCCCCGATGCTTTCATGAGCGTGTCTTGGATGCGCGGTGTGATGAAGCGGCCGCCCGCTAATCCCAAAAGACCGCCCGCAACTAAAAGCACAACGTTGATGATTGTTCCCAAGCCCGGCATGAGCCCTCCTGTATTGATGCCAACGTGGCAATCGTAGCAGAACGAAATGCGAGGCACATCGCGACTCATCTAATACGTTATATAAGTGGTGTTAGGAATGATGTGCAGCATTTAAGCCTCAGGTGGTTGTCGGGACATAGGGATAGTATTCAAAGCGCAGTGTCATAAGCCGCTGCGGGGATTCAATAGCCGCGGCGATGATATTGGCATCGCGGGCACGATCAAACCCTTCGAGTTCGATCTGATACGAGACGTCTTGCATAATGTCCAGACGTCGCCAGGCTAGGAGTGTGTCACCATCGAATTCCAAGGTCTTGCCTCCGTCTGGAGCAACGGCGTATAGACGCAGCTTGGCGGTGGTTGCAGGGTCGACAACCGTGACCTTTTTAATTTCGTTTCGAGTATTCTTGGCGCCCAACAAGGTGAGCAGTGTTGGGGCCACGACCTCGCCCGATGGCAAAAAGACGACTTCGATGGATTCAGGAAATGCGATGATAGCCGACTTGCGGACGGGCTGATTGGCGGCGGCAACTTCGATGTTCGCAGCGTCGATGACCTCCGTGTGGTCGAGCGCGGCAAGCACGCAGCAGTTACCTTCATCGATCTCTTGAGGATCAGCAAGCCCCAGACTGTCCGCGAACTCGGGATCGTTTGGATCGGCAGCGGGCTCATTCGGCGCTTCGAAAGAAGCTGGGACGCTGTTTGTCGGCGACGGCGTGTCGCCCGCACCTGCTTCTTTGTCCGCGCTCTCTTCTTGTATGGTTGCGTTGATGGGTTCGTCGTTTGGGGGGAGCGTCTTGGCGTCAAACGCGGAGGGGAGAATTCCGATGGCTCCGGATCCGTTCCACTCCATTTCGAGAAGCGCCGGGTCGGCAAGAATGCGTTGCCTGCTTTGCGCGCGGGCATCGATTTCAATAGGGCCTGCCTCTATCCCTCGTGTAAGGCTGAGTGATCCGGCTGGCTTCTCGAAATGAGCGTCTGTGTCTTTGGTACTGACGGCGTAGAACAGCAGGGACGCTTCTCCCGCCGCGATGGCATCGGTACCGGCTTTGGTCAGCCGCAACGATGCCGTGAATGAGAGGGTGGGCTGCGTGTCGTCTGCATTCGCGGCGGCGCAGCCCAGACATATACCGCCTCCTTTCTCAAAAAACGTACCGTCGAAGGCGACCTTCGCTCCGTTCGCCGAGTCATCGACCGAAGCGATGTCGATGCGCAGCTCTAAATTGCATGGATCGCCATCTGCATCGAGCACAACCGAGCGCCACGTGCAGACGGCGCACCCCGCCTGGGAGCCGTTTGCCTTGTTCGAACGATTGATATCCACGACTATCGAGCCGTCCGTATTACGACGAAGGCATCCCGAGGTTGAGATTGCGGCCTGTGCGATCGAAAAACGCTTGCACGCAATGGCGCTCGACGGATTTGGTGCGGAGCTTAGGGCCGCTGGTAAGGAGTCTGCCATGACAGGAGTCGCCCAAGCGGCGACAGGCGTTCCGGTTGCGAGCGCGCCGCAGAGTGCGACGACGGGCAAAAGGTTCTTCGATGCCATGGGGTCTCCTTAGCTAATTTAGTGCGGCCTGTTCATGTTTTGTTTCTGGCTGTGTTTGATGTGCAGACCGAGGCCGGCGGTTCCCGCGCCTGCTGCTGCGGCGCCTGCTGCCAAGAGCCATCGTTTGTCGCCTGTCTGCGCCAACGGTTCCTCGCGGTCGCTGCGGTCGAGCTCCGAGAGGTCGACCGTCACTTGCGTGGCGGCCTGCGCCTGTTCTTGCTGGGCAAAGGCCATGGCTGGCCCAAACGCTAGGATGCTGACGGCGGCGGCCAGGGCGACGGCCTTATGCCGTGTGCGCACCGGGCTCGACCGTCCAGGTGATCGTTGCAACCTGATCGCCTTCGCCGGTTACGCGGAAGATGTCGCGCGTGACGCGGGCGACGTTTCCGCTTGTCTTGAGCTTAATTTTGTCCGTGCCACCGGCAATGCCCTGGTAGCCCATGTCGAAGGCTGCATTCTTGGAAAGATCGAGGCCCGTTCCCTGCATTGCGGCGCTGGCGTTCTGGAGCGCGCCGTCGGGGCCGACCTTAAAGTCGATGGAGTTCTGCGCGGTTCCGGCCTTGGCGTCGGCGGCAATGGTCCAGGTGTTCATGGCGTCGATCTTCATGTTGGTGACATGGATGCCGTAGGCCGAATGATTGTCGATGGTGGTCGCGTCTTCTGAGGGGCCCTGAAGCGTGCCGTCGGCCTTGGCGACGAAGGGAATAACCGTCGGAACTTTGAACTCAACGTTGTCGATCTCGGTCCTGACCATTACCTTCGTGGTTCCAACGCGCCCGGCTGCCATAGCTGGCGTCGGGGCGGCGCCCATTGCGAGCGCGAGCGCGAGCCCTGCGCCCACGGCGAGCGCTCTGGCTCCGTTCATGTTCCTGGTGATGTCCATGGTCGTTCCTTTCTATTCGCCGCGGGCCGTCCCCGCGATGATTGGACGAATGCTGGTGAATTGCGTGCGGTGCCGCGTCGGCCGGAAAAGCTAGTTCTCGGCTTGCTCAACCCGCACCTTGACACGTGTCGGATTGCCGTGGCTGTCGAGGGTCTTGGCATCGAGCGCCTGAATCTCGATGTACGCCTCGCCTTCTTTGATGTCGCCGGCGGGGCACGTTTCGATTGTCTTGCCGGTCTCGACCACACCGGATTCGTACATGGTCTCGTCGTTTTGGATGACGCGGAATCGCTGGGGAAATTTATTGTCTTGGACGTTTTGCACGTTGACGCGCAGCTTGCCGTCCTCCTGCAGCTGAGCGACCGGTGCGACCGAAATCGTCATCATGTTGTCGCGGACGATGGCGTCGAGCTCATCTTGGATTTCCTGACGCGTTTTGCCCTCGGCCGTCGTAACCGAAGCGCCCGCCTCGGGTACGGGCTGCGACTGCCAAGCGTATAGTCCTACGGCGACAAGGGCACAGACGATGGCCAAGCAGGCAACGATGAGCTTCTTGCGACGACCCAGGCCTGCAAAGTGGGGTGGCTTCTTCGCGCTCATGCGGCATCCTTGGCGGTATAGATGCGCGCAAAGGTGGACGGGTTCGCTCCAAAGAGCATGTGAAGCATCAGGCGGCGTGAGTAGACAAGCTCGTCGAAGTCGGGAGGGAGCTCGATGTCGTGGATATGCGCGATGTGGTGGGCGAGCGCCGAGAACGACTCGGGGTCGCAGATCACATCGGTGGTGACGTGGTAGACCGCCGTATCGGGGAATGCCTCTTCATCGAAGGGTAAGAGATAAGGGTCGTCGTCGACCTCGATGGCGATGCCGTACTGGGGCCAGTAATATGCCATGGGAACCTCCCTGCTCTTGGGCCAAAACTTCTATCGGCTTTGGCTGTCGATGCCGACCGTATCAGCCGCAACTTGACCAAAAGCTGACCAAATGCTTGACGGATTGACATCCCCGCAGGTAAAGGGCGGTAAAAAATACTTCAACTTTTTTCGAGCGACATTTTTCGATCGCTGGCGGCGGAACGATATGTGTCAAAAGCATCGCCTGCCGAGGAAACTCGGCCGTTCGCCGAATTGCATGCGCGTAAAAAACCTCAATTATGGAGGCGGTCTCGAACACGTCAACGAAACGATGCGGTAACATCTCCCTGCAAACACTGTAGTTAGCTAAAGGGGAGTCTGCATGTCTGCAACCATCAAACCCTTCACCGATGAGTTCGAGGAATACGGTCGCGACGAGTCTCGCTCGTCGGGCGAGGCTTCGAGCATTTCGTTTCCGACATCGGAAGACGAGGTGCGCGCTATCTTGCGGCAGCTCCATGCCGACGGTGTTTCGGTGACTGTCCAGGGTGCCCGAACGGGCCTCGCTGCCGGCGCCGTGCCTCATGGCGGGCATATCCTCAACACCTCGCGCATGAATCGCTACCTTGGTCTTCGCTGCGATGACGAGGGCCGGTTTCTGCTGCGCGTGGAACCGGGCGTCGTACTGTCGGAGCTGCGCAAACAGCTGGTCAAAAAGGCGCTGCCGACAGGCGGCTGGGACCAGGCGTCGCTTCGGACATACGAGGAGTTCCAAGCTGCCCCCGAGCAGTTCTTTCCCACCGACCCCACCGAGGCATCTGCCTGCCTGGGCGGTATGGCGGCGTGCAACGCCTCCGGCGCCCGCAGCTATGCCTATGGCCCCATGCGTCCGCATGTCACGGGCCTTCACGTTGCCCTGGCGGATGGTGACCTGCTCGAGCTTCACCGCGGTGAGGTTTTTGCTCAGGGCCGTCGCCTTTCACTTGTGACGGCGGAAGGACGTTCGCTTGAGCTCGATCTTCCTGACTACACCATGCCCAAGACCAAAAATGCTTCGGGCTATTATGTTGCGGACGATATGGACGCCATCGATCTCTTTATCGGCGCATGTGGCACGCTCGGCGTTATCACCGAGCTCGAGATCGCCCTGCAGCCTGCTTCCGCGGTTGTGTGGGGCGTGAGCTGCTTTTTCGATAGCGAGGACAAGGCCGTTGCCTTTACCGATTCCGTGCGCCCGGTCCTGTCCCACGCGGCTGCTATCGAGTATTTCGATGCGGGCGCCCTGGATATCCTTCGCCGCCAGCGCGAGCAGTCGACTGCTTTTGCCTCGCTGCCGGCACTCGACGATGAGGCAAAGGTCTGCGTCTACGTGGAGCTCGACTGCGACGACGAGGCACAGGCGACCGAGGAGCTGTACCACTTGGGATGGGTTTTGGAGCTTGCGGGCGGCCGCGACGACGCGACATGGGTTGCGCGCACCGAGGTCGATCGCGAGTGCCAGCGGTTCTTCCGCCACGCGGTTCCCGAGAGCGTCAACATGCTCATCGACGAGCGTCGCCGCACGGACCTCACCATTACCAAGCTGGGTTCGGATATGTCGGTGCCCAATGCACGTCTGGCCGATGTCGTCGCCCTCTATCGTCGCACGCTGGCCGAAAGCGGGCTTGAGTCTGCCGCCTGGGGGCATATCGGCAACAACCATCTGCATGTGAATATCCTGCCGCGCGACGCGCAGGATTATCGCGCCGGCGGCGAGCTCTTTGCCCAGTGGGCGGCCGAGATCACGGCCATGGGTGGTGCCGTCTCTGCCGAGCATGGCGTCGGCAAGATCAAGGCGGGCTTCTTGGAGACGATGTACGGCCACGAGGCCATGGTCGAATCGGCTCGACTCAAGCTCCAACTCGACCCTGCTGGACAGCTCGGCCGCGGCAACCTGTTTTCGGAGAAGCTCTTGGATGAACTCGTTCAGAAAGGGGGCGCGTGAAGATGAGCGAATTCCATATGGTGGTGTGCGTCAAGGCGGTGCCGGGAAGCACTGAGGTCAAGATGGACCCCAAGACCAATACGATTGTGCGTGACGGCAAGCAGGCGGTCATCAGCCCGTTCGATGCAAGCGCTCTGGAATGCGCGCTGTCGCTCAAGGATGACTTTATCGGCTTTGGCATGGATGTGCGCGTGACGGTGGTGTCGATGGGCATCCCCGCGACCGAGTCACTGCTGCGCGACTGCATCGCCCGCGGCGCCGATGACGCGCTGTTGCTGACCGATCGCGCCTTTGCGGGTGCCGATACCTTGGCTACCACCTATGCCCTCAAATGTGGCATCGAGGCGCTCGACGAGGACTTTGACCTGCTCATTTGCGGCAAGATGGCAGTTGATGGCGATACGGCCCAGATTGGTCCCGAGCTTGCCGGAGCCTTTGAGATTCCCTGCGTGACCGACGTGAGTTGCGTGCAGGGCGCGGGCTTTACGACCTGCGGCTCGCTGGCGCTTGTCCACGGCTGTGACGCCGGCGAGGAAACGGTGTATCTGGAGATGCCGTGCGCGATGACGACTGCCAAGGAGATTGGCCAGCTGCGCATGCCGAGTATCGCTGGCATTCGCGCGGCCGAGGAAGCGGACGTGCGCGTGGTCGGCGCTGCCGACGTGAACGCCGACCCCTCGCGTTGCGGTCTTGCCGGTTCGCCGACGCAGGTCGTGCGCTCGTTTGTGCCCGACCGCGACCAAACGTGTGAGACTGTTGAGGGCACGGCGTCCGAGCAGGCGGCAAAACTCGCCAAGATTATCGAGGGGATGGCATAGATGAGCGGACTGATTATCGATGGCGAAGCCTGCATTGGCTGCGGTCGCTGCGTTCGCGCCTGCGCCTCGGGCGGTATTGTGGTGGAGGGCGAGCGTCCCAATCGCTGTGCCCGCGTAACCGACGGCTGCATCCTGTGCGGCGGGTGCGTCGACGCCTGCCCCGTCAACGCTATTTCGATCGAGCGCGATGAGACCACCGGTGCGGTAGACCTTGACGCATATCGAGACATTTGGGTCTTCGTGCAAACTGACGAGCACGATGCCGTGGCATCCGTGGCCTTCGAGCTCGTGGGCAAGGGCCGCGAGCTTGCCGATGCGCGCGGCTGTCGCTTGGTGGCGCTGGTCGGCATGGGCCCCGAGGGCTCGCTCGGGGACCTGGAGCATCTGGTTTGCGCCGGTGCGGACGAAGTTCTGGTCTGTCGTGACGAGCGCCTGCGTCAGAACGACGCGGAGGTCTATGCTCGTCTCATCTGCGATTTGGTGGCAGAGCGCAAGCCCGAGGCCATTCTGTACGGTGCGACCGCCTTTGGCCGCGAACTGGCACCCGGCGTTGCCGTGCGTTTGCAGACGGGCCTTACGGCTGACTGCACGGTGCTTTCGATGGATGCGGAGACGGGGCTGCTGCAACAGACGCGTCCGGCGTTTGGCGGCAACCTGATGGCCACCATCGTCTGCCCCAATCATCGTCCTCAGATGGCAACGGTGCGTCCCGGCATCTTTAAGGCGCCCGACTTTGACTACGGCCGCTCCGGCACGATCACCCAGATATCGCTTGCGGATGATGCTAAGGCTCGTGTCGAGATCTCGATTCCCGCCGAGGAGTGGGGGCAGCAGGCATCAATTGCCGATGCCGAGCGCCTGGTCGTGGTGGGTCGCGGCATTGGTTCTAAGAAAAACCTGCCGCTGATGCGAAGGCTCGCCGAGGCTCTGGGAGCCGAGCTTGGCTGCACGCGACCTGTCGTGGAGGCCGGCTGGTTGGAGTATCGCCATCAGATTGGCCAGACGGGCGTATCGGTTTCGCCCAAGCTTCTCGTGAGTATCGGTGTTTCGGGCGCCATCCAGCATCTTGCCGGCATCGGTGGGGCGGAGTGCATTATCGCCATCAACGAGGACCCGGATGCCCCCATCTTTGGTGCTGCCCAGTACAAGGTCGTCGGCGATGCCGTCGAGGTCGTCGAGGAGCTGCTGGCCCAGCTTGAGCGCTAGGCGTGCGCCAACCAGTCGCGCGTCTCGTCCTTTAGGCGCTCCCAGGTCGCTTGCGTGGCGGGATCGGTAAAGGGGCGCGCAATGCCAAAGGGCGCATCGAGCAGGCGGTAGATATCGCCCTGCTCACGCGCCAGCGCGCGGCTCGCTGGATAGACGAGCTCAAACATAAAGCAGATGAGTCCCACCAGGTAGTCTGCGGGCTCGTTGCGTTCATCGCGTGCGACGCAGCGGCGCTCGTCAAAGGCAGCGAGAGCCGGTGTCGAGAACCGGCTGGCGAGAAATGTGTCCTTATCAACCTTGAGGATGGTGTCGACGGTGCTGTCGGCGATGGTGCGCATAATGTCGATTTTGTCGCCATCGCGCACGATATCGCAGAAGCGCCGTGTACGCTCGTCGAGTTGTGCCGGCAGGCGAAAGTCGCTGTGATAGGCGATGCTCGCGCGGATGAGCTCGTCGTGCTCGTCGGTCTCGATAAAATCTCGGATGCTTGTTGTGGCAGGCGCGTCGTCGGGGTTCTCGCCAAAGAGGACCCCGACGCCCAACGCTGCGTGGCTCATACTCTCGGCGTCCTTAAAGGTGTCCCAGCGCCGCAACTGTTCAAAGCGTCCCATATCGTGTAACAGGCCGCAAAGCCAGGCCAGGTCAATATCCTCTGTCGACCAGCTCTGCTCGCGCGCCACGGCATCGCATGCCTCGGCAACGTGGTACGTATGCTCGATTTTGAGCGCGATACGTGGATTGGCGGCATCGTAAGCATCGGTATAGCGTTTGAAGGCCGCGGTCGCCCGGCCCCGGTCGATAGCTGTCATAATGACTTCCTAAAAAGCTGTGTCTTTCGATCCGGTGGCAATTGTAGGTGAACTCGGTTGCCACCGGGCGATGATTCTGCCGCGTCGTCGAATGCGGCTCGGAAATCTTGTCGGGACGAGGAACGCTATGGTGCTCAAAATCGTTAAAACCGTCTGGCCGGTGATGCTTACCTATGTTGCGATAGGCGCGCCGTGCGGAATGATTATGGCACAGACGGGAATGGAGCCCTGGATGGTTTTTGCTCTGAGCAGCACGTTTGTGACGGGTAGCGGCCAGTTTATGGTCTGCAATCTGTGGCTGGCAGGTGTGCCTGCGGCATCGATTGTCGCAAGTGTGGCCGCAATCTCCTCGCGCTTTGCACTTTATTCGGCATCAATCGCGCCCCATCTGAGGGGTGCCTCGAAGCGTCAGACGCTGGCTGTTGCCGCGACGCTCACCGAGGAGGCATACGGCATCTCGCTTGCCAAGTTGGTTGAAGGGGAGGATTGGGGTCCGCACGAGTCCTTTGCGCTCAACGCGATCCTCATCGCGACATGGGGCGTTTCGTGCACGATGGGCGCCGTTGTAGGCGCCGTTGTCGATGTCCCCACCGCTATTGCTGGCTTTGTCTGCACCTCGCTCTTTATCTGCCTGCTCTTTTCGCAGCGACTGTCGCGCGGCAATGTCGTGGCTGCCGTTATGGCTGCGGTGTCTGTCGCCATATGCAAGTTCTTGGGGTGGACGAATATCGCCGTGCCGGCAAGCGTGCTCGTCGGTGTTGCCGCGGCGCTTGCGTGCGATGCTTTCGCCGAAGGAAGGGGCGCTCGCGATGCCCGTTAATGAGTTTTTGGTCCTGTGGCTGTCGTCATGGGCGGCTATCGCGTTTTTCCGCATTGCCCCGGCGTTTGCGTTGCGCGGGAGAACGCTGTCGCCCCGCGTTACCGAGGCCTTGGGTTATATTCCGCCCGCCGCCTTTGCGGCGCTGGTCGCTAACGATTTGATAAGCCCTGGCGCTTTCGACGCCGGCTTGTGGCAGGGCTTGATTCCCTGGATTGCGGCTGCCGGTGTCGTGGCGGTGGCAATCAAGACAAAGTCGATGTTGTGGTGCTGCGTCTCGGGCATCGTGTTCTATATCGTTTTGAGCCTTGTATAAAAGCAGGGGCGCGTTTAGCGTCCCGGCCCAACGAATCGAATTTCTCACCGAGCCGGTCTGCTTCTTCTGGTACCATGGTCAAACTTTACTGTAGCAAAGCGTGACGTGGGCTTTTGTTCTGCGTCAGCGGAAATGGGGGTTTCATGGCACAGGAAGCGACCGCCAACGAGCAAAAGAAATTCAAAGTACCGCGCATCCCGGGTGACATCATGATTTACCCGATGATCGTCGGCCTTTTGCTCAACACCTTCTGCCCGCAGGTCTTTGAGATCGGCGGCTTCTTTACCGCCGCCTGCCGCGGCGGCTCCAATACCATCGTCGCCGCGATCCTGCTCTTCGTGGGTGCCGGCATCAGCTTTAAGTCCACGCCGGGCGCTATCAAGACCGGCATCGTCGTGCTGATCCCCAAGCTTGTTGTTGCGGCCGCCCTTGGCTTGGGTGTGGCATATTTCTTTAACGACAACTTCCTGGGCCTGAGCTCCGTGTCTATCATCGGCGGCATCACGTTTTGCAACATGGCGCTCTACACGGGCATCATGGGCGAGTTCGGCGACGAGTCCGAGCAGGGCGCCGTCGGTATCCTGTTCTTTACGGCCGGCCCCGCCGTCACCATGATCATTCTGGGCGTTTCGGGCCTCGCCAACATCCCCGTCGGCACCATCATCGGCTCCATCCTGCCGCTTGTTATCGGCATGGTTCTGGGCAACCTCTTCCCGTTCATCAAGAACCTGCTGGTTCCCGGCGCCAATCCCGCGATTGCCGTTATCGGATTTCAGCTCGGTGCGTCCATGAGCCTTTCGAGCTTTATCACCGGCGGCATCTCGGGCATCCTGCTGGGTCTCATCACGCTCTTTATCGTCGGCCCCATCACCTTTGCGTTCGAGCGCCTGTGCGGTGGTAACGGCAAGGCGGCCGTTGCCTGCTCCACTATCGCCGGCACGGCTATGACCACGCCGGTCGCCCTCGCCGAGGTCGCCCCGCGCTATGCCGAGCTTGCGCCCACCGCGTACGCCCAGATCGCCACCGCCGTCATCATCACGGCAATCATGGCTCCGATCCTGACCGGCTGGGTCGATAAGAAGTTCTGCCACGGCAAAGAGGATCTGTCGGTCGAAGGCGTCGAGGCTATTGAGGAGGCCGTCGCGACCGACATCGACGGCGAGTAATCGTCGACGCGAGTCAATCAAGCCGGCGTGTGCAATTCGCGCCGTATAGGCGCCCGAACGAAAGCTGTCTTGCAGTGACGTTCGGGCGCTCTGCTATTATTCCCCTTACCCCTGCGGAGTAGGGGGTGTTTGTTGCCCAGACTCGAATCGGGCGATTCTGACCACTTGAGTATTGAAGGGATGGCGTCTAGTGGTTAAGGCACTCAAAATTGAGATATTCCTGCTATGCATGATTGTTCTTATCGGGCTTGCCGCGCGAAGTCGTCGCTCCTTGTTCTCGAGTACCCAGCAGCTCTTGTTTAGCATGCTCGGCTATACCTCTGCTGCCTACATTTTCTTCGATATGATCTGGACGCTCTCGGACGGCGTGAGCACTCCTGTAGGCATCACGGCCAACTGGATTTCCAACGCGGTCTCGTTTTCGCTGTTCGCCATCGCGTGCCTCATTTGGTTTTTCTATTCCGAGACAGTGCAGGGCTCACGCCTTTTGACCGCGCGCTATAGGGTGGCGCTCGTGACGTTGCCAACCGTATTGGTGGTCGTGCTGGCATTTACCAGCTACTGGACGCACACTATGTTCTATATCGATGCACAGGGCGTATATCGTCGCGGAGCGCTTTATATGATTCAGCCTATCGTTAGCTACTGCTACATCATATATACGTCTTTGCATGCCTTTATTCAGACTCGAAAAGTCGAAAGTCTGCAAAAGAAGGCCATTTATCGCACCCTCGCCTTTTTTGCGGTTCCCGCTCTGGTGGGCGGTACCTTCCAGGTTTTGTTTTCGGTACCGGGCCTTTGTGTCGGTATAACGCTGAGCATCCTGCTGCTCTACATCATCTACCAGGAGCAGCTGATCTCGACCGACCCGTTGACTGGCCTCAACAATCGCAACCGTTTTGAGACCTATATGCTGTCGCTCTTTTCAAATGTGGATCAGGCCGAAGATGTATATCTGCTTATGATGGACGCTGACGGCTTTAAGCAGATTAACGACCGGTATGGACATGTTGAGGGCGATCATGCCCTCCAGGTCATATCTGCTACGCTCAAAGAGGTCTGCTCGGCGTCTGGTGGCTTTATCGCACGTTATGGCGGCGATGAGTTTGTGGTGCTTCAAAAGGCGACGGCGGAGTAGGACATCATGTGTCTGTGCGCGGCAATCAGCGACGAGCTCGCGCGCGCCGAGGTCCCGTATCTGTTGCGGATGTCCATCGGCTACGCACGGGTTGGTGATGGCGTCGATACCTGGCAAGACTTGCTTCGCGCTGCCGACGCGGAGCTCTACCGCGTAAAGCGCGAGAAGAAGAAAGCCGGCGTCCAGATACGCTAGAAAAAAAGGGCGAACGCTGGCGTGCGTTGCGGCCCTCAGCTCACCGATGTACTCCATTAAGCTAAAGCATGCGAATCTCCTCTACTAAATAAGGGCGGTTCGCTAGGCTTTTTTGGGTTTGTTGACGATGATGATGCCGCCGCAGACCAACAGCAGGGCAACAAGTACGGTAACGGGGCTCGTGCCAGCGCCCTCGCCGAGCAGCAGTGCGCTCAACAGCACGCCAAAGACCGGGTTCATAAAGCCAAAGACCGAAACGCGGCTGACGGGGTTGACGGCGAGCAGGCGGGACCACAGCGAGTACGCGACGGCGGAAATGAGTGCCATATAAATGATGAGCGCGATGGCGGGGGCGATTTCGGTGGGGGACAACGTGCCGCCCATCAAAAACCCGATGGCGGTAAGGACCACGCCACCGACTAAAAACTGCCAGCCGGCGAGCAAGACGCCGTCATGCTCGCGCGAGAAGATGCCAATGAGGCAGGTCGACAGGGCGCCCGCAACAGTGGAAGCCAAGATAAATCCCTCACCGTCGAGCGTAAAGCCAAAGGTGCCATCCGCGCCCGAAAGGTTGACGAGCGCGACGCCGGCAAAGCCCAGCACACAGCCAAGCACCTTGGGCGTATTGAGCCTCTCGGTGTGAAATGCCAGGGCGGCAAAGAGGATTGCGAGAAAGTTGGCGCTGGCCTCGATGATGGAACTCGACATTGCGCTGGCGCGCGAGAGTCCAAGGTAGAAAAAGAAGTACTGCCCGATAGTCTGGAAGAGCGACAAGATAAAGATGGGCTTGATGTCGCGAGCCTGCGGAATGAGGGGATGGCGCTGAGCCGCGCTCATCCCAACGATAACCAGGGCACCGGCAAGCGTAAAGCGCAAACCTGCAAAGAGCAGCTGTGAGGCGCTATCGTGCGCGGGGATGCCAAAGAGCCCGTAACCGATCTTGATGCAGGGGAAAGCCGATCCCCAGAGTGCACAGCAGACGAGGCAGCCCAGGATGAGTCCGGGCAGGGTGGCGAGATACGGCTTGCGGCTTTCCATTATGTCCTTCTCCTATACGCGCAAAGCAAAAAAGAACCCGCCACCGGGCGTGCCGGTGGCGGGTGTTGTTACCCGAGGGGATTGTACCCGATGGGGAAGCTTTAAGCGAAGTAGGCTACGCCGCTCTCAAAGATCGGCATGAACTTATCGCCGGGGACATGTTCGGGCACGTTGCGGTACAGGTTGTCGCCGCGACGCTCGGCATGGCCCATCTTGCCCAGGACGCGGCCGTCGGGGCTCGTGATGCCCTCGATGGCGAGTGCGGAGCCGTTGGGGTTGACGGAAAGATCCATGCTGGGCTTGCCGTCCTCGCCCACGTACTGCGTGGCGACCTGGCCGTTGGCGATGAGCTGGGCGAGCACCTCGTCGTTGGCGACAAAGCGGCCCTCGCCGTGGCTGATGGCGACGGTGTAGGGGTCGTCGAGGCTACACTGCGACAGCCACGGGGACAGGTTGGACGAGATACGGGTGCGCACCAGACGGCTCTGATGGCGACCGATGGTGTTAAAGGTCAGCGTGGGTGCATCCGGCGTGGCGTCGACGATGTCGCCATAGGGCACCAGGCCGAGCTTGACCAGGGCCTGGAAGCCGTTGCAGATGCCCAGCATCAGGCCATCGCGGGCCTTGAGCAGGTCGCGGACTGCCTCGGTGACCTCGGGAGCGCGGAAGAACGCCGTGATGAACTTGGCGGAGCCGTCGGGCTCGTCACCGCCCGAGAAGCCGCCGGGGATCATGACGATCTGGCTTGCACGGATGCGGCGGGCAAGCTCGTGGGTGCTCTCGGCGACGGCCTCGGGCGTGAGGTTGTTGATCACGAAGGTATCGGCCTCGGCACCGGCGGCGCGGAAAGCGCGGGCACTATCGTACTCGCAGTTGTTGCCGGGGAACACGGGGATAATCACGCGCGGACGGGCGATCTTGGCGCCGCCGTACACGTGGATGTCCTTGGCGCGGAAGTCGATGGCCTCGACCTCGGGGGTCTCGCCGGCGCTGCGGTAGGCGAAGACGCCCTCGATGCCGCTCTCCCAGGCCTCCTGGAGCTCGGCGAGCTCGATGACCTCGGAGCCGGTGTCGATGACATAGCCCTCGACGGTGGTGCCCAGGGGCTCGACGACAACGCCGTCGGCGACCTCGGGCAGCTCGGCATCCTCGGCGAGCTCGACGATAAAGCTGCCGTAGAGCGGGGTGAAGAGACTCTCCACGTCTACATCCTCGGCAAGCTCGATACCGATCTGGTTACCGACGCACATCTTAAAGAGGCTCTCGGCGCCGCAGCCGTAGCCGGGCGTGGAGATGGCCAGGGCGTTGCCGGTAGCAGTGAGCGCCTCGACGGCGTCAAACGCGGCGAGCAGCTGCTGAGCATCGGGGCGGTAGTCCTCGCCATAGGTGGCGGGGGCGATGCGGACGACGCGGTGCGTGAGGCCCTTGAACTCGGGCGAGACGGCGCGGGCGGCCTTGCCCACGGCAACGGCGAAGCTGATCAGGGTCGGCGGAACGTTGAGCTCGCCGGCCTCGTCCTCAAACGAGCCGCTCATGGAGTCCTTACCGCCGATGGCGCCGGCACCCAGGTCGACCTGGGCCATAAGGGCGCCCAGGACGGCAGCCATGGGCTTTCCCCAGCGCTCTGCCTCGGTGCGCAGACGCTCAAAGTATTCCTGGAAGGAGAGGTAGGCGCGCTTGTGCTCAAAGCCGGCGGCAACGAGCTTGGCGATGGACTCGACCACGGACAGGTAGGCGCCCGCAAACTGGTCGGCTTCCATCAGGTAGGGGTTGAAGCCCCATGCCATGGCGCTTGCCGTGGTGGTCTCGCCGTCCACGGGGAACTTGGCGACCATGGCAGAGCTGGGGGTGAGTTGCGTCTTGCCGCCAAAGGGCATGAGCACGGTCGCGGCGCCGATGGTGGAGTCGAAGCGCTCGGAAAGGCCCTTGTTGGAGGCGACGTTAAGATCGGTGACGAGCGAGGTCATGCGCTCGGCAAGCGTGGTACCGGCCCAGCTGGGCTGCCACACGCTGCGGGCGCAGACGTGGGCGACCTGGTGTTTGGGCGCACCGTTGGAGTTGAGGAACTCGCGGGACAGATCGACGATGGCAACGCCGTTCCAGGCCATGCGCATGCGCGGCTCGGCGGTAACCTCGGCGATGACGGTTGCCTCCAGGTTCTCCTCGGCGGCGTAGCCCATGAACTCCTCGACGTCACCGTCGGCGACGGCGCAAGCCATGCGCTCCTGGGACTCGGAAATGGCGAGCTCGGTGCCATCCAGGCCGTCGTACTTCTTGGTCACGGTGTCAAGGTCGACATACAGGCCGTCGGCAAGCTCACCCACGGCGACCGAGACGCCGCCGGCGCCAAAGTCGTTGCAGCGCTTGATCAGACGGCAGGCGTCGCCGCGGCGGAACAGACGCTGCAGCTTGCGCTCGACCGGGGCGTTGCCCTTCTGGACCTCGGCACCCGAGGTCTCGATGGACTCGGTGTTCTGGGTCTTTGAGGAGCCGGTGGCGCCACCGATGCCGTCACGGCCGGTGCGACCACCCAGCAGGATGATCTTGTCGGTGGGGGCGGGGCACTCGCGACGAACGTGGTTTGCCGGGGTGGCGCCCACGACGGCGCCAACTTCCATGCGCTTGGCCACGTAACCGGGGTGATAGAGTTCATTAACCTGACCGGTGGCAAGGCCGATCTGGTTGCCGTAGCTGGAGTAGCCGGCGGCAGCGGTGGTCACGAGCTTGCGCTGCGGCAGCTTGCCCTCGAGCGTCTCGGAAACCGGGACGGTGGGGTCGCCGGCGCCGGTGACGCGCATGGCCTGGTACACATAGCTGCGGCCCGAGAGCGGGTCGCGGATAGCGCCGCCCACGCAGGTGGCGGCACCGCCGAAGGGCTCGATTTCGGTCGGGTGGTTGTGGGTCTCGTTCTTAAAGAGGAACAGCCAGTCCTGGTCCTCGCCGTCGACATCGACCTTCACCTTGACGGTGCAGGCGTTGATCTCCTCGGACTCATCGACATCGGTCATGACGCCGGTCTTCTTGAGGTACTTGGCGCCGATGGTGCCCATGTCCATGAGGCAGACGGGCTTGGCGTCGCGGCCGAGTTCGTGGCGCATCTCCATGTAGCGGTCGAAGGCCTGCTGCACCACGGCGTCGTCGATCGTCACGTCGTCCAGGACGGTGCCGAAGGTGGTGTGGCGGCAGTGGTCGGACCAGTAGGTGTCGATCACGCGGATCTCGGTGATGGTGGGGTCGCGGTCCTCATCGCGGAAGTACTGCTGGCAGAAGGCGATGTCCGCCTCGTCCATGGCAAGGCCGCGATCGGCGATAAAGGCGGCAAGGCCGGCCTCGTCGAGCTCGCGGAAACCGTCGAGCACTTCGACAGGCTGCGGCTCGGGTGTCTCAATGTGCAACGTCTCGGGCAGGTCGAGCGAGGCGATGCGCGCCTCGACGGGGTTCACCACGTAGTGCTTGATGGCCTCGATGGCGGCCTCGTCCAGGGCGCCCGAGATCATATAGACCTTGGCGGAGCGCACGGCGGGGCGCTCGCCCTGGCTGATGAGCTGCACGCACTCGCTGGCGGAGTCGGCGCGCTGGTCAAACTGGCCAGGCAGGAATTCGACGGCAAAGACGGCGCCATCGCTTGCGGGGAGCTCGTCGTAGGTCACATCGACCTGGGGCTCGCTAAAGACGGTCGGCACGCAGGAGCGGAAAAGCTCCTCGTCGATGCCCTCGACGTCGTAGCGGTTGATGATCCTCAGGGCCTCGATGCCCTTGATGCCGAGAATCTCGGTCAGCTCGCCCTTGAGCTGCTGAGCCTCGACGTCGAACCCGGGTTTCTTCTCCACGTAGATACGAGAGACCATTGGTTCCTGCCTTCCTGATCGGTTGGGCGTACGGTACGGTATGCGGCAGCGGTCGGTTTGCGGGGTCTGCCCTGCGGTCGCCTTGAGCCACATGTTTGTAAACCTCACTATGATACGACAGCTCGCGGCGCGTTGAGGACGGCGAGGGTGCTACAGTGAAGCGCAAACAAGAGAAAGGCATCACATGGCATTCGTTTCACTCGCCATCATCGCGCTCGTGGCCTTTGCAAGCCCCTTCATCGCCTCGGTGATTCCCGGAAAACCCGTTCCCGAGACGGTCTTTTTGCTCGTGTTCGGTGCGGTGCTGGGACCCCATATGCTCGGCGTCATCCATGTAGATGCCGAGGTCTCGCTGGTGTCCGAGCTCGGTCTGGCCTTTTTGTTCCTGCTCGCCGGCTTTGAGATCGACCCCAAGAGCATCACGGGCGTCGAGGGGCGCTACGGCTTGGCGACGTGGGTCGTCACGTTTGGTATCGCCTGGCTTGCCGTGCGCTTTACCCCGTGGTTCTCGGTCAGTCATTTCGACGGTATCGCCGTGACGCTTGCCCTCACTTCTACGGCGCTCGGCACGCTCGTGCCCATCATGCGCGAGCGCTCGCTCACCGGCACGCGTGTGGGCGACTCGATTCTCGCGTATGGCACTTGGGGCGAGCTCGGTCCCGTGCTCGCCATGTCGGTGCTGCTGTCTGCTCGCACTGGCATCCAAACGCTCGTAATCCTTGGCTTGTTTGCGGTGGTTTGCGTGTTACTGGCCGTGGTCCCGAGCCGTTCCAAGCGCGTCGGCAGCCGCTTCTTTGCGTTTGTCGAGGAGCGCGCCGATACCACGTCGCAGACCTTCGTGCGCCTGACGGTGCTTATTTTGGTCACGCTCGTGGCGTTCTCGGCCGTCTTTGATCTCGACATCGTGTTGGGTTCTTTTGCCGCCGGCTTTGTCCTGCGCTATATCATCCCCGAGGGCAACCATACGCTCGAGACCAAGCTCGACGGCCTGGCCTACGGCTTTTTGATTCCGGTGTTCTTTACCGTATCGGGCGCAAAGATTGACCTGACGGCCGTGGCGTCGCGTCCGGGCTTGCTCGCGGGCTTTATTGTGGCGTTGCTGATTATTCGTGCCGTGCCCATCCTCATCTCTATGGGCATTTGTCCTGCGACGCGCGATGTGTCGGCGTATGGTCGCATTACCGTGGCGCTCTACTGCACCACGGCCCTGCCGATCATCGTTGCCGTGACAAGCGTTGCCGTCAACGCGGGCGCGCTGTCGCAAGATATTGCGTCGGTCATGGTTGCCGCCGGTGCCATCACGGTGTTCTTGATGCCGCTGCTCGCGCAGCTCTTCTACCGCGTGGTCGATGCCGCGCCGGTCGCCGCCGTGGCAGAGGTTGCCGAGCATCCTTCCGACGCGCTCGACATCCTGCGCGCCCATCACGATTTGGCGAGCCTGCTCGCACGCGAGCACGAGCTGCTGACCTCGCATGGACATGGTCGCGTATTCGAGGGCTTGCCTACGCTCGATACGATTGCCGAGCGTCTTTCCGCCGAGGCAGCGAACGGCCACATCGATGCCCGCATCGTGGACGCGGCGCATCTTCTTGCCGATAAGACCTATGGTGATGAGCTTGACCCGTCCGAGCTGACTCCGCGTGAGCGCCGCCGCCTGGAGCGCGCCAAGCTCGCCGTGCACGAATACCGCCGCCGCATGCTGGAGCTCTACGCGCGCAATGAAGCTCAAGACGACGACGGCAGGTAGCCAATGCCGCCGCGGAAAATGCATCCCGGAATTGGCGTCCAGAGTGGGATGCAGTTTCCGTGAGAGGCCCGTTGCGGAAACGGTGTCCCAGAATCGGCGTTCAAAACGGGGCACATTTTCCGAAACATGGCCCTGAGGGAAGCTGCGTCCCGGTCTGGGCCGGAATTCTGGGACACGGCTTCCACTTCAAACAGAAGAAGGCGCGCTGCCTGCGGTTGATGCAGACAGCGCGCCTTTTGCGTTGGGCCTCGTTGAGGTTCGAAGTCGTGGCTTGTGGCCCCTTAGGAACGGGCGGCTCCGTCGACGGGGAGCACGGCGCCCGTGACATAGGATGACATGTCGCTCGCTAGGAAAACGAAGGCGTTGGCGACATCCTCGGGCTCGCCCATGCGACCCAGGGGAATGGTGGCGATGATGGGCTTAATAACCTCTTCGGGCAGGTTGGCGACCATATCGGTCTTGGTTACGCCAGGCGCGACGGCATTGACGCGAATACCCATGGGGGCGAGCTCGCGCGAGAGCGACTGGACCATGCCGTTGACGGCAAACTTGGACGTAGGATAGCCGACGCCGGAGGGCTGGCCATACTTGGCGACCATTGAACTCGTGGTGGTGATGGTGCCGCCGTGGCCGGCCTCGGTCATGATCTTGGCGGCAGCCTGGTGACCATTAAAGACGGCGACGACGTTAAGGTCCATGACCTTTGCAAACTCTTCTGCCGTGTAATCCAAAAGGGGCGAGCGCTGGGAGATGCCGGCGTTGTTGACGACCGTGTCCAAGCCGCCCATATCGGCGGCAGCCTGGGTAAAGGCCTCGGTTACGGCTTCGAGCGAGGTGAGGTCGCAGGAGCGACCCCAGACCTTGGCCTCGGGATAGGCGGCTGTCAGCTTCTCAACGGCCGCGTCGGCAGTCTCCTGGCGCGAGCCAAAGACGGTGACGGCGGCGCCTTCCTCGATAAAACGGCAGGCGATGGCATAGCCGATACCGCGCGTGCCTCCGGTGATGATTGCTTTCTTGCCCTCGAGCAGCATATCGCTTCCTCTCTTATGCGGATGGATACTTGCAGCACAGCATAGTGGCGGCAAAAAACAGCTGACGCCGCATATCGGTAAACGGTATCCACGGTTGTTGACGAACGGTCAAGTTGTTCAAACGTTAGTCGACCACTTCGTGCAAAAGATGCAACTAAAAGGGGCTCCCATCCAATCGGACGGGAGCCCCTCATGCGTTATTTGATTTGCCGAGAATCAGGCTAGTTGGCCATGACGCCTTCGGTCCATGCCTCGACGTCCTCGATGCGAAGGACGTTGGCGACCTCGGCCACGCAGTCGACGCTGGCAAGCTCGGCGGCGGCAGCCTGGACGTCCTTCTCGAGTGCGCGGTGCGTCAGGAAGATGACCGAGCAGGCATCGCTGACGCCCGACTTGCCGTCCTCGACCTGGTTGATGAGCGAGATCGAGATGTTGTGCTTGGCAAAGATGTCGACCGTCTCGGACAGGGCGCCCACGCGGTCGGCGACCTTCAGGCGCACATAGTACTTGGTCTGGAGCTCGTCCATGGGCTTAAAGGCGAGGTTGTGACCATAGGGCTCAATCTCGGGCAGCGGAGCCACGCCGCGGCTAATCTGCTCGGAGAGCGACAGGATATCGCCCACGACGGCGCTCGCGGTGGGGAAGGAGCCTGCGCCGGCACCGTAGAACATGGTCTCGCCCACGGCGTCACCCACCACGTAGACGGCGTTCATGGCGCCGTTGACCTTGGCGAGCATATGGTCTGCCGGGATGAGCGTGGGGTGCACACGAACGTCAACGCCGGCGTCGGTGTTGCGGGCGATGCCCAGCAGCTTGATGGTATAGCCGAGCTCGCGGGCCTGAGCGATGTCCTCGGCACCGATGGTGCGGATGCCCTGCTGATATACGTCGTCGGTGGTCACGCGGGTGCCAAAGCCGATGGAAGCGAGGATCGCCGTCTTGCTGGCGGCATCGAAGCCGTCGACGTCGGCGGACGGGTCGGCCTCGGCATAGCCCTTGGCCTGCGCGTCGGCAAGCACGTCGGCGTAATCGGCGCCCTCGGCGTCCATGCGCGACAGGATATAGTTGGTGGTGCCGTTGAGAATGCCTGCGATGGTCAGGATCTTGTTGCCCACCAGGTCGTGCTCGAGCGTGCTGACAATGGGGATGCCACCGCCGCAGCTGGCCTCGCACTTAATCTGCACGCCGCACGCGCGTGCCTTCTCGGCGAGCGTCTCGACATGACGGCCCAACAGGGCCTTGTTGGCAGAGACGACGTGCTTGCCGTGCTCAAAGGCAGTGGTGAAGATCTCGGTTGCGGGATGCTCGCCACCGATCAGCTCGACGACGATGTCGACGGCGGGGTCGGTGACGACGTCGTGCCAGTCACTCGTAAAGGCCTCGCGCTCAATGCCTGCCGCCTCGGCCTGCTCCCAGGCAAGCGCGCAGGCGCGGGTCAGCTTAAGGTCGATGCCGTAGGCTGCCAGGTACTCATCGTGGTGGCTCTTGATCAGACGGGCCACGCCGCCGCCGACGGTTCCCAGACCGATCAGACCGACGTTCACGGTGCGCAGGGGTTCGCTCATAGATAGCTCCTTCGTGCATCTTATAGATGGATTAACCACTTAAAGGTTGAGTGCATTCTAGCGTGAACAGAGGGCGCGTGCTCGCCAGGCAACAGGAGTCGCACAAAACGGCACCCCCGAAACGCTGCGGAAACATTGGAAACACGCTCGCTACAAACGAGCTTCCGTAACAAACTGTCAACGTTTGCGCCATAAGGTTTGCCCTGTGCGACTGGGGCATGCAGGCGCTCGTCGGCGTGGAATGACGAGGGCCAGGTCGAAAAGCCCGCTACGGCTTATGTGATCCTGGACGGCAAGTACATCGCCGCCTAAGTGCATATAACGAGACCGGTGGGGCCGTTTTATGCAGGGCAAGGACGCTTGTAACAGAACAGAAACATTACTTTCACATAATAAAGTGGCTAAACTGCATAAACCGATAGAAATACGCATAAATATGGATAAATGGACAAAGCAAAAGAAAAGTTGAAATAATCGCCACTTTTCTCAACTAAAGCGTCTACTATTTTGCGAACGCCGAACACGGCGAAGGATGGCCTGTCGGGCAACCGAAACCCGACGAGATTTGAGAGGAGAGCCGCATGTCGAGCCTCACCGGTAAGTCATTGAACCCTGTTATGAATCGCAGGAGCGTTATCGCGAGCGCAGCAGGTCTGGGGGCGATGTCCATTCTAGCTGGCTGCTCCTCCAACGGCGGCGACAGCGGTTCCGCTTCGAGCGACGCTTCGTTTAAGATCGGCACCATCGGCCCGCTGACCGGCGCCAACGCGTCCTACGGCAAGTCCGTTACCCAGGGTGTCGAGCTCGGCTGCAAGGATTTCTCGACCAAGGAGCTGCCGCTTGCCAGCAAGGCCGAGGATGACCAGGCCGATGGCGAGAAGGCCGTCAACGCCTTCAACACCCTGCTCGACTGGGGCATGCAGGCCCTCGTCGGTCCGACCACCACGGGTGCGTCGGTTGCCGTTGCCGCAGAGTGTGGTAACGACCCCAAGACGTTCATGATCACCCCGTCCGCGTCCTCCGAGGACGTCACCGACGGCAAGGATTGCGTCTTCCAGGTTTGCTTCACCGACCCCAACCAGGGTGTCAACGCTGCCAAGTTCCTGGCGCAGAAGTATGCGGACGAGAAGTTCGTGCTGTTCTATAACTCCGGCGACGCCTATTCTTCGGGCATCGCAGATTCCTTTAAGGCCCAGGCCGCTGAGTCCAAGCTCGAGATTGTCGACGAGGAGACCTTTAAGGACGACTCCGCCACGAGCTTTACCAACCAGCTGACCAAGGCCAAGCAGGCCGGCGCCACCATGATCTTTGCGCCGATCTACTACACGCCGGCGTCCGTTTTGCTCAAGAACGCCAAGGACATGGGCTACGACGTCAAGATGATGGGCTGCGACGGCATGGACGGCATCCTGGGCGTTGAGGGCTTCGACACCTCTCTGGCCGAGGGTCTGCTGCTCATGACCCCGTTCTCCGCCGATGACGAGAAGAACGCCGACTTCGTCAATGCCTATAAGGATAAGTACGGCGATACCCCCGACCAGTTTGCCGCCGACGCCTACGACGGCGTGCACGCGGTGGCCGAGGCCGTCAAGGAGGCCGGTCTTGGTGTCGACGCCGACCCGACCGAGGTCGCCGAGAAGCTGTCCAAGGCTATGCTCAAGATTACCGTTGACGGTCTGACCGGCAAGCTCACCTGGAACGATAAGGGCCAGGTCCAGAAGGAGCCCACGGCGTACGTCATCACCGACGGCAAGTACGTACAGGCCTAATAGGCCGCCTTACATAGAGCGGTTTTGATCCCAAGCAGGGGAGGTTTTGGCCTTCCCTGCTTGCTTGGTATCTAGGGACGATGTAACGTCCCTGTTTCATACATTAACTGGAAACCTATTCGAAAGGGGGATGTGGAACATGACGGTCTTTATCCAATACCTGGTCAACGGCCTGTCCATGGGCAGCGTCTACGCCATCATCGCGTTGGGCTACACCATGGTCTACGGTATCGCCAAGATGCTGAACTTCGCTCACGGCGACGTTATCATGGTCGGTGCCTATGTCTCGTTCTGCGCCACGTCGTATCTCGGCCTCCCGGGCTGGGCATCTGTAGTTCTCTCTTGTGTGGTCTGTACCGTTCTCGGTGTTCTCATCGAGGGTCTGGCATACAAGCCACTGCGCCAGGCGGGCCCGCTGGCCGTTCTGATCACGGCTATCGGCGTGTCTTACTTCCTGCAGAACGCCGCGCAGCTTCTGTGGGGCGCCACGCCCAAGAACTTCACTTCGCTCGTCACCTTCCAGGTGCCGGAGTTCTTGGCCAAGTTCAACGTAAGCGCCGTCTCGCTCGTCACCATCGTCGCCTGCCTGGTTATCATGGCCGGCCTGATGTTCTTTACAGGCAAGACCAAGATGGGCAAAGCTATGCGCGCCGTGTCCGAGGACAAGGCTGCCGCTCAGCTCATGGGCATCAACGTCAACCGCACCATCTCGATGACGTTTGCCATCGGCTCTGCCCTTGCCGCCATCGCCGGCGTGCTCCTGTGCTCCTACTCGCCGGTGCTGCAGCCTACGACGGGTGCCATGCCTGGCATCAAGGCCTTCGACGCCGCCGTCTTCGGTGGCATCGGCTCCATCCCCGGCGCCTTTGTCGGTGGCATTCTCATCGGCATCATCGAGGCGATGGCGCAGGCCTACATTTCCACGAGTCTTGCCAACTCCATCGTCTTTGGTGTTCTGATCATCGTCCTGCTCGTCAAGCCTGCCGGCCTCTTGGGCAAGTACGTCCCCGAGAAGGTGTAGGTGAGCGGTATGAAGTTTCTTAAAGACAAGCAGACGCGTCACGATTTTGTCACGTACGCAATGTGCATCGTGGCCTTCGCCATCGTGTTCTTTATGCAGTCCAACCATATGATCCCGCGCATGATCGCCGGTCAGTTGGTTCCCATTACGGCCTATATTGTCATGGCCATTTCCCTCAACCTCGTCGTCGGCATCGCGGGCGACCTGTCGCTGGGCCATGCGGGCTTTATGAGCGTCGGCGCCTATACGGGAATCGTTACCGCCGTCGCGCTGGAGAGCGCCGTTCCCTCCGATCCGGTGCGCCTTGTCATCAGCATCGTGGTCGGTGCTATCGCCGCTGCCGTCTTGGGCTTCTTGATCGGTATCCCGGTCCTGCGCCTGAGCGGCGACTATCTGGCCATCGTGACCCTGGCTTTTGGCGAGATCATCAAAGAGATCGTCACTTGCCTTATCGTGGGTGTCGACTCGCGCGGCCTGCACGTGATCTTTAACATCACGGGCAACTCTACGATCGACGACCTGCACCTGCTCGAGGACGGCACCGCCATCATCAAGGGCGCCCAGGGCGCCTCGGGCGTGTCGACGTACTCGACCTTCCTCGCCGGTGCCATCCTGGTCATGGTCGCACTCGTGATTGTGCTCAACCTGGTTCGCAGCCGTACCGGCCGTGCCATTATGGCCGTGCGCGATAACAAGATTGCAGCCGAGTCCGTAGGCATCTCCGTCACCGAGTACCGCATGATCGCCTTCGTGGTTTCCGCTGCCCTCGCCGGTGCTGCCGGAGCTCTCTTCGGCGGTAACTTCTCGCAGCTCTCCGCCACCAAGTTCGACTTCAACACGTCCATTCTCATCCTGGTGTTCGTGGTCCTGGGCGGTCTGGGCAATATGCGCGGCTCCGTCATCGCGGCGGCGCTGCTCACGGTGCTTCCCGAGCTGCTCCGTCAGTTCTCGGACTACCGCATGCTCATCTACGCCATCGTGCTGATCCTGGTCATGATTTTTACCAACAACCCGCAGCTCAAGGCGTTCTTCGGTCGCGTCAAGGACCGCTTTGCTTCCAAGAAGGAGGTGGCAGCCGATGCCCAGTAAATTTGAGTTCAAGAAGGGCAAGATGGTCCCGTATCCTTCTGGCGCCATCGTTCCCGACCGCGACCTGGGCGAGCGCCCTGCACTCGAGTGCATCCACCTGGGCATTGAATTCGGCGGCCT
This sequence comes from uncultured Collinsella sp., assembly GCA_959027945.1. GTDB lineage: Bacteria > Actinomycetota > Coriobacteriia > Coriobacteriales > Coriobacteriaceae > Collinsella. The sequence goes on from CAUFRO010000014.1 coordinate 31,628, forward strand.
TAAGGCAGTCGACGACTTTAGCCTGACCATCGGCAAGACCGAGATCGCCGGTCTCATCGGCCCCAACGGGGCCGGTAAGACCACGGTCTTCAACCTGCTCACCAAGGTGTACCAGCCCACGCACGGCACCATCCTGCTCGACGGCGAGGACACCTCGGGCAAGTCGGTCTACCAGGTCAACCGCATGGGTATTGCCCGTACCTTCCAGAACATTCGCCTGTTCAACACCATGACGGTGGAGGATAACGTTAAGGTCGGCCTGCATAACCAGGAGCGTTACTCCGGCTTTGAGGGCGTGCTGCGCCTGCCGACGTATTGGAAGCACGAGAAGGCTGCTCACGAGCGCGCCATGGAGCTGCTGTCCATCTTTGATATGGAGCATCTGGCAAACGAGCAGGCCGGATCGCTGCCTTACGGCGCTCAGCGTCGTCTGGAGATCGTCCGCGCGCTTGCCACCAACCCCAAACTGCTGCTGCTCGACGAGCCTGCCGCCGGCATGAACCCGTCCGAGACTGCGGAGCTCATGGAGAACATCGTCAAGATTCGCGACACCTTCGGCATTGCCATCATGCTTATCGAGCACGACATGTCGCTCGTCATGAATATTTGCGAGGGTATCTGCGTGCTCAACTTTGGTAAGGTCATCGCCAAGGGCACGGCCGAGGAAATCCAGAACAACGACGCCGTTATCGAGGCATATCTGGGCAAGCAGGATAAGGGGGAGAACTAAATGGCAGAGCCGATGCTTTCCGTCTACAACATCAACGTCTGGTACGGCGCCATCCACGCCATCAAGGACATCTCCTTTAACGTCAACGAGGGCGAGATCGTTGCTCTGATCGGTGCGAACGGTGCTGGTAAGTCCACAACGCTCAAGACCGTCTCGGGCCTGCTGCGCTCCAAGACCGGCTCCATCAAGTTTATGGGCGAAGACATTACCCATACGCCGGCTGACAAGCTGGTGGGCAAGGGCCTGGCCCAGGTGCCCGAGGGCCGTCGCGCCTTTCTGCAGATGACGGTCGAGGAGAACCTGGAGATGGGCGCCTATACACAGCCCAAGTCCACGGTGGCTCCGGGCCTGGAGCGCGTCTACGAGCAGTTCCCGCGCCTTAAGGAGCGTCGTCGCCAGGTCGCCGGCACCCTTTCGGGCGGCGAGCAGCAGATGCTCGTTATGGGTCGCGCCCTTATGAGTAACCCCAAGCTGCTCATGCTCGACGAGCCTTCCATGGGCTTGGCGCCGATTCTGATTGAGCAGATCTTCCAGATTGTCGAGGACCTGCACAAGGCCGGCACCACGGTGCTTCTGGTCGAGCAAAACGCACAGATGGCGCTCTCGATCGCTACGCGCGGTTACGTGCTCGAGACCGGCAAGATCACCATGACCGGCACGGGCCAAGAACTCCTGCACGACGACAACGTCCGCAAAGCGTATCTTGGTGGTTAATCCATTCAACAAAGGGGCGCTGACTATCTCGGTCAGCGCCCCTTTTTAAGTTGCGGTGAAATAGGGACTAATTGGGGGTTCCAGACGCCAAAACAGTCCCTATTCCACCGCAACTTCATGGGAGCGTGCGACAATGCCCGTCCCAAATTAGCAACCCTAAGAACGTCTCCAACGGCTACTCTTTGCCTCAAAATAGGCCCCGTTCTGGAGTGTTTCGGAACGGGGCCTTGGTGGCTGGGGGCTATTGGGTTTTGTTCGCTAGTCTACCTTTTGTCCGCATGTGGGGCAGAACTGGGCTTCGGGTACGAGCGGGGTTCCGCAGTGACGGCAGAAGCGGGCAGGCTCGCTTGGAGCTGCCGGCATCGTCGGTGCCGCGGGCGCCACGGCGTTCTGCTGGGAGCGCTTCTGGCGACGGCGCTGCTTGCGCTGAGGCTTGGGGGCTGCGGCTGTCGTACCGTTCGCGGCCTTCGCGCGTTTTTTGCGGATGCAAAGGACAACAATCGCGCCACCGATGATGAGGACGATCGCCACGCCACCGCCAATAACAAACGGTAGGTGAGTCTGGACAAAGTACAGCACATCCTCGGGCAGGGAATGGGGGATATTGGACTTATAGATGTTCACGTGGACCGTCGCAGGGTCGTTTTCATCGTTATAGGTTTCCAAAATCCTACGATCACCGTCCATGAACCAAAGATCGGACCAATGAGAGCCAAACTCGCTCTTTGCTCCGGTTTTTGCATCAGCTAGGCATGCCGAGTCTTTGTCACCATCTGTGCTTACTCCGAGCAGGGCCTTACCGTCATGTGAGATGTCTTTGAGGTATCCACCGCCGAAGGGGAAGGCGGTCGAGCTAATAATCTCTTCCTTTCCCAAATCATAGACGCCAACGTTTGCATCATTATCGTTTAGGTCGTAATAACCTTCAGCCTCTTCAAATAGCTCGTTTGACCCTCTTTTTATATAGATTGGGTAGAACTTGACTGATTCCGAGTAGAAATTATTAGGAGCATGCTCATCGTCATTGAGAAGAACGCTCATGTTTCCGTCGCGGTCAGCTTTTATTAGTGCAATGTCGCTCTGAAGATAAATGTCGTCCGAGTTAGAACTGAGGGTAATGTTGTAGATATTCGAAGACCTATTATCCTTTTTTACGTTGACGGTCTTTAATTCTGTTGACCCTGTATCACAGTTGAAAACCCTAAGTGCAACGACGCCGTCCTCGGTATTGTCCTGTAAGGCATATAGGCGGCTCATGTCTTTTGAGTAACTGTAGTACCACCAAGAGTCATCTTTATCTGGCTGGTATGTCTGGACCAGTTTGTCGGATTCAAGATCATAGATTTCGACCAATTTAGGATCGTCTTCATCGTCATAGTGCTCCACAGCAGCCCTATTGCCATCATCGGAGACGGTTACATCGGTGTAGGCATATTTGGCCGAAGTGATGGGATGGACTGTTTGGGTCTGGTTGTCTGGTGAGAATACGAATAAATTATTACCGTCTTCCCAGTAGAGCTGATCGCTATCGGTGAGATATGCGTAATCAAGGCATTCATCTGATATATCGATGGGGCTCATGCTGCCATCATCGAAATTGATGAGGGATATTGTCTTTCGGTTGAAATCGTCATCGCAGTCGTACAGATAGCCGAACTTTGTATGGCCGTTCGTGCGGATATCCGAGTATTCACTACTTACCTTAAAGTTATACGACTTCTCAAGCTCAGGCGTCGGTGCGCTGCCGCTGGCTAATGCTGCTGGAGGGGCTGCGAGCGGAGACAAGGCCGCGATCAGGCCGATGGCGACTGCTGCGATCCTTCCGCTCTTATGGATGCTCTTAAACATGGCAATCCTTTCCTCTGGATTCGAATGACGATACTGCCATGGTTAATCGGGATTCCGAAATCTTGTTGCGCAACATTCACCATCGGCAACATTTTTCGGCCAGTTGCGCCGCCCTCAAGGGAACATTTTGAGTTGCGGTGAAATAGGGACTAAATGAAGGCTCCAGAGGCCAAAACAGTTCCTATTCCACCGCAACTTCATGGGGATGTGTGACAATGCCCGTCGGAAAACATCTGCTGTCTTTGGGGGCCTATCTATGCTGTACGAGTTTTGTGCCGAGAACTTTGAGCGAGTGCCGGCGGCCATCGAGGCCGGTGCGGGGCGCATTGAGCTGTGTGACAACCTCGCCGTCGGTGGCACCACGCCTTCCGCCGGCGTTATTAGCGCTACGGTCAGCTACGCTCACGAGCATGACGCGCGAGTGATGTGCATGATTCGTCCGCGTGGTGGCGATTTTCATTACAACCAGGACGAGCTGCGCATGATGGAGATGGACCTGGGCCTTGCTGTGAGCGCCGGCGTTGACGGCCTGGTCTTTGGCTGCTGCAAGCCCTGTGCCGGCGGCTGGGCGCTCGACGAGCTCACCCTCGGCGCCCTCGTTATGGCTACGGGCTGCGCGACCGAGGAGTGCAAGCGCGAATCCCTTGACATCACCTTCCACATGGCATTTGACCAGCTCTCGCCCGAGGCTCAGCTCGATGCGATTGATACACTTGCCGACTGCGGCGTTACGCGTATCCTCACGCATGGCGGCGCGGCCGGTACGCCGATCGAGGACAATTTCGATTACCTGGCTCGTTTAATCGAGTATGCGGGCGATCGTTTGACCATCCTTCCCGGCGGCGGCATCACTACGGCAAATCGCGACGCGGTCGCGGCGGCGTTAGGCGTCTTCGAGCTCCATGGCACCAAGATCGTGCCGCTGGAGGTGTAGTCCGTGGCGCTCGTATTTGACGTTCAGCAGGCGAGCGGCAAGCCCGACGATAATCGTCGCCCTGGTACCGCGTGCCCCTTTTGCGACACGGAGGGACTTGCCAACATCATCCAGCGCGATGGTGACTGCATCTGGCTCGAGAATAAGTTCAAGACCTTGCGGGCCACCCGTCAGACCGTATTGATCGAGTCGGCCAATCACGACGCCGACCTGGTGACCTATGAACCGGATGAGCTGCATCATGTGATGAGGTTTGCCCTGGGCTGTTGGCAGCAGATGATCGATTCCCAACAGTACCGCAGTGTGCTCATGTACAAGAACAAAGGCCCGCTTTCGGGCGGCAGCCTCGTCCATCCACACATGCAGATTGTGGGCTTGGAACAGGAGGACGGCTATGCGGCGCTGACCTCTACCAACTTTGAAGGCATCAATGTCTGGCAGCAGGGGAGAATCTCGGTCAACATCTCAACCGAGCCGATCATGGGATTCTTTGAGGTCAACGTCTCGGCTCCACAGGGAATCGCCGCCAGCGACGACGCCCGCGACCAAGCCGAAGCGGACCTGTTTGCCGATGCGATTCAGGTGGCCCTGCGCTATATCCTGCACGAGCACCACGGCGGTCGCGCGGAGTCGTACAACTTGTTCTTCTACCACATGGACGGCCGGACCATTGCCAAGGCGCTGCCACGTTGGGTGGTATCGCCCTACTTTGTGGGCTATCGTCTGGCCCAGGTCAATGCCGAGACGACGCTCGATGTTGATGCTGAGCGCCTACGCGCGCATCTGGAAACGCTCGCGTAGCAAGGCGAGCGCCTGCGAAAAGCGTGCTGCCTAGCTTGCCATCGCGTCGCGGCCGGCCTTGACCCGCTTGCGCTGTTTGGCGCGCTCCTCGCCGGTTAGGCGCTCAAAGAGATGCCCGATAATCGAGGCCAACACCTGTTGAAACAGCGTGCCGCACATGACGGGGAACACGACCTCGCCGGGAAAGTACTGCGTGGCGATGACGGCGCCCGAAGAGATATTGCGCATGCCACAGGTAAAGCACATGGTGGTCGTCTCGCTATACGGCAGATGCAGCGCGCGGGCGACCAGGATGCCGATGATAAAGCCACTGATGGCGAACGCCAGGATAAAGAGGGCGACTTCTAAGCGCTCAACATTCATGTGCAGCACGTACTCGCTCATGGCGGTGGAGTTGGACGCGATGACACCCATCATCATGAACTTGCAGGCGGGCGAAAGCGCGGGGGAGAGCTTCTCATGACCCCAGCCGCGCGTGAGTTCGTTAATGACGATACCGAGCACGGCGGGTATGGCGATCATAAAGGCCATGTTCTGCATCATGCTCGGCACATCGATCGAGACGGTGGCGCCCAGCAAGAGCTTGAGCGTGAGTGGGATCGTCACAGGCGAGATGACCGAGGACGTCAGGATGATGGTGAGTGCGAGTGGGCCGTTGCCGCCGAACATGCTAATCCACATAAAGGCAGTGACTGCCACGGGTACGCTGTACTCGAGCACGATGCCGCAGACAAGGTTGGGGTTGGATCCAAAGAATAACGATCCCATGGCATAAGCTGCGATAGGGATAAGCACCGCCGAGACGAGCAACGCCAAGACCAGGTGCAGCGGACGGCGGAATACCTCGGTTACCTGGTGGAAGGTGTTGCTGAGCGCACCCTGAAACGTCATGAAAGCAAACAAGGTGGGAACGATGGGCTTGAGTACGCCGATTTGCTGGGGAAAGAGCACGCCGAGCGCCACGCAAAACGGAACGATGACCTGCATGTGCCCCGCGAGAAACTTGCCCAGTTCAACCCATTGCTTCATATGTGCTTGTGACTCCCCTTGCTCGTGAATCCGTTTTGAATGGATATGCTAGACGCTCGCATGCGTCCGTGCGTCAGAAACGCTCGATTATTTCGAGGCTATTACCGGCATCGTTTACCGAAACCGCGGCGTGCTGCGGCGATTTGCGTCCACGCTGCACGGTATAATAAATCCGTTCAACAGATCTGCCTGCCGAAGCGGGCATACACAGAGGACTCATCGCTATGAACCGTGAGAGGTATCGCGGCGACCTGCCCCTATCGGGGGTGGGCGCCTATGTCATCGCTTAAGACGACGCATCGCTGGGCGGTCGCTCAGCAAAACCCCGAGCTCGAAAAGGAGCTTTCGGCTGGCCTGGGCATACCCGGGCTGGTGGCGCGCATTATGGTTGCGCACGGCATTGTATCCATCGAGGAAGGCCAGCTGTTTTTGACGCCTTCGCTCGATCGCGACTGGGCGGACCCGCTCGTTATTCCGGGCATGTCGGTTGTTGCTGACCGCGTCGAGCGCGCTATTCACAGCCACGAGCGCATCGCGGTCTTTGGCGATTTTGACGTTGACGGTATTACGTCGACCTGCCTGTTGACCGAGGCACTGCGCACGTTTGGCGCCGATGTCACGCCGTTCATTCCGCATCGCTTTGACGAGGGCTACGGTCTTTCGCGAGCGGCGCTCGACCGCGTTAACGAGCTCGCTCGCCCCCAGCTGATCGTGACCGTCGATAACGGCATTGCCGCCAAGGAAGAGGTCTCCTATCTTGAGAGCCTGGGGATCGATTTGGTGGTCACGGACCATCACGAGCCGTCCGATCAGGTGCCGCAGGGCGTGCCTCTGACCGACCCTAAGCTCGAGGACGAGGGTCCTTCGCGTGAGCTTGCCGGTGCCGGCGTGGCGCTCAAGCTGGTGCAGGTCCTGGGCGAGCGTTTGGGCAAGCCGTCGTATTGGCGTTCGCTGATAGAGGTTGCGGCGCTGGGTACCGTGTCCGACATGATGCCGCTGACGCCCGAGAACCGCGCGCTGGTCGCCGAGGGCATCCAGCAGATGCGCGTGACCGCCCGCCCCGGCTATATCGCGCTGGCCGCGCTCGCCAAGGCCGACCTCTCTACCATTACGGCCGATGGCCTGTCATTTTCGCTCATTCCCCGCTTAAACGCTGCCGGCCGCATGGCCGATCCCAAGCTGGCGCTCGACCTGCTGCTTGCCCGCGATCCTATCGAGGCAAGCGCGCTTGCCGCCGAGCTCGAGGAAATCAACCGTCAGCGTCGCGAGATCGAGGCGGAGCTCACACGCGATGCCATGGCAAAGGTCGAGGAGACCTATGATGGCGGTCGCGCAATCGTCGTGGGTGGCGAGGGCTGGCACGAGGGCGTCAAGGGTATCGTGGCGAGCCGCCTGACCAACCGTTATCACGTGCCGGCGCTGCTGTTCTCGATCGAAGACGGTATCGCTCGCGGTTCGGGTCGCTCGGTGGGCAAGGTCAACCTGTTCGATGCCGTAGAACGCTGCTCCGATCTGCTGATTCGTCGCGGCGGGCATGCGGGTGCGGTGGGCGTGACCATCGAGGCGTCCAAGCTCGACGAGTTCCGTCGTCGCCTTTCCGCCGTGCTGTCCGAGCTTCCCGCCGAGGACTTTGAGGACACCGACGAGGTTGCCGCCACCGTTGACCTCTCCGAGCTAAATATCGAGACCATCGAGCAGATCTCCCGTCTTGAGCCGTTTGGCCAGGGCAACAAGGTGCCGCTGTTGGCGGCCGAGGGCGTGACAATGTGCGATCGTGCCGTGGTGGGCAAAACCGGCGAGCACATGCGCTTTGTGGCGACCGATGGCGCCGCGAGTGTGCCGGCCATTATGTTCCGCGTGCCGCAGATCGATAAGCTCATCAATTGCGATAGCGCCGTCGATTTGGTGTTCGAGGCCGTGGCCGAGCATTGGCAAGGCCGCGTAAAGCCAAAGCTCATGATCAAGGATGTCTTGGTCCGCGATACCACGGCGCCCAGCGTTGACGACCCGGCATGTGAGCTTCGCCGCGGCGTGGAGCCTGCGGACGCCGGTCTTCGTCTGGAGTCCCGCAAGCGCCAAACGCTCGCCCAGCTTTCCTATACCGAGCTGACGCGCTCGCTTATCCATAGCTTTATCGGCTCGAACCAGCCGCACCGTGCGCAGGTCGAGGCGCTCGATGCCTTGGCCGATCACCAAAGTGTTCTGGCCGTTATGGGAACGGGGCGCGGCAAGTCTCTTATCTTCCATGTGCATGCCGCGCGCGAGGCAGTCCTTCGCGGGCGTGCGAGCATCTTTGTCTATCCGCTGCGCGCGCTCGTTGCCGACCAGGCCTATCACCTCTCGTCGACGATGGCCGCGCTTGGCATTGGCGTAGGCGTGCTGACCGGCGAGACCGTGGAGGCGGCGCGCGATGACGTGTTTGCCGGCTTGGCTTCGGGCCGCACCGGCATCGTGCTCACGACGCCCGAGTTCCTGTCCATTCACCGCGACCGCTTTGCGCGTTCGGGACGCATCGGTTTTGTCGTTATCGATGAGGCGCATCATGCCGGTCTTGCCAAGGGCGGTGACCGCAGCGCCTATCTCGACATGCCCGATATCCTCAAGGCCCTGGGCGACCCGGTCGTTCTGGCCACGACTGCCACCGCAACGGCTCCGGTTGTGGCCGAGCTCGCCCGCGTGCTACCGATTACCCGTACGGTGGTCGACGAGACGGTGCGCGAGAACTTGCAGCTCGAGGATGACCGAGATCTTGCGAGCCGCGAGAACCGCCTGGTGTCAATCGTGGCGACGGGGGAGAAGACCGTCATCTACGTCAACTCGCGCGACCAGTCCGTGGCGCTTGCCAAGACGCTGCGCAAGCGGGTACCCGATTGCGCGACCCGCATCGCGTTCTATAACGCGGGGCTTGCGCGCTCCGATCGTCGCCGTGTCGAGGAAGCGTTTCGTGACGGAAGCCTCAGCTGCATCGTTTCGACCTCTGCCTTTGGTGAGGGCGTGAACCTGCCCGATATTCGCCATGTCGTGCTCTACCACATGCCGTTTGGCAGCATTGAGTTCAACCAGATGAGCGGACGCGCCGGTCGCGACGGCCAACCTGCCGTGATTCACTTGCTCTATTCGTCGCGTGACGCTCGCATTAACGAGCGCCTGCTCGACTGCTACGCGCCCGAGCGCGATGAGCTCGTCACGCTCTATCGCGCGCTGCAGACCATGTGGCGCTCCAACCGCGGCAAGACCGGAGACGACTCGTTTAGTGCGAGCGATATCGATATCGCGCAGATGTGCCTTGCCATCGATGCCCGCACGCCGGTTGACGAGCGCTCGGTGGCAAGCGGTCTGGGAATCTTCGAAGAGCTTGGTTTCTGTCGCGTTTCGGGGTTTGACGACACCCGCCGCATCGCGATGGCAGAAAACCCGGGCCGTGTGCAATTGAGCAGGTCAATTCGCTATTTGGAGGGCTTGCGCTCGCGCATGGAGTTCTCGGCTTTCCGGAGCTGGGCACTCGATTCGTGCGCTTCTGATATGCTAGCCAAAGTTAACCGCCCGATCGTACCGCGGGCCTAGGGGAAGGGGACCTCGATGGATGCCGCAGCCCGTACCGCCCATGATTCCACCCTCCAGCCGTTCTCGGAGATGGAGCACTATAAGCATGCCGATGAGCTGCCGCCCGAGATTATGGCGGACAGCTACGACAAGCTGGAGCGCCTGTGCCTCAAATATATGAATGAGGACGACTTTTCTAAGGTGGAGCAGGCCTATTGCTTTGCTGCCGAGAAGCACTGCAACCAAAAGCGCCGTTCGGGTGAGATGTACATCAACCATCCCGTCGAGGTGGCCATCATTTTGGCCGATCTCAAGATGGACTGCGATGTGGTGTGCGCCGCGCTGCTGCACGATACCGTCGAGGATACCGAGACCTCGCTCGCCGATGTGTCCGGCCTGTTTGGCGATACGGTGGCCGAGCTCGTCGATGGCGTGACCAAGCTCACCAACATCGAAGTCGATAGCATGGACGAGAAGCAGGCGCTTACGCTGCGCAAGATGTTCCTCGCCATGTCCAAGGACATCCGCGTCATTATCGTCAAACTTGCCGACCGTCTGCACAACATGCGCACCCTTGCAGCCCTGCGTGAGGACCGTCGCCTGTTTAAGGCTCGCGAGACCATGGACGTGTATGCGCCCCTGGCCGACCGTCTGGGCATGAGCTCCATTAAATGGGAGCTCGAGGACCTGTCCTTCTTCTACCTTGAGCCCGATGCCTACCAGCGTATCGCGCGCATGGTGGCGGAGTCGCGCGAGGTCCGCGAGCGCTATCTGGCCGAGACCATCAAGACGCTCACCGACGAGCTCAACCGCATTGGTCTGGAGGGCTTCCAAATCAACGGCCGTTCCAAGCACTATTGGTCCATCTACCAAAAGATGAAGCGCAAGGGCAAGGAATTCTCCGAGATCTACGACCTGGTGGCACTGCGTGTTATTACCCATTCGGTGCGCGATTGCTACTCCACGCTCGGCGCGGTGCATACGCTGTGGCACCCCATGCCCGGTCGCTTTAAAGACTATATCGCCATGCCCAAGGTCAATAACTACCAGTCGCTCCATACGACGGTTATCGGCCCTACGGCCCGTCCGCTCGAGATTCAGATTCGAACCTACGAGATGCACGAGCAGGCAGAGTACGGCATCGCCGCCCACTGGCTGTACAAGAAGTCGGGCGGATCGTCTGCCTTCAAGACCAACGATGCGCAGCGTCTGGACGATCAGATTAACTGGCTCAAGCACTCGCTCGACTGGGCGGCGTCTGACGAGATCACCGATGCCAAGGAATACCTGCACTCGCTGAAGGTCGACTTGTTTGACCAGGAAATATTTGTCTTTACGCCCAAGGGCGAGGTCATGGCGCTTCGTGCCGGCTCCACACCGCTCGACTTTGCCTACGCCGTTCATACCGAGGTCGGTAATCACTGCGTCGGCGCCAAGATCAACGGTGCGGTGGCCCCGCTCACGCACGAGATCAAGACGGGCGACCGTGTCGAGATTCTGACTAACAAGAGCTCCAAACCGTCGCGCGATTGGCTCAAGATCGTCAAGACGCCTTCGGCCAAGTCAAAGATTCGCCGTTACTTCGCCGCCGCGACCAAAGACGATGACGCTGCGGCCGGCCGCGATATACTGGCTAAGGATCTGCGTAAGCGCGGGTATGGCATCTCTACGCCGCGATCCACGCGTGCGCTCAATGCCGTGGCGGAGCAGTTTAACTACAAGCAGCTCGAGGACCTGTTTGCCGCCGTCGGCGCCGGCAAGGTTGCCCCGCGCGCTGTGGGTAACAAGGTCGAGCAAATCTTGGACCCCAAGCCCGAAGAACAGCTCACCAAGGCCGAGGCTATCGCCGAGGTCGTCAAGCAGCCGGCCCGCGGCTCCAACCGCAAGCCGCAAAAGCGCGGCAAGAGCGCCAGCAACGGCATTATCGTCAAGGGTGAGAGCAACAGCGGCCTGCTGGTCCGTCTGGCGCATTGCTGCAATCCGGTGACGGGCGACGACATCGTCGGCTTCATCACGCGCGGCCGTGGCGTTTCGGTGCATCGCGCCAACTGCCCCAACGTCAAGGGTCTTATGGAGCATCCCGAGCGCATGATCGATGTGGAGTGGGACGGCGCTGCCGACACCCTCTTCCAGGTCGAGATCGTGGTCGAGTGCCTGGACCGCATGGGCCTGCTCAAGGATGTCACCATTGCCATTGGCGATGCGGGCGGCAATATCCTTTCTGCCGCCACGTCGACCAACCGCGAGGGTATCGCAACCCTGCGCTTTATGGTCGAGATCTCGGATGCGAGTGGGCTGGATCCGCTGCTGGCCTCTATCAGTAGCGTTGACTCGGTCTACGACGCGCGCCGCCTGATGCCCGGCGAGGGTGGAGCCCAGCTTAAGCGCCGCGTTTAGTCGCGACGAACGCGCCACATTATCGATATTCGCTACACTCGAGGCGTCGTTTGATGCCTCGAGTTCTATAGAGAGGAGAGGGGCATGGGTGCTGTGTCCTTGGATTTAACTCCCAAGGGATCGGTCAAGATCGAGACGCTCGTAAACGGTCCCATTCAGACCAATAGCTATGCTGCTATTTCGGACAATGAGTGCGTGATTATCGATCCTGCGTGGGAAGGCGAGCGCTTGGTGGAGCATATTCGAGCCGAGCATCCCGGCGTACGCGTGCTTGGCGCCGTATGCACTCATGGCCATGCCGATCATGTTGGCGGGGTTGCCGGCGTGCGAACCATCGTTGGCGAGGGCTGCCAGTATGAGCTGTGCGCTAAGGATGTGGCGGTGCCGCATGCGAATATCGAGGAACAGCGAGCTATGTGGGGCATCGAGACGCCCGACCCGGGTGAGCCGACGCGCTTGCTTGCCGAGGGCGATACAATCGAGGTGGGCGATATCTGTCTGCAGGTGATCGAGGCACCAGGGCATACGCCGGGTGGCATTGTCTTGTTCGCCGCCACCGAGCAGGGAAGCATCGCCTTTGTTGGCGACACACTGTTCCCGGGTAGCCACGGCCGCACCGATCTTGCCGGTGGCGACGAGACGGCGATTCTGCGCTCGCTCTCCAAGCTCGCCCGGCTTCTCCCGCCCGATACCGTTTGCCTAACCGGCCATGGCGATTCGACCACCATGGCACGCGAACTCATGCAGAACCCTTTCATGCAGGTGTAGCTTTATAGTCAGATTATGAAGCACGAGAAGCGTTCAAACGTCAAGCTATTTTTCCCCAACGGGTCGATTCCGTAGGGCAAACGGTCAAAAAAAGTCTGTTTGGACGATATTCGTGAACAAACGAACGTTTATGCTCGGGTGCGCCGTGGTAAAATCTCAGGCGTTATCGGAGCAACCTTACAGGAGGTTTCTTTTATGCTCGTCAACGCAGCAGACATGCTCAAGAAGGCCGAGGCCGGCAAGTACGCTCTCGGTGCCTTCAACACCAACAACCTCGAGTGGACCCTGGCTATTCTCCAGGCCGCCGAGGAGGCCAAGTCTCCGCTGATCCTTCAGTGCACCGCTGGTGCCGCTAAGTGGATGGGCGGTTTCAAGGTCTGCGCCGACATGGTCAAGGCTGCCGTCGAGGCCACGGGCGTTACCGTTCCCGTCGCCCTTCACCTCGATCACGGTTCTTACGAGGACTGCTTCAAGTGCATCGAGGCCGGCTTCACGTCCATCATGTATGACGGCTCTCACGAGGAGACCTTCCAGCTTAACCTCGACCGCACCAAGGAGCTCGTTGAGCTTGCCCACTCCAAGGGCATGTCCATCGAGGCCGAGGTCGGCGGCATCGGCGGCACCGAGGACGGCGTGACCTCCAACGGCGAGCTCGCTGATCCTGCCGAGTGCAAGCAGATTGCTGACCTGGGCGTCGACTTCCTCGCCTGCGGCATCGGCAACATCCACGGCGTATATCCCGCCGACTGGGCTGGCCTTTCCTTCGAGCGTCTGGGCGAGATCAAGGCTCAGACCGGCGACCTGCCCCTCGTCCTGCACGGTGGTACCGGCATCCCCGAGGATCAGATCAAGAAGGCCATCTCCCTGGGCATCTCCAAGATCAACGTCAACACCGACCTGCAGCTCGTCTTCGCCAAGGGCGTCCGCGAGTACATCGAGGCTGGCAAGGATCAGCAGGGCAAGGGCTTTGACCCCCGCAAGCTCCTCAAGCCTGGTCGCGACAACATCGTTGCCCGCACCAAGGAGCTCATGGAGGAGTTTGGCTCCGTCAACAAGGCGTAAGTAGCGGTTTAACTTCCCGCCGGAGGCCCCGTTTCCCCTACGCTGTTTCCCTCGCGCTCACCTGGCTTTGCCAGAAGTCGCGCGACGGAATCAGCTCCGGGGAAACGGGGCCTCCTTTGTTAACTCGCTACTGGGTTACTGGGCTGAATAAATTGCCCTGGCTTCGCCAGAAGTCGCGCCAAGGAAACAGTTCCGGGGGACGGGGCTTCCTTTGTTTAACGCCGCAGGGTTACAAGTCTGAATTCATTTTTATAGGTACCGTTTATCGGCGTTGAGAGCTCCTTTGTTGGGGGCTTTCTTTTTTATCTCGGTACAATGGGGGTTGTCTATCGTTCGACGCGGGAGTGGTTATGGCTGTTGTTGATGTTTTGCCTTCGGATGGGAAGGTTATTGACGAAGGTCCTGTTGGTTGCTCTGTTGATGTTTGCTGTGATGATTTTCGTCATCTCGATATTGGACTGCCGCCCGAGATTCTTCGTCTTAAGGATGCCGGCTATTTGACGCAGGCTGTTGCTGCTTGCGATCGCCTTTTGGAGCAGAATCCTGAGCCTTCGCTGGCTGCTTGTATTCGTGCCGAGCGGTATCGCATGCTTGAGACGCCGCTTCATTTTTCGGTGTCGCGTGATCGGGCCATTGCGATGATTCGCGAGGAGTGGCCAGAGTTTACCGAAGAGCAGTTTGACGACCTGATTGATCGCAAGCGTATTGACTGGCGCTTTATCGATGGCGAGCTGTTTGTTCTCGATAACTTCCTCGATTCGCTTCGCGTGTATCCCAAGGAGGTTCCGGGCCTGCGTCCCGATTCTACGGACGGCATTGCGCTGCGTAACCAGATGCTCAGGGAGATGGAGTCGCAAAACGGGTTGACTCGCGTCATCACGCTTAAGGCATCCGTGTCTGTCCCCGGGGCTCTGGAGGGAGAGACTGTTCGCGCGTGGCTACCCGTTGCCGCCGCCTGTCGTCAACAGTCTCATATCGAGGTTCTCGATATGACGTCGGAGGGCACCGTTGCCTCTGAGAACGTTTCGGCTCGTACAGCCTCCTGGACATCTTCGACTGAACATTCATTCTCGGTGACCTATCGCTATCACATCGATGCCGCCTATTGCGATATCTATGGTGGCGCGCTCCCATCGCATCCCTGTATGGACGCGCCGCTGCCCGAGGACACCTCCGAGGACCGTCCGCACATTGCGTTTACGCCATATTTACAACAACTGACCGAAAATGTCGTTGACGGGCTCGAGGATTCGCTTGATCGCGCTCGTGCTATCTATGATTACCTGACACAGCATATCGACTATCGCTATCAGCCACCGTACCTGCTTTTGGGATCTATAGCCGACGACTGCGCGCATTCGCTCCGCGGCGATTGCGGCGTTATGGCGCTCACGTTTATCACCATGTGCCGCATTGCGGGCGTGCCTGCTCGTTGGCAGAGCGGTCTGTATGTTGCGCCCGATTCGGTGGGGCCGCACGATTGGGCTGAGTTCTATACGCCACAGACCGGTTGGCTTAACGCCGACGTATCGTTTGGTTCCTCTGCGCGCAGGATGGGAGAGGAGTGGCGTCATCGTCACTACTTTGGCAATCTCGACCCGTGGCGTATGGTGGCCAACAATCGATTCCAGGCTGAATTTGTGCCTGCTTTCGATGGCATGCGTGAGGACCCCTATGACAACCAGATGGGCGAGGCCTCGGTTGACGGACGTGGATGTCGTAAGCGGGAGATGTTGCGCAAGGTTGAGCTTATCGAAATGCTCGAAGTTCCATTTTCGGACTAATCAACAGAAAGCTGTGATAAACTAACTCACGCATTACGTGCCCGAGTGGCGGAATTGGCAGACGCAGTGGACTCAAAATCCACCGTTGGCAACAACGTGCGAGTTCGAGTCTCGCCTCGGGCACCATACATGCAAGTGAGCGTTCAAGGGGGGTAAGGCCCCCTTTTTCGTGACGAACTCGCGTGAGCGCGCGGAGCGTTAAGCAAACAGGCCCGTGGCCTGTTTGTAGCGGAGCGTGGCGAGGGCGCCATGCGCCCGAAGCCCGGGGCTTCGCGAAGCGAAGGCCCTTCGAGTCTCGCCTCGGGCACCATACATGCACCTGCGCTTCACGGGGGTCAAGGCCCCCTTTTTCGTGTACGTAATGTGATAACGCGCGGTACGTGTTATTATTCGCAAGGCGTTGTTCCCGCAATGCCCTAAAGAGGAACCCGAGGGTTCCCACCTTTTGGCGCCAATGAGCAGCTGACTGGTCATACAACTTAGATTCCCTTCCTCATTTCGAGGATGTCTATGTGTACGACCTGGTTGCAAAGAAGCGCCGGGTTATTTTTTTATGAATGGAGGTAGGGAAAATAGCTAAGTCTGATGACACCCGCATCAACGACGAGATCACTGCATCTTCGTGCCGTTTGATTGGCGTCGATGGCTCTCAGCTCGGCCTGTTCGCCATCCGCGATGCCCAGCGCGTCGCTGACGATCAGGGTCTCGACCTGGTCGAGATCGCTCCCAACGCGGAGCCGCCGGTCTGCAAGGTCATGGACTACGGTAAGTTCAAGTACCAGCAGGCCATGAAGGCCAAGGCCGCTCGTAAGAACCAGTCCAAGGTCGAGGTCAAGGAAATGAAGTTCCGACCCAAGATCGACGTTGGCGATTACGAGACCAAGAAGGGCCACGTTCTGCGTTTCCTCAAGAAGGGCGCACGCGTTAAGATTACCATCATGTTCCGCGGCCGTGAGATGGCTCACCCGGAGCAGGGTCTTAACGTTCTCGAGCGTCTCGCCGAGGATCTCAAGCCTTACGCTACGGTCGAGTCCAAGCCTAAGATGGAAGGCCGTAACATGCTTATGCTGCTCGCCCCGATTAAGGGCGCCTTCGATGAGGATAAAGCGGCAAGCGATACCAAGTAACTAGTGTTCTGTAACCGATTAAGGAGTATTTCATGCCTAAGATGAAGTCCCACAGCGGCACCAAGAAGCGTTTCCGCAAGACTGGTACCGGCAAGCTTATGCGCGCCAAGGCTTTCAAGAGCCACATCCTGAGCAAGAAGTCCACCAAGCGTAAGCGTGGCTTCCGTCAGGAGACCGAGATCGCCGCTGCCGACCGCAAGGTCATCAAGTCGCGTCTCGCCTAAGTTCGCGTCCCCGTTTTTCGTTTTACCGTCTAGGAGTTGATAGAACATGGCACGTATTAAGCGCGCTGTTGCCGCCAAGAAGAAGCGCCGTACCGTTATGCACCGTGCGAAGGGTTACTACGGTGCCGCTTCGCGTACTTACAAGCATGCTAAAGAGCAGGTCCAGCACTCCCTGCAGTATCAGTATCGTGATCGCCGCAACAAGAAGCGCGAGATCCGCTCTCTCTGGATCACCCGTATCAACGCTGCTGCTCGCCTGAACGACATCTCTTACTCTCAGTTCATGCACGGCCTGAAGGTTGCCGGCATCGAGCTCGACCGTAAGGTCCTGGCTCAGATGGCTTACGAGGACATCGAGTCCTTCAATGAACTGGCTACCATCGCCAAGAAGGCTCTCGAGGCCTAATAGATTCTCTTGAATCGCTAGGGGAGTGTCGCACCGTGCGCGGCGCTCCCTCTTTTTATCTAAGGCGCTGGTTTATATAGCAAAAGCGCGGGTAGATAGACACTTACAGGTGACCGATCTTTATATATCTCTTAATCGAAGGGTCATCATCTGATACGTGCAGCATTTCTGCACCAGCCTTTCTATTGCTTATATAGGAAGCGATATGTTGTGTAGGACTTGTGAAGAGTGGAATTGACGTCCCACATCGCTTCGCGGTCTGGCAATATATCTCCTTGCCGCGCGGCCCGGTGGAACCGGATGAGCCGCGGGGCGTGCACCTTGAGAACCGGATACTGCGAGGATGGACA